>CANROM010000009.1 GCA_947632225.1 uncultured Clostridia bacterium | reverse complement strand
GTAATAAAAATAAGTGAGAAATATACATCGGGAGTAAGTGCAATAGATAATGAGGAAGTGAAAAAGGAAAATTATAATAAAAAAAGAAGAAAATATAGAGGATTATTTATAACAGAAAAAGGAAAGAAAATAAATGCAGATATAAATGGAAGTTTAAATATATTAAGAAAATATATAAAAAATTATATTCCAAACCAAGAAATTGCGATGGATAATGGTCGAGAACAACGACCAATAAAGAAAAGGGTAGCCTAAAAAAATTAAAGGCTACAAACCCTTTATAAAGAACATTGCAAGAAATTTGCAATGGAGTGAATCTTTGATTCACTTTTGTTCTGCCAAAAAAATAACTAGGTATTACCTAGTTATTAGTTTAATTCTTCACGTTTTCTCTCAATTTTTAGTAGCTGCTCATATAGTTTTTCTTCTCTTTCAGATATGTCTGTAGGTAAGTCTATATGAACCTTTAGATTTAGGTCACCACGTTGACCATCTTCTTTTACATATCCCTTGTTTGGTACAGTTACTATTTCTCCATCTCTTAAATGCTTTGGAAGTGAAACGAATAATTTCTCGTCCATAACTTGTAGTTTATATTTACCTCCAAGTGCAGCAACTGCTGGTGTGATATTTATTTCTTTTAGGAAGTCTGAGCCAACAATTTTAAACTCGCTGTCTTCTAAAAGTTTAACATGTATTATTAAGTCACCGTTTTTTCCACCATTCTTTCCTGGATTACCAAGAGCGGCAAGACGTATTTTGTCTCCGTTTTTTATTCCAACAGGAACTTTAACAGAGAATGTCTTCATTCCGGTTTTATATGCTTTTATTGCTATCTTTTTCTCTACACCAAAGAACCCTTCTTCAAGTGTTACATCTAAATGGGTAACAATATCTGTTCCTTTAATAGGCTTTTGTTTTCTTTCAACATTATCTATATCTGAATTTGTATCTGAACCATCTTTCTTAAATCCAAGTATTTGATTTAGCAAATCATTAAATACATTTGCTCCAGATTTAAACTCGTATTTTACATCTTGTAAGCCAGACTCAATGTTAGCAAAACCATATCCATATTTTGCTACTTGTCTGTCATATTTTCTTCTTTTTTCTGCATCAGTCAAAACCGCATAAGCTTCATTTATATCTTTAAACTTTTCCTCAGCACCAGGCTCTTTATTTTTGTCTGGATGATATTCTTTAGCAAGCCTTCTGAAGTTTAGTTTTATATCTTGATCAGAGCTTTTTCTGTTTACTTCCAATATCTCATAATAGTTTTTGTATTTCATATAGTACCCCTTTAAAAACTAATAATATAACTGATTTTTATTATACCATATTTAATTCAAATTTCAATAATATTAACTTGCTTTTTTATTTTTTTTTTAGTATAATATGGGAGAATAGTCATAAACGGAGGTATGAATATGGACATTAATGATGAAAACTTTTTATCGGCGCAAAAAATTGTACCTGTAAAAATTGAAGAAGAAATGCAAAGATCTTATATTGACTATGCCATGAGTGTTATAGTTGCACGTGCACTGCCTGATGTAAGAGATGGTTTAAAACCAGTACATAGAAGAATATTATATTCTATGAATGAGAACTCTTTGTGGCCAGATAAACCATACAGAAAATCTGCAAGTATAGTTGGTGACACAATGGGTAATTACCACCCACATGGAGATGCTGCTATATACGACGCTTTAGTTCGTTTAGCACAAGATTTTTCACTTAGATATCCACTTGTTGATGGACATGGTAACTTTGGATCAGTAGATAATGACCCACCAGCTGCCATGAGGTATACAGAGGCAAGACTTGAGAAAATAGCATTAGAGATGCTAGCAGATATAGATAAAGAGACTGTAGATTTTGTACCAAACTACGATGATAGACTTAAAGAGCCATCAGTTCTACCAGCTAAACTACCATATTTACTTGTTAATGGTGCTTATGGTATTGCTGTAGGTATGGCTTCAAACATACCACCACATAATTTAACAGAGGTAGTAAATGGTACTATTGCTCAAATAGATAATCCAGATATAACTAATGAAGAACTTATGAAGTATATCAAAGGACCAGATTTTCCAACAGCTGGTATCATAGTTGGAAAAGAAGGAATTAAAGAGGCATATACTACTGGTAGAGGTAAGGTATGCTTAAGAGCAAAAGCAGAAATAGAGGAAGATAACAGAGGAAGATTTAGAATTATTGTTACTGAAATACCTTATCAAGTAAATAAAGCTGCACTTGTTGAAAGTATAGCAAAACTAGTACAAGCTAAAACAATAGAAGGAATATCAGACTTAAGAGATGAATCAGATAGAGAAACTGGTGTACGTATTGTAATAGAGTTAAAAAGAGATGCAAATCCTAATGTAGTTTTAAATCTATTATACAAGCATACACAATTGCAGAACTCTCAAAGTATGCTTATGCTTGCTATTGTTGACGGAGTACCAAGAGTATTAACTCTAAGAGAAATACTTGCCGAATACATTAAGCATAGAGAAAATGTTGTTGTAAGAAGAACAAAATTTGATTTAGCAAAAGCTGAAGCAAGAATTCATATTCTAGAAGGTTTAAGAATTGCTATAGATAATATAGATGCAATAGTAAAAGTAATTAGAGAGTCATATGATAATGCACAACAAAGACTTATGGATGCATTTGGACTTTCTGAAATACAATCTCAAGCTATATTAGACATGCAACTTAGAAGATTACAAGGACTACAAAGAGACAAGATTGAAGAAGAATATAATGAGCTTATGGCATTTGCTGCTCATTGTAGAGAAATTCTTGCATCTGAACAACTTGTAAAAGATATAATAAAAGATGAGTTAATAGAACTTAAAAATAAATATGGTGATGAAAGAAAAACAGCAATAACACATGGCGATGGAGATATTGATGTTGAGTCACTAATAAAAGAAGAAAATAACGTTGTTACAATCACTCACTTTGGATATGTAAAGAGAATTGCAGCAGATGTATACAGAAGTCAAAAGAGAGGCGGAAAAGGTCTAACAGCTATGAACACTCGTGAAGATGACTTCGTTGAGCATATATTTGTAACTTCAACACACAATAATATAATGTTCTTTACTAATACTGGTAAAGTATTTAGACTAAAGACATACGAACTTCCTGAAGCAAGCAGAACTGCTAAAGGAACAGCAATTGTAAATCTATTACAGCTTGCACAAGGTGAGAAGATTGCTGCAGTAATGCCTGTTGAAAAGTTTGAAGATGATTCAGTATATGTTTTAATGGCAACAAAGAATGGTTTAATTAAGAAAACACCACTTGCTGAATACTCTAATATAAGAAAGACAGGAATACAAGCTATAACTCTTAAAGAAGATGATGAGCTTATTGACGTAAGGTTAACAGATGGAACTAATGATATAGTAATGGTAACAGGTCAAGGCTTATCTATAAGATTTAAGGAAGAAGAGGTTAGAGCTGTAGGCAGAACTTCTATGGGTGTAAAAGGTATTGAACTTGGCAAAGACGATAAAGTAATAGGTATGGAACCAATTAAACCTGTAGCAGGTGAAAATGGATACGTACTTGCAATTACAGAAAACGGCTTTGGTAAGAGATCAGAAATAGAAGACTATAGATGCCAAAAGAGAGCAGGAAAAGGAGTACTAACATATAAGATAACATCTAAGACTGGAAATATAGTTGGCGTTAAGATTGTAGGAGAAGATGAAGATGTTATGATGATTACTGATACAGGAGTTATAATTAGAATAAATGTTAAAGACATTAGTATTCTAGGAAGAAATACTCAAGGTGTTACTTTGATGAGAACATCTGATGGTGGAAAAGTAATTAACATAGCAAAAGTGCCTAAAGATAATGAGGGTGATGAAGAATAAAAATAAAGAGCAGGTAATTCATTTACCTGCTTTTTTCTTGTAAGATAAGGGAAAATTTGGTATAATATATACTATGGAGGAATTTTTATGTTTGAATTAAATTCTAATAACGTCAAAAAAATATTGCTAATAATAACTTATACACTATTATTACTCTTTGCACTTTTAAATATAAAGGTAGTTTTTAGTGTTGTAGGATATATATTAAAACTAATAAAACCATTTATATATGGCTTTTGTCTTGCTTTTATATTAAATATTCCACTTTCAAAAATTGAGAATATGTTTAAAAGAAAATCTAGTAAAAGTAAAAATAAAAAAGGTACAAAAAATAGCGAAGATAAAATTAATATGAAACTTAGAGTAATAGCCATAATATTATCATTATTAATATTTGTTGGAATAATAATGATCACAATGTTTTTAGTTGTTCCTGAGTTTGTAAATACAATAAGCATATTTAAAGAAAATATCCCAACAGCTTTTGATAGATGTCAAGAATGGCTAACACAAGTAATGTCAAATTATCCAAATGTTATGGAGAAGATAACATCATTTAAGCCTGATTGGATGAAACTTGAAAGTGATTGGTCTTCGTTTGTTAAAAATGCTGCTAAAGGAATAATTGGTGTTTCAATAGATTTTGTTATAGGACTATTCTCAGGAGTTTTAAATTTCTTTATAGGACTCGTTTTTGCAATATATATGCTTATCCAAAAAGAGACTTTAATTAGGCAGTTTAAAAAATTAGTAAAAGCATATGTGCCTGAGGGTAAGAACACTAAACTACTATATGTAGGAAGTGTAACAAATGATGTGTTTAAGAAGTTTTTTGGTGGGCAATTTATTGAGGCAATAATTATAGGAGTGTTATGTTTTATAGGAATGACAATATTTGGTATGCCTTATGCACTTACTATTTCAGTACTTATTGGAGTTACTGCTTTAATACCTGTATTTGGTGCTTTCTTTGGCACAGTTATTGGTGCTATAATGATACTAGCAGTTAATCCACAACAAGCACTTTGGTTTGTAATATATATTATAGTAATTCAACAGATAGACGGAAACTTAATATATCCAAGAATAGTAGGAAATGCTGTTGGACTTCCTGGAATATGGGTAATGCTTGCAGTTATTGTGGGTGGAAATGGACTTGGCATTATAGGTATGCTAATAGCTGTTCCAATAGCTTCAGTTGTATATAGGCTGGTTGGAGAACATATAAAGACAAAGAAAATTAAAGAGTAAAGGTAAGAAATTCTTACCTTTTCTTTATTTTATTCTCAAAGTGTGGTATAATAAAAAGAGCTTTAGTATCTCAGATAATCGCTTGTGTTTGCAAGAGGAAAGTCCGGACACCGTAGAGCAGAGTGCTAGATAACGTCTAGTGGGAGTGATCCTAAGGAAAGTGCAACAGAAAATAACCGCTATTTATAGTAAGGGTGAAAACGCGAGGTAAGAGCTCACGAACAACTATGGAGACATATTTGTGGTGTAAACCCCACTTGGTGCAACACCAGATAAAGAGATTAAGGTTGCTCGCCGTCTTTTGAGTTGGTGGCTTGAAGTGCATAGTGATATGTACTCTAGATAAATGATTATCCAAAACAGAATCCGGCTTACGAGGTGCTAAAGCTTGTATTTTTATGTAAACAAATTAAGTATAAAAAATATACTAAACTAAGATTAAAATAAATGTCAATTATATTGACATTTATTTTTTTTTATAATACAATTGTATTAGCTAATTTTATAAGATAGGGGGGTTTTTATGGAATTTAAAGCTTTAGAAGGAAAAAATGTAGAAATTCAAGTGGGCGACAACAAATACATAAGACACGCTATTCAAACACACTATGTTCAGCTTGGCGAAAGCTATGTAGATTTAATTAAGAAATATGTTGTACCTATATACGAAGAAGGTGACATAGTTTCGATAAGTGAAAAGATAATTAGTCTTTGTCAAAGAAGAATAGTATATAAAAAGGATGTAAAAGTATCATGGCTTGCAAAATTTTTATCTAAGTTTGCAATGAGAAGTGATGCTGGGGTTGGAGTAGATAACCCATACAAAATGCAATTTGCTATTAACCTATGCGGTCCTTTAAAAGTAATTTGGGCTGCTGTGGCTGGTGGAGTATGTAAATTATTTGGCAAAAGAGGAGTTTTCTATGAAATTGTTGGCCAAGAGGTAAGTGGACTTGATGGATTCTATGGAAATGTATTTTCAGATTATGCCGAGTTTGGTATAAGAATACCAGATAATTCTACAGGAGTATGCAATGAGATATATGAGGCAACAGGAGTTAAATGCATGATTGTAGACGCAAATGATTTCAATGTTGAAATTCTAGGTAAGGCTGATAGTATTGAATACGATGATGCAGAACTTAAGGGAATGGTTAAGGATAACCCTGCAGGTCAAGCTAAGACACTAACACCAATGGTTTTAGTTAGAAAAGCAGAGTAATAGAAAAGAGGTTGAAATATGGATAATTTATTTCAGATGAACAAGTTTGAAGTCGTTGATTTGCCAGGAATGAACACACTTGCTTTCTTAGTTGAAAAAGATTTTGATGCGTATGCACAAGGATATGCATTACTATCTCTTGAAAAATTAAGAGGCGTTGAGGTAAACGACGGAGGTCAAATTAAAAAAGTATTTAATGTACTTATTGAAGAACAAGATGATGAAGATGATATAGTTCTCTTAACTTTAACAGATAGAAAAGCATTCTTAAGTCTTGGAATACTAGACAGTGATGGTTTTAGAACTGAGGAGTCTAATATACCATTAAGCTTTGGAACTATATACAATACTGAAGAAATAGAGTACAAAGAAGTAAACTATACACCAGATATGAAGAGAAACTTTTCAATTATAGATTCTCAGACTGGTGAAGAAGTAAGACCTACATTGTATAAAGATGAAAATGGTGAAGTAAAAGGCAGATGTAAGATTATGCCTAATAGACCATACATTGTATTAGAAGTAACAGTAGATGATAGTTATATAAGAGAGCTTTTAAATGAAGAAGCTGAAGAAAATGAAAGTATTGTTTAAAGGAGGAGATAAAATGGCAAAAGCTAAAGGAAAATCTTTAATAAAAAACAAAAAAATGAATGTTAGAGAAGTAAAAGGTGAATTTGATAGAGAGGGTAAATTTGTAGTAGATAAAGCAATAGAATACAGAGATGGTCAAGTACATGAAATTAACGTTAAAAGCCAAGAGAGAGACGAACAAGAAAGATAGTAAAGAAAAAAATAAAATATTATAAATATTATAGAGGGAGATATATAAAATGAGAAAATTTTTCGAAGATTTTAAGAAAAATGCTCCAGTACTTGTTGTCTTAGCACTAATAGCCTCTGTAGTGGTTGGTGGTGCTATAACACAGTCAATTGTTGATGCTAGAGCTGCTGAAGAAGGTAGTAAGCTGTTTGATGTAATAAGTTCGACATTTACTAACATAACTAATATGGCATTTTTAGGCGGAATATTTTCAGACTTCTTGTTATTTTTGCAGGTAACTTTCTGGATTTTCGTTGTTGTATTTGGTGTTTATGTGTTTGCAAAAATTAGTGCTAAGTCTAAAAGCGAATATGAAGGAAAAGAAAATGGTTCAAGTGAATGGAGCGATGGAGTAGAAGATTACAAACATGACTCTAATGGTAAGGAAATCCTAAATAAAAAAGATGGATTTATACTAAGTAGAAGACATTATTTGGGTACAGACCTTAAAAAGGTAGGTATAAACAAAAATGTAATAGTTGTCGGTGGATCTGGTTCTGGTAAAACAGCATGTTATATTAAACCAAACATTATGCAATGTTTAGGTTCGTATGTAATAACAGACCCTAAAGGAGAACTATACAAAGAAACATCTAAATATCTACAAAATGAAGGATATGATGTAAAGGTATTTAACTTAGTAAATCCAAAGTACAGTGATTTCTATAACCCAATATCTAATATATGCTCTGACCAAGATGTTGATACTTTGGCACATATACTAGTAACAGGCGCACATAAAGAAGGTGGCGGCGGTGATGACCCATTCTGGGATAATACTGCTAAAATGTTAATTAGTGCTACAATTTACTATGTATTGTCTGTGCTTCCATTAGAGCAACAAAACATTGGAAGCTGCTTAAACATCATACGTCAAGGTGGTGCAGATTCATCTATATTTGAAAAATTATTTATAGACGACTTAAAACCAGAGCATCCAGGAAGAATTCAATATGAATCATTTAAAACTGCTGCAGATAAAACAATGCAAAGTATAGTTATTTCATCTATTTCTAAAATGCGTGTTTTTGATATGCCAGCAATTCAAAGAATCACATCTTCAAACAGTATAGACTTTAGAGCTGTTGCAAAGAAGAAAACAGTTATATATGTTATTACATCAGCAGCTGAAAGTACATATGATTTCGTATCTACTATGTTTTTCAGCCAGATGTTCTCAATATTATATAAGCAAGCAGATGATTATGGTTCAAGACTACCAAATCAAGTATATTTCTTACTTGATGAGTTTGCAAATATTGGTCAAATACCAGACTTCCAGAAAAAGTTGAGTACAACAAGAAGCTTAGGTATTAGTATATCAATAATTGTTCAGTCATTAGACCAGCTTGAAGCTTTATACAAAGACTCATATGAAAATATTCTTGGTAACTGTGATACGCAAATATTACTAGGTACTAACTCACAAAAGACAGCTGAATATTTTTCTAAGAGTTTAGGTCAAACAACAATAAAAATCGAATCTAAGTCTGTTAACAAAGATAAAGATGAAAAACAAAAACAGGGTGTATCAGTAAGTACACAAAGACAAGCAAGAGATTTGCTTACTGTTGATGAGATTAGAAGACTAGATAATAATAAAGAGATAATAATGGTAAGAGGTTTAAAACCTATACTAGCAGAAAAAGCTTGGTATTATAAATATCATCCAAAACGTGAGATAATTGAGTCATTAAAGATTGAAAGCATAACTGATATGCCAATTCCAGAAATGGTTCCATACTCATATTTTGATGTTCAAAGATATTTAGTTGATAGAAAAAGAAGAGCACAAGAAGTTTTAAGAGCAAGACAAAAAGATGTTGAAATTGATCAAGAGACAGTTAATGCTCCAAAACCTGAGGCTAAAGTTGCACCTAGTCCTTCAACTACACCAGATATTCAAATTGAGAATGATGCTAAGCCATACGACCCTTATAAAAATAGAAAAGGTGAGGCAGAAATTGATAACAAGCCACTTGTTGAGGGAATGGAAGAAACTTCATACAATGATTTATATGAGAATAATGATAATGACCCAATAAATGGAGGCGCACAAAAAGACGACTTTGACTTACAAAAAGAACTTGAAGCTAAGTTTGATAAATTATTTGGAAAACCTAATAAGAAAAATGAAGACTATTAAAATTAAAGACTTAAGAGAAATCTTAAGTCTTTTTTCTGTTGTGTTTTTGTTATATATATAGTATAATTTAGTAAGTGATGGAGGAAGATATGGATAAAGTTAAGGGACTAATTGTTATTGTCGTTGCTGTATTGTCTGTGGTAGTTACAATTATAGTCGCTAATGTACTTCTAGATACAACGGGTATAGTAAACCAAGGAAACTATAGAATAAGCGAAGTAGTTGTAAAGTCTAGTGCTAATGTTAGAGAAACTCAAGATGAAGAAAAAGAAATAAAAAAGCTATCAGACTTTGAAATGGATATAATTCAGACAAATGATATTTCAATATTAGTTGAGGCAAATGTTGAGCCTGAGAAGATTGAATTGCAAAATTTAGAGATAACACAACCTACACTATGTGATAGAATGACAATATCTCAAAATGGTGAATCTAAATACTTAGTGACACCAGAACTTAAGGACTTAGATATTTCAATAGAGCAGGAAAATGAAAAATATATAATAAATCTTTTGATAGATAATGAGACAACTTGTAAAGGCGTAAGTGTAGATGAAGCTGTAGAAGAAATACAATTTGACGCTAAGATTTTTGATGTATTAAAAGTAAATAGAGAAGATCTTAAGTTTAGTGTTTCTTTTGATTTATACATTACAGATAAACACGGAGAGACTTCAAAAACACATATAGATTTACAAATGCCAACAGATGAGACTTTTTCAAATGGTATGTCTATATTGAAACAGGATATATCAAAATTCATATTTACGATAGATAAAAATAATAAAATATAAGGCTTGAAAAACATTAGAATATATTGTATAATAGTCGTATGCCAAGCGATAGAGTACTGTGAACCTTGTCAGATCCGGAAGGAAGCAGCAATAAGCAATATACTCTATGTGCTTGGCTTTTTTGTGAGGTGGAAAACGTGGGATACATAGCATTATACAGAAAATATAGACCAACTACTTTTGATAGTATAATTGGTCAAGAAAATGTGGTAAAAATATTAAAAAATCAAATAAAAACGGGGAAAATATCCCACGCATATTTATTTAGTGGAACTCGTGGTACTGGTAAAACAAGTGCAGCTAAAGTATTTGCAAGAGCAATAAACTGTCTAAATCCTAAAGATGGCGAGCCATGTAATGAATGTGAGGTATGTAAAGGAATATTAAACGGAACTATAACAGATGTTATAGAAATGGATGCAGCTTCAAATAACAGTGTAGAAAACATAAGACAAATTAGACAAGAAGTAGTATATGCTACAGTAGATGTTAAATATAGAGTATATATAATAGATGAGGTACATATGCTAACAACAAGTGCATTTAATGCATTACTTAAGACTTTAGAAGAGCCACCTGAGAATGTTGTATTTATACTTGCAACTACTGAACAGCATAAGATACCAGTTACAATACTTTCAAGATGCTTAAAATTCGAGTTTAATAGGCTATCTGAGGAAGACTTATATAATAGAATTAAATATGTATTAGACTGTGAAAATGTTAAATACGAAGATGAGGCATGCAGATATATTGCAACACTAGCAGATGGTGCTGCAAGAGATGCACTTAGTATTCTTGAAAGATGTATATCTGAAACTGAGGATGTATTAAGATATGAGGATGTACAAAATATAGTTGGTGCAATAGATAAAAAGATAATTGATTCTGTTGCAAATAGTATAGTTGAATATGATTCGTTAAAAGCTTTGGAACAAATTGATGAGGTTATTAAAAAAGGCAAAGATTTAAGGCAATTTACATTTGAGCTTACTAGTGAATTCTTACGTAGGCTTATAGATGCTAAAGAAAATACTGCAAGATATGTAAATATAATAGATAGACTTTCAAGTCTAGATAATGATTTAAAGTCTACAACAAGAAAAGAAATAGTACTAAAAGCATGTATTGTACAATTGTGCAATTTAAATGGTGGTAAAACATCAGAGCCTGCAACTATGCAAGATAGTAATATAGGTCAAATATATGGCAAAAAAATAGAAGCATTAGAAAATAAGCTTAACGAACTACAAAACTATATAAAAAATAATTCTATAGTAGGTGGTGAAAATGTATCTCATCAGGAGCCTAAAGTTAATGTTTCAAAAGTTAAGGATGATACGGTAGATACTGCTACACTTACTGAGTTCCCAAATACAGAAGAACTAAAAAAAGCAATTGTTGAAAAAGGAAAAATAAAGGTATTTTCAGCACTTGCTGGTGCTAAGGTATATGTGGATGATGTAGTTAGAATTATAACTAAAAATAACTTTGCATATAATATTTTAAAGCTAGATGATAGTACAGATACTATTGCTACTGTATTATATGAAAAGTATAAAATAAATAAGAATATGGTATTAGAGTTAAGAGGACAAAACGAAGAGCAAATATCTAAGATAGAAAAGATACTTAAAGATAATAATGTTGAATATACTAATATAGATTAACTTGAAAATAAAATTAAAGTATATTATAATAATTTTTGTGAAAGGATGATAATAATATGGGTAACAAATATGGTGGATTCCCAGGCGGTGGAATGGGAAATATGCAAAATATACTAAGACAAGCACAAAAAATGCAAGCAGATATGCAAAAGAAACAAGAAGAGGTAGCAGCAAAGGAGATTGAAACATCTGCCGGCGGTGGTGCTGTTGTAGTAAAAGCTACAGGAGATAAAGTAATAAAAGAAATAATAATAAAAAAAGATGTAGTTGATCCTGATGATGTAGAGATGTTACAAGATTTAGTATTAACTGCTGTAAATGAAGCACTAAAGAAAGCAGATTCTATGATGGAGCAAGAATTAGGTGGATTTAATGTTCCTGGACTTTTCTAGGTGATAATATGTATTCAGATACAGTAAATAAGTTAATAAATCAGTTTGAAAGATTACCAGGCATAGGACACAAATCTGCTGTTAGATTAGCTTTTTACATTTTAGAATCACCACCACAGGTGGCAGAAGAAATGTCTAAGGTATTGGTAGATGCTAAACAAAATGTTAAATTTTGCTCAGTATGCTTTAATCTAACTGAGAAAGATCCATGTGAGATATGCTCAGATAAAAAGCGAGATGAGTCTACTATATGTGTAGTAGAAAATGTAAAAGATGTAGTCGCTATGGAAAAAACTCACGAGTACAGGGGAATGTATCATGTATTACATGGCTCTATCTCACCAATGAATAATATCTCTGCTGGTGATATTAAGATAAAAGAGTTACTTCAAAGATTAAGTGATGATAAGATAAAAGAAGTTATTCTAGCAACCAATCCTACAGTTGAAGGAGAGGCAACAGCTATGTATATAGCCAGACTAATTAAGCCACTTGGCATAAATGTAACTCGTATTGCACACGGAATTCCTGTAGGTGGCGACTTGGAGTATACAGATGAGATAACACTTATTAAAGCTTTAGAGGGAAGAAGAGAAATGTAAATAGGTGATATATTGATACCACCTATTTTTATATAAAAAAACTACACTGTAGTTACAAATAGTATTTGTATTTTTATATAATATATTCAAAGGAGAATAAAAAATGAAAATTGGTTTTTTTGATTCCGGACTAGGAGGACTTACGGTATTAAAAAAGTGTATACAAAACTGCAATCTTAGTGATGATATATACTATCTTGGCGATACTAAAAACACTCCTTATGGAGTAAAAGAAGAATCGTTTGTAAAGCAAGTTATAGAGGAAAACATTAAATATCTAATAGACTTAGGATGTAACCCTATAGTAATAGCATGTAATACTGCTACGTGTCTTTTAATATCTCAGTTAAGAGAAAAGTATAAAGACATTACATTTATTGGTACAGAGCCTGCAGTAAAAGTGGCAGCTGATGCTCATATGAATAAGCGAATACTTGTGCTTGCAACAAGTATAACTATAAAACAGGAAAAGCTTTTAAGTTTAGTAGATAGACTAGATATAAAGGAAAATGTAGACTTAGTTGCAGCAGATAAGCTTGTTGTTTTTGCAGAGGATATTAACTGCAAAGATAAAGAGAAAGAAGTCGAAGAATATATAGAAAGCATATTAAATAACTTAGATTTAAACAAATATAGCCATATAGTATTAGGTTGTACACATTTTCCACTTTTTACTACTAATTTTTATAACGTTATAAATAGGTTATATAAAGATGCAAATATAAAAATTGTGGATGGTGCAGAGGGTATATCTAAAGAATTAAATAGGCATATAAGTAGCTATAATACTAGCACTAAAGGTCTTATACATATAGTTATGACTAGTGAAAGTGAGGCCTTTAAGGCAAGGGCTAAAGAGATATTGAATATGGATAATTTAGCCTTTGATTACAAATTACAGTAAAATTACAAAAAAATTTCAACAAATTGTAGCAAAAAAAAAAAGAACGTGATATAATTAAGACAGCTTAAGTAAAGTTAATGAGGTGTATATATATGAATGATAAAAAAATCTTAATAGTAGACGATGAAAAAGCAATAGTAGATATTTTAAAATTCAATCTTGAAAAAGAAGGATTTACTACTACTGTAGCGTATGATGGAGAAGAAGCAATAAAACTTGCTTTATCTGTAAATCCAGACTTAATATTACTTGATTTAATGTTACCAAAGATTGATGGATTTAATGTATGTAAAAAATTAAGAAAAAGTTTAGTATGTCCAATAATTATGCTTACAGCTAAAGAAGAGGTAGTGGACAAGATTATTGGTCTAGAACTAGGAGCAGACGACTACATGACTAAGCCATTTAGCATTAGAGAAGTTATTGCTAGAGTAAAAGCTAACCTAAGAAAACATGTATTGCCTGAAGACGAAGTAGATAAAAACTCTTCTAAAAATAAAATAAAGATTAGAGATATGATTGTTGATCCAGAAAGATACATCGCAATTGTTGGTGGAAAAACAATTGATTTAACTATAAAAGAATTTGAGCTATTAAAACTATTAGCTACAAATCCAAACCAAGTATTTACTAGAGAGCAAATACTAAGAGGCGTATGGGGATATGATTTCTATGGTGACGCAAGAACAGTTGACGTTACTGTAAGAAGATTAAGAGAAAAAATAGAAAAAAATTCTGCTGAGCCACAATATGTTCAAACAAAAAGAGGAATGGGATACTACGTTTCATTATAATATACAGAAAGCGGGCTAAATATGAAGGTTTCTATTAAAAAAATTATTAGAGCTATGAGTATAATTATGGTAGTTATAGTATATATAACTACCATAATTTTATCTAGTTCAATTATTGATACAGAGAATATATTTTCAAGAAATAATATCATAGTTTTAGTCGTATTAGTTTTAGTTACATATATAATATCTGCAATAGTTAGTAATAAAGTTACTTTACCATTAAAGAGAATAGAAAAAGGAATGAAGCTTGTAAGTGAAGGTAAATTTCCAGATGTTTCAAGACTTAAGGCAGATAGAGACATAGCAGAATATAAAGATTTAATTAGATCATATATTGCAATGTTAAGAGTAATTAAAAAGAATACTTTTGACTTGAATAGTCAGCAGAATAAAACTGAGATAATTTTAGAGCATATGGCTGATGGTGTTATTGCCTTTTCTACAGAAAGACAAGTTGTACACATGAATAAAGCAGCCATGAGAATGTTAAATATTACAGATAGTGACGATTCGTTTGAAAGAATATGTAAAAAATTAAACTTAAACATTGAATTCGACCAGATAATGTACTTGCCTAACTATCAAAGTTTAGAGCTAAAGGCAGAAATGGGAGAATTAGCTTTAAGTATAGTTTTTGCACCATTTTTTAGTGATGAGCTTAACCCTATGGGTATAATTATGATTGTAAGAAACATAACAGATAGTGTTAAAACAGACAATGTTAGAAAAGAATTTGTTGCAAATGTTTCTCATGAATTAAAGACACCACTTACATCAATTAGAGGATACTCTGAGACAATAATGAATGGAGATTTAACATATCAAGAGATAATAAAATTCTCTAAAGTTATAAATCAAGAAGCAAATAGAATGAGTAGACTAGTGTCTGACTTATTACAACTATCTAAGATGGACTATAATAAATTGAGCTTTAATAAAGTTAGCTTAAATACTGTAGATGTACTAAAACGTGTCTGTGAGAAGGTAAGATACGAGGCTGAACAAAAATCACATAAATTAGAACTAATATGTGCAGAAAATGTACCAAATATATATGTGGATAAAGATTCTATTGAGCAGATAGTAATAAACATACTAACTAACAGTATAAAATATACACCAGATGGTGGACTAATTAGAATATACGCTGGTCCATATGAGGATAGAGTGTATATAAAAGTTATAGATAATGGTATTGGAATACCACAAAAAGACCTAGATAGAATATTTGAAAGATTTTATAGAGTAGATAAAGCTAGATCAAGAAAGATGGGTGGTACAGGCCTTGGACTATCTATTGTTAAAGAAATGGTAGATGGAAATGACGGTACTATAAAAATCGATAGTAAATTAGATGAGGGAACAGAAGTAACTATGACATTCCCTACACCAAAGAAATAGGAGTTAATATGAAGTATTTTGATACACATGCACATTACAATGATGAAAAATTTAAAGATAATTTGGATAATGTGCTAGAAGAGTGTAAAAGTGTTGGAGTAGATAAGATAGTAAATATTGGATATAACACAGAAAGCTCTAAGAAAGCTATTGAAATGTGTGACACATACGATTATATGTATGCAGCAATAGGAATACATCCTAGTGATGTTGGAAAATGTACTCCACAAGAAATAGAAGAAATATATAATAATGCAAAAAATAAAGAAAAGATAGTTGCAATAGGAGAAATAGGACTAGACTACTACTGGGTAAAAGATAATAAAGAGGCACAAATAGAACTATTTAAAGAGCAAATAAAACTTGCAAACAAGCTTAAATTACCAATTGCAGTTCATTCAAGAGATGCATCTTTAGATACATACAAAGTATTAAAAGAATGTCCTGCTAAATATGGCACTTTACTTCATTGCTTTTCACCAACAGATGACTTAGTAAGACTAGTACTAGAAAATGGTTATATGGTGGCTTTTGGAGGAAATATAACATATAACAGAGCAAAATCTTTTGCTACATATATGGATATGATCCCTGTAAGTCAAATAGTAATTGAAACTGATTCACCATATTTGCCACCTGCAAATTTAAGAGGAACAGTAAATACTTCTAAAAATTTACCTATAATTCTAGAAAAACTAGCAGAATATAAAAAGATGCCAGTTGAAGAATTATCTAAAATTGTATACCGAAATTCGCTTGAATTTTTCAATATTAAAGAGTAAGATTTTCATCTTACTCTTTTATAATGTTTGGGAATACAGCCAAAATGTTATTACACCAAGATATGAATACATTGCAATATGAAAACCACTTAAGTATAAAAACTTAGATGAGCTTAAATATAGTATATAAGATAGAAAAACATCCAATATACCAGATGCAATAATACACCAAAAACTAAATATAAATTTAGCATAGCGTAAAGACAGCATAGCTGAAAGTAATGAAAGCACTATAATAGATAAGTATATTAAAAATATCAAGTAGAGATTTTTAGAACTTTCAAAAGTAAAGAAATATCTTGACACACTAATACCTAGCAAAATGTATAGTATTGGATAAAATACTTTAAATAAGTTATAGTTCTTAGTTACATGACTTACAGATACTTTAAAATTTTTAATATCTAAACAAATAATAGTGTGTATTATTATAGCTAAAATTGTAATAATAACAATGAGTACAAAAATTTGTTTAAAATATTCAAAAAGTTTCAACTATATTCACCAATCATATTATTTGTTAAACGGCTTAAAAATATTCTTATTCTACATATGCAATATATGGTAAGTTACGATATTTTTCATCATAGTCTAAACCATATCCAATTACAAACTTATTTGGTATGTCAAATGCTACATAGTCTGCACTTATATCAAATTCTCTACGTTCTTCCTTATTTAATAGTGTACATATTTTTAATGATTTTGGGTTTTTACTTAAAAGATAATCTTTTAAGTAGTATAAAGTTCTACCAGTATCTACAATATCTTCAACTATCAATACATTTTTGTCTAGTATATCTTGGGACAAGTCTAATTTCATTTTTAAATTTCCCGTACTTTGTGTACCACTGTAGCTTGATATCTTCATAAAATCAACAAGCACACTTGAAGTTATATTTTTAGCTAAGTCCATTGCAAAGAAAGCTGCACCATTTAGTATTACAATCATAACTATTTCTTCGCTATTATAGTCTTTTTCTATTTGTCTTGCTAATTCTTTTATTCTTTCTTGAATTTCTTCTTGAGATATTAGAGTTTTTATTTGCATACCATCACTCCCTTAGAATAAAATTATATCACATATTGTAACTTAAACAAGCGAATTTTGAACAAAGTTATAAAGTTGACATAAAATATAAAAAGTGATATAATTTTAATGTAGAAATTTTCAAAGTCATGAGATTTAATAATCAAGTGAAAGGTGGGGTATAAGTGAAAAAATTTCTTCATGCATCATGTTTAGTAATTATTATTGCGGGTTCTTTTTATTTGAACTTTATACATAATAGAGCTACATCTGAGCATATAAGTGCATTAAAAGAAGAAAGCAACTATGCTGTTTTTTCTGGAAGAGATGTCTATGAATATCATAGAAGTACATTAAATAGTCAAGAGCAACTTGCCTATGATGAGTTTAAAGAGGCATATTTACAATTTGTTCCAAAGTTTTCAACAGCAGTAGATAAAATTTCTAAAGAGGAATTTAAAAATGCATTTATTGCAGTATCTCTTGATCATGCAGAAATCTTTTGGATGGATTCATATAATGCTAACACAACTCTTCTAGGCAATATAAACACAAAGAAAGTGGTACAGCTAAGGTATGCATATGATGAACAAGAAGCACTAAAAACCAAACAAAAAATACAGGTAAATTATGAAAATATACTAAATGAAGCAAGTAAGTATGAAACTGACAAAGAAAAAGTAAAATTTGTCCATGATAAGTTGATTGAGATGAGTAGTTATCAAGATTACGAATCATTTGAAAAAGCAGAATATCAATCAATTGTATCTCTTTTTGATAAGGGCGAAGCAGTTTGTGCAGGTTACTCTTATGCATTTAAGTTTTTAATGGACAATTTAGGAATTAAAGCTGTTATTTTAGAAGACATACATGAAAATAGACCCGATGAGTCACATATGTGGAATGCAGTATATTTAGATGGCAAATGGTATAATTTAGATATAACTTGGGATGAACAACTTAGCGATTCAGATATATCTTATGATTATTTCCTAAAAGGAGATATAGAATTCTATATGACACATAAAATGCCAAAAAATTTACCAAAAAATGGAGCAGAAATATCTGCTCTTTCTTAATTTGTTTCAAAAAATAGGTTACATAATATTTACTTTTTGTTAAATTTGTGTTATAATAGTATTGTGGTGTTTGGAGGAGAGCAAAATGGAAGACAAAAAAATAAATGCATTATTAAACGAAGAAAAATACGAAGAAGCAATAGACCTTATGAAAGACAAATACATAGAACTTTTTGAAGATATGCTAGTAAAGAAGAATACAGCAATTCCAGATAATAAAGATTTCTATTGTTATACAACTAAAATAAGAAATGAATATCCAAAATTCGTTTATCACATAGATATGCTTAGAAGAGGAATAATGAATAGTGATTGCAGTTATTTGGATGAAGTTGAGCTTTTAAAGAATACATACAATTATTTGAAAGTAAATTATTAGAGTAAAAAGTGTTATGGTTTTAACTATAGCACTCTTTTTTTGCATTTTTTTAGTTTTTTTATATATAGTAAAGATAATTTATATAGTTTGTGATATAATGATTTTGGAGGCTGATTTTTAATGAAATATTATGACGAAGAGGTTGAAGACGTTTTAACTAATCTTCAAACTAGCGAAAATGGTCTAAGTGTTGAAGAGGCAAAAGCACGTCTAAATAGATATGGATTAAATAAGCTAAAAGAGACTAATAAAAAGAGCAAATTAGCTAAATTTATTGATCAATTTAAAGATATGATGATATTTATCCTAATAATAGCAGCAGTGTTTTCTGGCATTAGCTCATACTTAAATAATGAGCCATATACAGATACTATAGTAATTATTGCGGTAATACTAATAAACGCTATTATGGGATTTGTACAAGAAATGAAAGCTGAGTCAGCTGTTGAAAGTCTAAAAAAGATGACTACTCCTACAGCTAGAGTTATTAGAGATGGTAAAGTAATGGTATGTTCTTCAGAAGAAATTGTACCGGGAGATATAATAACTTTAGAGGCTGGAGATAAGGTTCCTGCTGATGCTAGAATAATTTGGGAAGCTGCATCAAGTATAGATGAGTCTATGCTAACTGGTGAAAGTGAGCCAATGCAAAAAGATGTTAAAAAAGTAAAAAGTGATGCACAAATAAACGAAAGAACTAACATGGTTTATTCTGGATGCAACGTAGTATATGGTAAAGTAAATGCTGTTGTAGTTAAAACTGGAATGAATACTGAGCTAGGTAAAATAGCATCATCTATACAAAAAGATAAGGAAGTACTTTCTCCACTTCAAGTTAAAATAAATAATATAAGTAAGGTTTTATCTATTATTATAGGGATAATAATTTGTGTCCTATTAGTATATGGAATACTTGCAGGAAATGATTTTATAGAAATAATGATGCTTTGCATATCTTTAGCAGTTGCAGCTATTCCTGAGGGACTACCTGCAGTTATTACTATAACTTTGTCACTTGGTACAACATCAATGGCAAAGAAAAATACTATAGTAAGAAAAATGTCTGCTGTTGAAACACTTGGCTCACTAGATATAATATGCTCAGATAAAACAGGAACAATTACTCAAAATAAGATGACTGTAAAAGAAATTGTATTTAATAATAGAGATTATAAAGTTGAAAAAGAGCCAATAGAAAATAGTGAGTTGTTTATAAACACTATGGTACTATGTAATGATACTAAGATAAATCCAGAAGATAAAGAAGATCTTATTGGTGATCCTACAGAGACAGCTTTGTTTAAGTATGCTATGGATTTAGGATATAATCCTGAAAGTATAGTAGATACAAATAAGAGAGTAGCAGAAGTTCCATTTGATTCAGATAGAAAGATGATGACTACTATAAATGATGTATCTGGAAAAATAGTTGTTAGTACAAAAGGAAGTCTAGACTCAGTATTATCTAGATGCAATTCATACTATGAAAATGGTAACTTAAAGGTTATGACACAAGCAGAAAGCCAAAAGATAGTAAATTTTGAAAAGGCAATGGCAAATAAATCACTAAGAGTACTTGCTTTTGCATACAAAATCATAGATAAAGTACCAAATAAAAAAGAATTAAATACAACTGTAGAAAACGATTTAACATTTGTTGGACTTGTTGGAATGATGGATCCGCCAAGAGAAACTGTTAAAGAATCAATTAAAACTTGTAAAGAGGCAGGAATAAGACCTATCATGATTACAGGCGATAGCTTAAGTACTGCAACAGCTATTGCAAAAGAGATAGGAATATTTGAGGATGGCTCAGGAGCAATAGAAGGAAAAGAATTAGATAAATTTAGTGATGAGCAACTAATTAAAGAAGTACATAAATATAGCGTATATGCTAGAGTACAACCAGAACATAAAGTAAGAATTGTAAAGGCTTGGCAAGCAAATGAGAAAGTAGTTGCCATGACAGGGGATGGTGTAAATGATGCACCAGCTATTAAACTTGCACACGTTGGTATAGGTATGGGTAAAACTGGTACTGAAGTAACTAAGAGTGTTGCAGATGTTATACTAATAGATGATAGCTTTAGCACAATAGTGGATGCTGTTGGTGAGGGCAGAAGAATATATGATAATATACGTAATGATATTATATATTCTCTATCTAGTAATTTTGCTGAAATGCTTGTTATAATAATAAGTCTAATATGCAAAGTTAATATATTTATTCCACTTCATATCTTGTATATAGATTTGGTAACAGATTCTGTACCATCTATATGTTTAGCATTTGAAAAGTCTGCAAAAGGAATAATGAAAAGAAAACCTAAACCAGTTAATAAGCCTTTCTTTACACCATTTGTAATTGGCTCACTTGTAGTATCAGCACTTCTTGAAGGAATATCTGTACTTGCTATATACTTTGTTGGAAGAAATATATTTGGTGCAGAAGTTGCACAAACCATGGCATTTTTAAGCATGATTGTACAAGAAATGATGTATGCTATTAACTGTAGAAATACAAAAGAGCTAATAGTAAAACAAGGTTTCTTCTCAAACAATGCTATGAACATAGGAATGTTAGTATTAACACTAATTCAGTTCTTAGTATTTGTAACACCAATAGGCTCAATACTAAAAATAGCTCCATTAACTCTTATGCAAGTTGGAGCAGTTATACTTATAAACATAGCAATATTTGCTACAATAGATTTATCTAAGCTAGTACTTAATAAGTGTTTGAAAGACTAAAAATATATGTAAAGACTAACAGTGATGTTGGTCTTTATTTTCTTGACAGAGTGTTGTATAATACTATAGGAAAGAAGGAGAAAAAATTATGGAAAAAATAGTACCAATTACATTACTTACAGGATATCTTGGATCAGGAAAAACAACTTTAATAAATCATATTTTAAGCAATCAACAAGGATATAAGGTTGCTGTAATAGTAAATGATATAGGTGAAGTAAACATAGATGCAGATTTAATTGCAAAAGGTGGAGTAGTTAACCAGAAAGATGATAGCTTAGTACCACTTACTAATGGATGCATATGTTGTACTTTAAAGGTAGACTTAATGCAACAAATAGTAGATTTAATTAAGACTAGACAGTTTGATTATATTTTAATTGAAGCAAGTGGAATTTGTGAGCCAATACCAATAGCTCAAACAATAACAGTACTTTCTGAGTCAACTCTAAAGTATGGTCTTCCTAAAATCTGTAGACTAGATAATGTTGTAACAGTTGTAGATGCACTAAGACTTGCTACAGAATTTGGTTGTGGAGATAACCTTGTAAAAGAAAATATAGATGAAGAAGATATAGAAAATTTACTTATACAACAGATAGAATTTTGTAATACTATCATACTAAATAAAGTAAATGATATATCTAAAGAAGAATTAGATAAAGTAAAAGTTATAATTAAAAAACTTCAACCTAATGCAGAAATAATAGAGACAAACTATGGAAAAGTAGATGTAGATAAGATACTAAATACTAACCTTTTTGATTTTGAAAAAGCATCAATTAGTGCTGGTTGGGTAGAAGAGCTAGAAAATGACGAGGAAGAAGAACATGAAACAGAAACTGAAGAGTATGGTATAAGTTCTTTTGTATATTATAGAAGAAAACCATTTAGAGCGAAAAAATTCGAAGCTTTTCTAGATGAATTTCCAAAATCTGTAATTAGGGCAAAAGGACTAGTATGGCTAAATGATGATGACTATATGTCATACTGCTTTGAACAATCAGGAAAACAAAAGACTATATCTGAAGCTGGTGAGTGGATTGCTGCTGCACCTAAATACGAGATTGAAAAAATACTACAATATAATCCATCAATTAAAAAAGTATGGGATGAAAAATGTGGAGACAGAATGAACAAAATAGTATTTATAGGAAAAGATATGAACAAAGAAGAAATTATTAAAAAACTAGATGAATGTCTTTCTGAGATATAAAATATTTAAAGTAAAAAGAAAATGAGTGAATTTTTATTCACTCATTTTTACTTATTCATCACAAGGAACTCTTCCAAGTGTGTAGTTATCTACATTTCTTTGTTGTAGTTCAGGTATTGGATTTGGAGCTTTCTCATATCTATAATCTGTACCAAATTTTCCAATAGTTTTGCATATAGTATTATGAGAAGGATTGCAGTCAACATCATTGTTTACAATTGATTGATATTGGAAGAAGTCACTATCTAGTGGCATTAAATTTACTGGGCAATAATCTTCTTTTAATGCAGTCCAAGTAACTGCATTTTTTAGTACTTCACGCACATATTCTACATTTGGTCCAAGTACAAGTAGCTCTGGAAAAGTACCATCTGGTATTAAATCTGTCCACTTTTTACACTCATATTCTTCAAGTAGTTTAGCAGCTTTTTGTAAGTTTGCTACTTCTTGATAATAGCAATCTTTCCATACACATTTAACTTGTGGATTAGTTTCATCTTGAAGACATGAGTAGTACAAATAGCAAGATGTATACATATGCATTACTAGATTTTCTAAGTAAGTAAGGTTAGTGTTTAAAAGACTTCCATAGTGTGTAACATGGTCTTCCTCAACCATACCTATTTCTTGATATAATCTTCTACCTAAATCTGATGGGTATAGATTGCATACATTCATATAAAAGTTCATAGTTTGTTGCTCTGCAGCAGTTATTATATTACAATGTAGTTTAGTAATAGTTGCTACATTGCCATCATTAAATCTTCTAATAGTATCTGTTGGGCATCTATGATGTGCAATAGTAGGTCTTGCTGGCATTATTTCTGTATATCTACCAACTAAGTACTCTGCACTTTGGTTATATTCTAATTTCATTAAATTTGAGTACCTGTATAAATGGTCGAAATCTTCAAGTAAAGCAAAATCTAATGCTTGCTTTACATAGGAATCTGGCTCACATTTAGCCATTCTGGCTGTCAAATCTACAGCAAGTAGCTCATAAATTATAGTTTCTTCTAGTATATTTTCGTCAATTGGCTTTAAGCATTGTACTTTCTTTTGTTGCTGTTGCTCCATTCTACGTATTTTAGCTAATTCTCTTCTTAAATTATTGTCTGGGCAGTTTCTATTAAATTGATGTAAGAAAAATACATTTTCTGTTTCACATCCGTTCATAAGTATAACTCTTGCTTTAGTATAAGGACTAGTAGTTTTCTTATCGTATGGAACTGGATAAATACATTTCCAATCATAATATTTTTGACCTGAGATTGGTGTATCAAAAGTAAATGGATTCATTTTAACCTCCTTAGATAAATTCTATATAATAAATATATGCAAAGTAGAGGCTAAAAATACTTTAAAAAATAAAAAGACCTCTATATATTAAAATAAAGGCCTTTTTCTAGATATTTAGATAAAATTCTAATTATATTTAATTGGTTCTGGATAATCTACACCTTGTGTATCTACTGTTACTTTTTTCATAACTTGTGGGTTAAGTGGTCTATCAGATGAATCAGTAGGTGTTGTAGCTATTTTGTTAACTACATCCATGCCCTCAATAACTTTCCCAAATGCAGCATATGAGCCATCAAGATGAGGTGCATTTTCATGCATTATAAAAAACTGTGAGCCAGCTGAGTTAGGAAGCATTGATCTTGCCATAGATAGTACTCCTGCTTCGTGTTTTAAATCGTTTTTAAAACCATTTCTAGCAAACTCACCTTTTATTGAATATCCTGGTCCACCAGTTCCTATTCCTTCTGGGTCACCACCTTGAATCATAAAGCCAGATATAACTCTGTGAAATATGATACCATCATAAAAGCCATGCTTTACTAAAGATATAAAGTTATTAACAGTATTAGGTGCTATATCTGGATATAGCTCTGCTTTTATTATATCTCCATTCTCCATTTCAATTGTAACTATAGGGTTTTTCATAAATTTATCTCCTTTCAAATATTCTAATTTTCTAAATTATACTCGACAATTTGTACATTTTCTGGTTTCTTTGTATCAGTTAATGCATTTATTACCATGCCGTGTGTTATTACTAAAACACAAGAATAGTCTTGATATTTCTTTAGAACATTATTTACTCTTTTTACTATTTCAAATTTTTCTTCCCAGTTATCACTATCTGATGAATGTTTACCATTGTTTGTGTCATATTTTTCACGCCACTTAACAACTTTAGAATAGTCATCATACATATATGCTTTATCTGGTATCCATTCCATTAAGTCAAGCTCTACAACTAGTTTGACATCTAACTCTTTTGAAATGATTGATGCAGTATGCAGTGTTCTGGTAAATGGTGAAGTTAGTATTAAATCTACATCTTTTAGCCTTTCATCCATAGATACCGCTGTTGCTTGCTCTATTCCTTTTTGAGAAAGAGATGCTAAATCATTTCCAAAAGCTCTGTATTTTCTTTTGTCTATTTCTGTATAATCTGGTTCTGCGTGTCGCATTAAAAGAAACTTTGCCATAAACAATACCTCACTTTTTTTAGTACAAAGATAATATACCACAATAATTACAATCTTTCAATATAAGATTTTATTATATCCTTGTATAAAGTTTTTATATATAATATAATTTTATTATTGGAGAGATGATATATGATAAGATTCGATTGCGATTATTTAGAGGGAGCACATCCTAAGGTGCTAAAGAAAATAGTTGAAACAAATTACGAGCAAACAGCTGGATATAGTAGAGATGAGTATACTAGTAGTGCTATAAAGAAGATAAAAAAACTTTGTAAAAGAGAAGATATTGATGTACATATCTTAGTTAGTGGCACACAGACAAACTTTACAGTTATTTCTAGTGCTTTAAAAAGCTATCAAGCAGTAATTTGTACAGATAGTGCACATATAAATGTGCATGAGACAGGTGCTGTAGAATCTCTAGGTAATAAGATAATTGCAGTTAAAAATAATGAAGGAAAGCTAAGTAGCAAACAGGTAGAAAAAATTGTAGCACAGCATTATGACCAAGACTCACCTGAACATACAGTAATGCCTAAGCTTGTATTTATAACACTTCCTACAGAATATGGTACAAATTATACTAAAAAAGAAATAGAAGACATATACAATGTATGTAAAAAGAATGATATGTATTTATATATAGATGGTGCAAGACTTGGATATGGACTGGTTGCTAAAGATACAGATATTAAAATTAGTGATTTACCTAATATGTGTGATGCTTTTTATATTGGTGGAACTAAACAAGGAGCTTTATTTGGAGAGGCAGTAGTATTAGTAAATAATGATTTGAAAAAAGATTTTAGATATTTTATTAAGCAAAGAGGTGGCCTACTTGCTAAAGGCAGACTCTTAGGTATTCAATTTGATACTTTACTAGATAAAGATTTATATTTTACTATTTCTAAGCATGCAGTTGAACTTGCATTAAGAATTAAAGAGGCATTCATAAATGCAGGATTTAAGTTAAAGTATAACTCTTTTACTAATCAGCAGTTTGTTATATTGCCAAATGAAGTTTTTGAAAAGCTAAATAAAGAATTTGCATTATATAAGTGGGAAAAAGAAGACAGCAAAAATGTAGTAGCTCGTGTTTGTACTTCATGGGCAACAACTGAGGAAAATGTAAATAAGTTAATAGAAAAAATACAGAAACTATAGGTTTTTAAGCTCTTAAAATTATGTATATTATTTTAGGAGCTTTTATTGAAAAAAGTTATTTATTTATGCTATCATAAAATTATGGAGGTATGATTATATGTCTACAAATAAAAGAAAATCAATTATAACTATTTTGTTGTGCTTTTTAGCACTTATACTAGTGTGTATTGCATGTTATTTTGCAATAACTAAAATATATGAGAAGAACTTAGCAAAGAAACAACAAGAAGAAATAGAGGCAAATAAAATTTCAACAGAGCCTTTATATACATTAGAAAATTATCCAAAGGTTGATGCATCTTTAGCAACTCAACCTCTAACAAATGCATTTATTAAAAATTTTGTGGGAGCAGATGTTGATATTAATAGTTTAGATTATACTAATACACATCCTGCATATGAAAGACTAGTAAATGATGAAGTGGACTTAATAGTAGTTACTGAGCCATCAGCAGAAGAACTACAACTTGCAAAAGATAAAGGAGTAGAACTTGAAGTTATTCCTGTTGTAAAAGAGGGCTTTGTGTTCTATGTAAATGCTCAAAATAAAGTAAACAACTTAACTATTGAACAAATTCAGGATATATACTCTGGAAATACAACAAATTGGAAAGATGTTGGTGGAGAAGATGCTAATATAATAGCATATCAAAGACCAGTAAACTCTGGAAGCCAAACAGGTATGTTATCTTTAGTTATGAAAGATAAGAAGCTAATGGATCCACCAAAAGAGAACTTACTTGAAACAATGGCACAAATAATTAACTATGTGTCATCATATGATAATGGCAAAAACTCAATAGGATATTCATACTATTATTATGCTACAACTATGTATCAAACAATAGATAGTGAAGTTGCAAGTAATATTAAACTTTTGAGTGTAAATGATGTTGCACCAAATATGCAAACAATAAAGGATGGATCTTATCCATTTACAACAGCATATTATATAGTTATAAATAAAGCGGATTCAGAAGATAGTCCAGCAAGAAAACTTGCAAATGAAATGCTTTCAAAAAGAGGACAAAATGTTGCTAAAGAAGCTGGTTATGTTCCAGTTAAATAAAGGGTGATATTATGGAAGAAGAAAAAAATATTACTACAGAAAACCAAAATATTAATATAAGTGGTAAGCCAAAAAAGAAAAAAATAAATGTACGTGTAATTATGATAATAATTGCAGTTATATTGTGTATTGGTATAACAGTTGCATTTACGGTTATTAAAATGATTGAGCTTAAGTCTGAATATACTATAGTAGAAGAGAATAATGTATTTTCTGAGACACCTAAAAAGGAAGATGAAGATAAAAA
>CANROM010000008.1 GCA_947632225.1 uncultured Clostridia bacterium | reverse complement strand
AGTGAAAAATATAAATTTGAATATACAAGCCCTAGAAGAAGTGTAGATGGAAATTATAATATGCTGTTTATTGCCTCAACATTTGCACAAAATTTAAATAGCAAAGGAATAAATACTATATGTAGTCTAACACCACATGACTATGGAGAATATAATAGTGCTTATTCAAACTCTAGACAAACTGTAACTACACTTTTAAGTGAAAATCCAAATGTAAAAATATCTATAGATGTTCATAGAGACGCAATAGAAGATCTAGATTTTGCACCTAAAGTAACACTAAAAGGATATAATGTTGCATCAGTAATGCTTGTTATGGGGATAGGATACGACGGTGAAGAAAACCCGTATTATTTCCAAAATTTAAAGTTAGCTCTTGAAATACAAATGCTAGCAAACAAGATATATCCTGGACTTTTTAGACCAATGATAATTAGAAATTCAGTATATAACCAAGATTTATGCGAAAACTCTTTCTTAATAGAGGTAGGAGCTTCTGGAAATACTATTGAAGAGGCAACTCTTGCAACAAGATGTTTATCAAATTTATTAAATATATTATATAGTGATTGATTTAAATTAAATATTTGTGGTATAATATCGAATCAGGAATGAAAGGTTATGATTAAATGTCAAAATTAGTAATAGTTGAATCACCATCAAAAGCAAAGACAATAAAAAAATACTTAGGCTCAGACTATGAAGTTATAGCATCTCAAGGTCATGTCGTAGACTTACCAGCAAGCAAAATGGGAGTAGATATAGAGCATGATTTCAAACCTGAGTATAAAGTTATGACAGGTAAATCTAAAATTATTAAAGAAATTAAAGAGCTTGCAAAAGGCAAAGATATAGTATATCTTGCAACCGACCCTGATAGAGAGGGAGAGGCTATAGCTTGGCACTTAAGAAATGTTTTAGACATAGACAAAGAGGATAAGTGTAGAATTGAATTTAATGAAATTACAAAAAATGCTGTAAAAAAAGCAGTTGAAAAACCAAGAAAAATAAATCAAGCTCTTGTAGATGCTCAGCAAGCAAGAAGAATTTTAGACAGAATTGTTGGATATAAGCTTTCACCTTTGCTTTGGAAAAAAGTAAAGAAAGGCACTAGTGCTGGAAGAGTTCAATCTGTTGCATTAAAAATAATTGTGGATAAAGAACGTGAGATAAGAGATTTTGTGCCAGAAGAGTACTATGTAATGTATGCAAAGCTAAGTAGAAAAAAAGATATAGTTATAGCAAAATTCTATGGATATGAATCTGGTAGAATAGACTTAAAAGATTCAAAGCAAGTAAATTCAATTATTGAAAAGATAGATGGTAAAAAATATGAAATTGTGGATATTAAAAAGAGTGAAAGAAGAAAGAATCCACCAGTACCATTTACAACATCATCATTACAACAAGAGGCATCAAGAAAACTTGGCTTTGGAGTAAAGAAGACAATGATGGTAGCACAAAGATTGTATGAATCAGGTTATATTACATATATGAGAACAGACTCAATTAGACTTTCTGATGATGCAAGAAAAATGGCTAAGGACTATATATTAGATAAATTTGGAAGTAAGTATTACTTGCCAAGAGAATTTAAAGCTAAAGATAATGCACAAGATGCGCATGAGGCAATAAGACCTACACACTTAGAAGAGGTTAATGGTCTTGGAAAAGATGATGAAAAGCTATATAACTTAATATTAAATAGATTTTTAGCATCACAAATGTCTGTGGCTGTATATGATACTACAAAGGTAATTGTAAAGGTAGAAGATTATATATTCCATATAAATGGTAGCGTTATAAAATTCGACGGCTTTATGAAATTATATACAGAGGGAAAAGACGATAAAGTGAAAAGTAAAAATGATGTAGATGAAGAAGATGACGACGAGCTAAAAGTACTACCTGAGCTTTCAGTAGGTGAAGTATTAAAACAAGAGGAATTAAAGGCGGATAAAAAAGTAACAGAGCCACCTGCAAGATATACTGAAGCAAGTTTAGTTAAAGTAATGGAAGAAAAAGGTGTTGGACGTCCAAGTACATACGCACCAACTATATCTACAATAGAAGATAGATTATACATAGAAAAAGAAGGAAAATACTTAAAGCCTACAGATTTAGGCGAAATAGTAAATAAGCTTCTAGAAGAAAATTTTGAAAATATTGTTGATGTTAAGTTTACTGCAGATATGGAAAATAAACTGGATGACGTTGCAGAATCTAAACAAAACTATATAGAAATGCTTAGAGATTTCTATGAACCATTTAACAAGAACCTATTAGAAGTGCAAGATAAAATAGAAAAGGTAAAAATACCAGAGCAAGAAACAGATGTAGTTTGTGAAAAATGTGGAAGAAAAATGGTAATAAAACAAGGAAGATTTGGAAAATTCTTGGCTTGTCCTGGATACCCTGAATGTCAAAACATAAAACCATATGTTGAAAGTATAGATGTTCCTTGTCCAGAGTGTGGCGGAAAAGTTTTAATTAAAAGGACAAAGACAAAGAGGCCTTTCTATGTTTGCGAAAATAATACAAACACTGAAGACAGTAAATGTCACTATATATCATGGACTAAACCTAAGGCAATTAAAAATACTAAAAAAAAGTAAAAAAATCCTACAAATAGTAGGATTTTTTTGTTTATTTTTTTATTATGTGATACAATTAATGTATTGGAGGTTATATTATGAAAAAATATATTTCAATGATAGTTTTAATATTAACAATAGTTGTTTTAGTTGTATGCTTAGGATTTTGTATTAGCTCAATATCTAAAAAGAATACTCTAGCTAATTCAGCAACAGAAAAAGCAAACGAGCTGCAAGCTAAAGTAAGTGAATTAGAAGAAAAATTAAACCAAAAAGGAGATAATAAAAACGAAGAGACAGAAAAAGAACCTGAAAAAAGTGTGCAAGCTTTGGTTCCTTTCTACGAGCATAATGAAACAGATGGCGGAAGATTAGGAGTTCGTATATCTGATAGTGCTATGGGCATAAATCTTTCAAATTCAAGATATTCAGAAAATCAATATACAGCTGTAGAAGTTGCAGTTAGCGATAAAGATAAAGCTAGTATGGCGTATAGAGATATAACAGCAGATAACTTTTTAATTCAATATGATGGAAAAATAGCAGATTCTAAAATATACTTCTTTGGTAATGGCATGGGTAATGAAAGAATTATAACACTTCTTGATAATGGAACTGTATATCAAAACCTTGTAAGTGATGTATTAAAAGGCGATTGCACACCTAAAAAAGTTGAAGGTCTTGACAATGTGGTAAGAATTTTCCAAGTAAATTATGCACAAAATTACGGAAGCGGTTATATTGCTGTAGCAGCACAAAAAATTGATGGAACAATAATGCTTTTTGAATACGATAGTGATGGCATTACCCTAAATTTACATGAATGGTATAAAAGCAGCAATTAATCTTTTTAACTAGGAGAAATCCTAGTTATTTTTTTCTTGCAAAATACCTATATGTATAATATAATATGGCTAGAATGGAGAAAAAATGGAAAAGATAGTAAATATAATTGGAGCTGGTCTTGCAGGCTGTGAGTGTGCACATATATTAGCAAGTAATGGAATAAAAGTTAGGTTGTATGAAATGAAACCAGAGTATAGGAGCGAGGCACATGTATCAGATGACTTTGCAGAACTTGTATGTAGTAATTCGTTAAAATCTGAAGCTATTACTAATGCTTGCGGACTACTTAAAAAAGAAATGGAAATACTTGGAAGCCTATTTATTGAGTCTGCATATAATGCTAAAATACCAGCTGGACAGGCTTTAGCTGTAAATAGAGATATTTTTTCAAAGTATATAACAGATAAAATAAAGTCTAATAAAAACATAGAAATAATATATAAACAGGTAGATGATATAGATAGCATAGAGGGAATAAAAGTAGTTGCAACAGGCCCTCTTACAAGTAATAAGCTAATGGAGAGCCTAAGTAAAAAAATAGGTCAAGAAAGCTTGTACTTTTTTGATGCAGCAGCACCTATAGTTGAGGCAGATAGTATAGATTATTCTAAAGCTTACTTTATGGACAGATATGGTACAGTTGGTGTTGGAGATTATCTAAATTTGTGTATGACTAAAGAAGAGTATATGAATTTTTATAACGAGCTTATAAATGCTAAAACAGCAGAAAGACATTTTTTTGATAAACTACAGCTTTTTGAAGGCTGTATGCCAATAGAAGAAATGGCAAAAAGAGGAGAAAAAACTCTTGTATTTGGACCATTAAAGCCAGTAGGGCTGGAAAACCCTCAGTTAAATGCTAAACCATATGCTGTTGTGCAGTTAAGAGCTGAAAATAAAGAAAAAACAATTTATAATTTGGTTGGCTTTCAAACAAGTCTTACATTTGGTGAGCAAAAACGTGTCTTTTCAATGATACCAGGACTTGAAAATGCTGTATTTGAAAGATATGGTGTGATGCATAAAAACACATATATAAATGGTAGTAGACTTTTAGATAATAATTTTTGCTTAAAAGAAGATGATAATGTGTATTTTGCTGGCCAGATTTCTGGTGTTGAGGGTTATGTTGAGTCAGCTGCATCAGGACTAATGGTAGCTTATAGCATAATTAAGAGATTAGAGGGAGAAAGGATAGATTTCCCTGAAACAACTATGCTAGGAAGTTTAGCTAAATATATTTCTACAGAAAACAAAAATTATCAACCAATGAATGCTAATTTTGGAATTTTAAAGCCACTAGATAAAAACATTAGAGATAAAAAGCAAAAATATACAGAAATGGCAAATAGGGGTTTAGAAGATATAAAAAAATTAAAAGAACAGTTATAAGGAGAAAAAATGAGTAATATTTATTTACTATACGGTGAAGAAAAGTATGAATTAGAGCAAAAAGTGCAAAAGATTAAAAAAGAATTTGCTAATTTGCAAGTAGGTGTTAATCTGTTTTATATAAATAATGATAATATAGATGAACTTGCAAATGTTATTCAAGGGGTTACTTTCTTTGGAAGTGAAAAGCTAATAATAATAAAAAATACAAACTTAAAATTTAACGTTGAATTATTAAAGACAATAGACGAAGATGTTAAGGTTGTAATAATTGAGGATAGTGTGGATAAGAGATTATCTGAATATAAAACTTTGTCAAAAATTGCTGAATGTATTGAATTTAAACATTTGGATGAAAGACAGATGGCACAATTTATAGTAGATACTTTAAGAAAGTATAATGTAAAAATATCTTTTGACGATGCACAATATATGCAAGAAGTATGTGGACAGGATAAAGCTAATAATATAAATGAGCTTCAAAAACTAGTTATATACGTAGGAAATGGTGGAACGGTAGATAAAGAAATAATAGATAAGGTATGTTCAAAGACTTTAAATGCGAAAATATTTGATGTTTTAGATTATATAGTTAATAAAAAGAAAAAACTAGCAATAAATGAGCTTGATTCACTGCTTAAGCAAAAAGAACCTATAGTAAAGATATACATAATGTTATATAAACAATTTAAACAGCTTTATATGATAAAACTTCTTAAAGATAAGGGAGAAAAGGATATTGCAACTAAACTTGGAATTCATCCTTTTGTGGTAAAAAAATTACTTCTCTCTTGTGATAAATATACAGAAAACGAACTAAAAAACATAATTTATGCGTTTGAAGAATATGATCAAAAGACTAAAAATGGAGACATGGATTTTGAGATTGGACTTAAGAAAATAATTTGTATGTTATAGAATAAAAGCACCTTAAATAATACATAATTGTATTAGAGGTGTTTTTTATGGAAAAATTAAAGTACAATACAGATATGGCAGATGAAAGAGTAGACGAGTATAAATATATAAATAACATGAGCAGCATAGACGGAATAGAGATAGATGAACAAAAATATGATGAGTTTAAAGTAACACAAGTAAATGTGACTAACCAAAATGGTGCAAATGCAATAGATAAAAAAATAGGTAAGTATATCACATTTGAAATGGAAAATGTAAAATATATAGACGATAAAGATAAGATTATACAAAAGCTAGGCGAGTTTCTAAAGGAGCTAATACCAGATGATAAAGGATCACTTATGGTAGTGGGTCTTGGAAATATGTATGTGACACCAGATGCTTTAGGATCAAAAGTAGTAAAAGGAATAGAAGTAACACGCCACATACTTAAGCTTACAAAAGATATACTTTCTTCTGATACTCGTGAAATAAGTGCAATATGTCCTGGAGTTATGGGAAATACAGGAATACAAACTGCAGAGATAATATCTTCTATAGCCAAAAATGTAAATCCTAAATACATTATAGCTATTGATAGTTTAATGTCTAAATCTATAAAAAGAGTTGGAGCCTCAATACAGCTTAGTAATACTGGAATAACACCTGGCTCTAGTATTACAGACTTTAATAGCAAGATAGATGAAAATAGTACTAGTGCAAATGTTATATCACTAGGTGTACCAATGGTTGTAGATATGGCAACAATAGCTAATGATGCAATAAGTAAGCTAGAAAATGGAACAGAAGATGATGGTAAAAGATATCAAAAAATAGCGTCAATACTTGATACTGAAAACTATATTGTAACACCTAAGGATATAGATGAGCTTATTGAAATAATGTCTGACATAATTTCACAAAGTATAAATAAAGCAATGTAATTTTATTGATTTTTATAGATAATTATTATAAAATAAGTGTATGTGTTTTAGGAGGAAAAAATATGAACAAAAAACTTTCTTTTATGCTAGTATGCTTATTTGCTTTTGTACTAGTGTTCAATAATGTATTTGCTGTAACAATATGGGACTCTAAAAGCTCATCTGGAATATATAAAACTAGTGAAGACGATTCAGACTTTAAGTTACCATTTATTAGAGTAAATTCACAAAGAGTAGAAATAGATGAAGATATGAGCCAAACAGGTATTATTTGTACTACTTCTACTGTTGATGTAAATGCTAAACTTTTAGGTAGAGTTATAATATGTTCTAATGATACTGTTAGAATAAATAATGATGTGGACTTTGCAATAATATGCTCAACTGGAGATGTAGTAATAAACTCAACTGTAAAAGATGCAATTATTTTTAGCACAGGTAGTGTTACAATTTCAGAAGAAGCTAATGTAACAGGAAACCTTACTTTATATACAAATGAACTAACTGTTAATGGTGCTGTTGATGGAAATATCTTAGGTGCTGCTGAAGTTTCTAAATTTAATAACGTAATAAAAGGACAATTAAGATTTGACTCAGACAACATTGAATTTGGAGAAAATGCAAAAGTTGAAGGTGGAATATACATTAATACATATAATAAAGATTTAAAAATAGACGAATCTGTAGGAACAGCTACAATTGATGTTGTAGAACAAACTACAGTTACATGGAAAACTTATTTATATAGAATAGTTAATGGTGTTATTACAAACCTTGTTATATATTTAATAATCTTATTATTTGTAAAGAAAGATAGATTAAACAAGATGATGGAAAAAATGGAAGCAAACCGTGTATTAAAAGGTGGAGCTTATGCATTTATAGGACTTTTATGTGCTGTATGCATGGGTATAGTTTTACTAATGCTTTTAGCAAAACTTGGAGTTGCTGCATTAGTATTTGCTATTGCTTGCTACATTATTGTTGGACTACTAAAGAATGTAATATTTGGTACTTTTGTAGTTAAACTTGTAGAGAAGAGATATACTGAAGCTCAAATAAAGCCAAATAACATATTGGTTGCTATAATGACTTTCTTAATACTAGAAGTATTAGATATAATACCAATTGTTAATGTTATAGTATCTGTTGCAGTATTTATATTTGCACTTGGAATAATAGTAGCTTTATTTGGAAAAAAAGAAGAAAAACCTGTTACTACTGAAACAATAAAAGTAGAATAAGAATAAATTTTAAATAATAAACATAGATTATATCAGGAAAGAAGGTATAATCTATGTTTAATTTTTTTGGCAATTTTAGAAGATGCAGACCGCAAAATAGGAGCTTAATGTACAATTTAATAAATTATCAAACAGCAAGAGGTATGATAGAAGATCCTTTAAACAATATACTTATTGATGTAAGAACTAAAAGAGAATATGATATTATGCATATAAAAAATGCAGTAAATATTCCTGTAGAAAATATTAGGGAGCACGAGGGGGAATATAAAGATAAAAAAGGAATACTTGTATACTGTGCAAGTGGAATAAGAACTAAAGAGGCAATAGCAATATTAAATAGCATTGGATATTCGAATATATACATATGGGAATATGGTGCACTATCTAATTTTCCATACAAGGATATGATAAATACTTAAGTTATGTAAAAAGATATTTTTTAAATTTAGAAATAAAAAACAACTCATAAATAAAATTTTATTCTGGTAATTTAAATGAAATGATTTTGTGCTTGAATGTAATTTATGATTTTTGTATAATGAAGATACTTTTTGGAGGTAGAAAAGTGAACTTAAGAAAAAGCAGAATACTAATGTTATACCCTAGTATTTTAGAAATTGAACAAAAATGTGAATGCAATTCTTTTTGGAAAAAAGAGTGGAAAAGAGTAAAAGATGATATAAGTAACTTTAAAAGTTACATTGAATATATTTTTAAATATAGCTAAATTATTGTAAACTATTACATACTACAAATATTATTAAAACGGCACTTTTTACATCTTAAACGTCAAATGTAATTTAAGTGAAATGTAAATAAAATATTCTTGTTATTGCTTTTTGACTAGGCATTTAATATAATGAAATTACGTATAATGGTAAATTATATAATGTACAAAAGAGGTGTTTTTAATGTTTGAATTTTGGAAAAACGAGTGGAAATTGTTTCTTGAAGATATTGATTCTGTGAAAAATGCTTTTGCTAAACTTTTTGGAAGAAAGAAAGATTACTTAATGTTAAAGTCTGGAACTCAAGAAGATGGAGAAGTTTTACCAGTCGAGGAGCCAGTACAAGCTTCCGGAATTTCACTTGAAAATGTTTCTTCAGAAGTAACACTTGATTCAATCAACGATGGAATTGGAGCAGTAGGAGGTGTATTTGCACAAGAAAATGGTGTTCTAGCTGATGCTGGAGCTGTAGATGAAGCTGCTGCTGAACAACCTGCATATCAACTAGATAGCATAGATCATAAAGTTACAGCATACTTTGGTGAAAATATTGACGAACTTAGAATGAACATGAGTGGAGATAAAACACAACATGAAGTACTAAGAGAATATGCACAATATTTTAAACCATATAGTGAATCTCAAGATATGTGCAATAGTGCTTTTAGAAAATATTACGATAGACATGCTTTAAAAATTGCTACTGAAGAGCTTCCAATAGCGCAAGCAAGAATTATACAAAATAACGTTGATTTATTTATAAAAGGTCAAGAAGTATTTGGAGAAAATGGACAATTCATAGATTCTAGAGTAGATACTATCTTTGATAGAATAGGAATTGACCAAGTAGATAAAGTTGTAAATATTTTACACGACAATACAGAAGATGAAGTTAATTTACAAGGTGAAAGATTATTTGCTGAAATAGTTACTTATATGGTAGATAATGGAATAAAAGTAGAGAAGGGTGCAAATATACTTGAACCAGTTAAAGCTGTTCTTGAAGAAAAATTAGATGATGTACATAACAATCTAAAAAATCATGAGGATTGGAATGAAGAATATCAATCATTACTTTCTCAAGAAAGAAAATATTTATATGCATTAAATAGAATTGAACAATATGAAACAGAGCAAAGAATTTCTGAATTTGAAGAAAAACTAAACGATATAGAATCAGTATAAAAATATAAAGTATAGGATGTTGCTACTAGTATGGTGGCAACATTTTTTATACAATTTATTGTTATCTAAAAGGCAAGTATAGTTACACTATTAAGTTTTTAATTTAAATTATCATAACTAGTATGTAACTACATTATCTTGCAAATTATACACATATGTGATATAATTGCGTGGTAGTATTGAACTATTAAATAATAGAAAATGAAAAGGAGAAATTATTATGAAATGTATTTTACTTTGTGCAGGATATGCAACAAGATTATTCCCTCTAACAGAGAACTTTCCAAAAGCTTTGTTAGAAATAGGAGGAAGACCACTACTAGATTATATAGTAGATGATGTTAACACTTTAGATGAGGTAGATGAAATATATTTGGTAACAAACAAAAAATATACACCTCACTTTGAAAAATGGGCACAAGAAAAAAATAATATAAAGCCAATAACTGTATTTAACGATAATACAACAACTAATGAAGATAGATTAGGAGCAATAGGAGATATTCAATTTACTATTGAGCAAGCTAAAATTGATGATGATATGTTAATTATAGCAGGAGATAATCTATTTACTTTCAAGCTAAGAGACTTTGTAGATTTCCAAAAAGAAAAAGGAACATCTGCAATTTGCGTAAAAGAGCAAGAATATGAAACTCTTAAGAGATTAGGAGTAGTTGAAACTAATGAAGAAATGAAAATAGTTGGTTTTGAAGAAAAACCAGCTGAACCAAAAGGAAGATATGCAGCTTCAGCAGTATATTTGTATCCAAGAGAAGTTGTACCAGTATTTAAGCAATACATAGATGAAGGAAACAAGATAGATGCACCAGGAAACTTTGTTGCATATTTATATACAAGAAAGCCTTTTTATGCTTATCCATTTAAAGGCACTTGGTTTGATGTTGGTACACATGAATCTTTAGCAGAGGTTAGAGAATTATATAGTAAAAAATAATTGAGTGGTAGATATGAGTAAAATTTCACGTAGTATAGTAGTAGCAATTTTTACAGCATTGATATTGTTTTTAACAGTAATGGACATTGTATATATAAATCAAAATAAGGATGTAATAGAATCGACAAGTGGGTTAATAAAATTTGGATATTTTATTTTAATTTTTGTGCTTGTTTCAACTTATACTTATGTTAGAGAAAAGCTATCTAGGTTAAAGTTGCAAAAAAGCGTATCTTCTTTATATAAGTACACCTACATAACCTTAGTTATGTTAGCGGCTACATTTTTTAAAGTATATAAAGATATAGATATGTATCCAACAAAAACTTTACTGTTATATTTTGCCTTAACATATATGATTGGTCTATTTACTCAAAAGATAATTTTTAATGTATCAAAGAGTGATGTTTTATCTGTACTTGGTATGTTTGTTGCGTTCACGTTTCCAAATGTTATCGAGGATAAGACTATTAACTTAAACTCTAAACTTATTGCTTTAACACTTCTTGTATCTATATATGTGATGCAAAAGTTAATAGATGAGCTAAAGCAACTTAATATAAAAAATAAAAAATATATAAGACAAGCAGTCGTACTAGGCTTTTGTATTGGATTTAGTACATTATGTGGCATTAACTATTTAATATGGGAAATTGTAGCACTAGTATCACTATTTATTACTTCAAACTTAGACTCTACTAGCCTAAACTTATCTGGCAAGCAGAAAAATACTATAAAAAGAAGAAAGAATAATTATTTCATATATAAAGTGGAAAGAATAAAGATAAGCAAGCTAATTGTATCACTTGTAATTGTTGCTACTATAGCAAGCTCTATATATTTTGGTGGAAGAATAATAGTGCATAAACTTGCAAATACAGGTAATGCTGTGTCATTTAATATAGTTAATTATTTAACTGTTGGAATACACACACAATTAGATTTAAGCTTTAGTAATATAAAAAATCAAGTATTCTATTTTTCAAGTATGTCAACAAGATTTTATATGCTTGCATATTTGTACATATTATTTATGGAATTTTTATCTTTACTTTTACATAGAAAGTATGATACAAAATCAACTTTACTTAAAGCGATATTTATATTGTTAGTCTGTCTTGTAATAGTGTTCAGAGTTGATATGTTGTATTACCAACCAATATTGAATTTACTTCTAGTTATAATTTGTATTGTTAATACAACTAATATATACTATAATAGAGAAGAAAGAATAAAAATGATTGAAGCATAAAGGAGGAGAAAAGGTGCCATATTATTCAGGTGATTTAATTGAAGAAGTTATATCTCAAAATGATATAGTTGAAGTTATATCTGAATATGTGAATTTGAAAAAAAGCGGAAGAAACTATATGGGTTTATGTCCGTTTCATAGAGAGAAGACACCTTCTTTTTGCGTTTCAATGGATAAACAAATATTCAAATGCTTTGGATGCTCAGAGGGCGGAAATGTAATCTCATTTATAATGAAAGTAGAAAATATTGACTTTTGGGAAGCTGTTGAAATGCTTGCTGAAAGAGCTAATATTGATACTTCAAGATATGAGGTTGCAAGTAGCTATAATAATAAATCTGCGCAAGAGAGCAAAGACATTAAAGATACTTTATTTAAATTAAATAAAGATGTTGCTGTATTTTATCGCAACAATTTAATGGAGCTTTTAAAAGAAGATAACAATGATGTTAAAAGCTATATAATGCAAAGAAAATTAGATATGAAAACTATTACAAAGTTTGGAATAGGATATGCAACAGGAAAAGAACCACTTTATGATTATCTTTTAAGACTAGGATATACTAAAGAAGAAATGTTGCAATCTGGAATAATACTTCAAAGCAGTAATGGCAAGTATTATGATAGATTCTATTCTAGAATAATTTTCCCTATTTTTGATATTAGAGATAGAGTATTAGCTTTTGGTGGAAGAGCTTTTAGTGCTAAAGTATTGGATAAAACAATACCTAAGTATGTAAATTCACCAGAAAATGATATCTATCATAAAGGAAAAACGTTATATTTAATGAACTTTGCTAAAAGAGAAAAACTAGATAATATAATAATTGTTGAAGGATATATGGATGCTATAGCACTCCAAAAATTTGGTTTTTCAAATGCGGTTGCCTCTCTTGGAACTGCACTTACTGAAAATCAAGCAAGGCTAATTAAGAAATATACAGATAACGTAATAATTGGCTATGACCAAGATGAAGCTGGACAAGGTGCTACTATGAGAGGACTAGATATTCTAGCAAGTCATGGTCTAAAGGTAAAAGTATTAAAGCTTGATAGAGATGATGTAAAAGATCCAGACGAGTATCTAAACAAGTATGGAGCAGAAAGACTAAAGAAGTGTATAGACAATGCTATATCACTAGTTGAATTTAAAGTTTCAATATTAGAAAAGCATTTGGACTTAAATGATTTTGACTCAAAAGTAAAATTCTTAACTGGTGTCGCTAATATACTATCTAAGATAGATAACAACATAGAAAGAGAATTATATATAGACAAAATATCACAAAAATATGGTATGAGTCCAGGACCTATTCTAAAAGAAGTAGAAAAAGGACTTAAGAAAAATAGCAGTGATGATGTAGTTATAGATATGCAAAGCTTAGGCAAAAAGATGCAGCTTATAACTAATGTTAGAAAGAGACAAGAACAATATATAATTGCTTTACTACTTTCAAAAAAGAAAAATGTTCAAGATAAAATAATTGAAAATATAAAATCTTCAGATATAGAAAATGAAGATGTAAGAAAAATCTATGATTTCATATTATCTTTAAGAGATAATTATGATATAAATAAAATTGATATCTTATCTAAGATACATGACGAAGATATGATAAAGGAAATCACCGATATAATGTATATCGACATTTCAGGATATGAAGAAAAATTACTTCAGGATGTATTAAAGAATAAGAAAAAAGAAAAACTAATTATAAGGAGAGATGAAATTCTAAAACGTCTAGGTGAAGATGTTACAAAGGATGAGAGTGATATCCTTAAATTAGAATTGAATCAAATTATAATTGAGCTTTCAAAGCTGAAATAGGAGGAGTTCCAACTATGGATAAAGAAGAAAACGGTATACAAAAAGAAAAAGTAAAAAAATTTATTGAAGAAGCTGTAAAGGCTAAAAAAGTGCAGATGAAGGATGTCATTGAGTTCATTAGTAAAGAAAATATAGACGCTGAGTTCGTTACAAAAATTTATGATGAACTAGATAAAGCTAAAGTAAATCTAATACTAGATGACGAAGATGACGAAAAAGATTTAATTATTGATGGAAAGATTAAAGAAGAATTAGAAGAAGATCCGGATAAAAAAGAGGACGAAAATCTTGCTGTTGCAGATTTAGACATTGAACCAGATTTAGAAGATATAGATGAAGTAGAAAAAGATATACTATTTCAAGATATGCAAGATATGTCTTTTGTGGATAATTTAAATGTTGATGATCCAGTAAAGATGTTCTTAAAAGAAATTGGTAAAATTAGACTATTGACTTATGAAGAAGAAAATATACTTGCAGAAAGAATGTTAAAGGGAGATAAAGAAGCAAAGAAGCAACTTATTGAATCTAACTTACGTCTAGTTGTAAGTATTGCTAAAAAGTACATAGGTAGAGGAATGAACTTCTTAGACCTAATACAAGAAGGAAATTTAGGCTTAATAAAGGCAGTAGATAAATTTGATCAATCAAAAGGATACAAATTCTCAACATATGCTACATGGTGGATTCGTCAAGCAATTACAAGAGCAATTGCTGACCAAGCTAGAACAATAAGAATACCAGTACATATGGTTGAAACTATCAATAAGCTAATCAAGACATCAAGACATTTACTACAAACTCTTGGAAGAGAACCAACACCTGAAGAAATAGCAGAAGAGCTAGAAATGCCTGTAGAAAAAGTAAGAGATATCTTAAAAGTTGCACAAGATCCTATCTCACTTGAAACACCAGTTGGTGAAGAAGATGAGAGCAATCTTGGAAACTTTATACCAGATGAAGACGCTCCTTCACCATCTGAGCAAGCAGCTGATACTTTACTTAGAGAACATATTGAAGAAGTAATGCAAACACTAACACCTAGAGAAGCAAAAGTATTGAAGCTAAGATTTGGTCTTGAAGATGGTAGAATGAGAACATTAGAAGAAGTTGGAAGAGAGTTTGACGTTACTCGTGAACGTATAAGACAAATTGAAGCAAAGGCATTAAGAAAGTTAAGACATCCAAGTAGAAGTAAAAAGCTAAAAGATTTTATGAGTAGTGATATATAAAATTGGAGGGAAACTATGGAGATAGCTGTAATTACGCTGGCTCTTGTAATTGTATTTTTCTCATTCTGTGCTATTGGAATATTATCATATGTATTCATATCATTTGGACTATTTTCAATAGGCAAGAGAGAAGAAGAGAATACTTATCCACTTGCATGGATACCTTGTGCAAATCAATATTTACTTGGTAAAATTGCTTTTAAATCCAAGTTGCAAGGAACAATAATGCTAGTGCTAAATATTATTTTCATTATGCTTAGTATTTATTCTTTATTTATATGTAGAGATTTAAATGTAATAAGAAATGTAACTATGGTAGCGTTTTTTATAGGAGCGATATCTAGTATATATTCTTATGTAGCACGTTATAAGATATATACTAAGTATAGTGGTAGTGTGGTTATAATGACAATACTAGATATTTTATCATTAGGATTACTTGGAGCTGTATTTGTATTTGCAATAAGAAATAATAAAATAAATAGTTAATTTAGAATATGCACTTGACAAAGTGCATATTGTATTATATAATAGTCAAAGAAAGTCAAAGTTAAACTTTGAAGAATGGAGGTAGTATGAATTTATCAGATATAATAGAAGAGTATATAAAGAATGCTATCGATGAGGAAGAAGCAATTGAACTAAAGAGAAGTGAACTTGCACAGACTTTTAATTGTGTACCTTCACAGATAAACTATGTTATTTCTACTAGATTTATACCAGAGCTAGGATTTTATGTAGAAAGTAAAAGAGGTGGTGGAGGATATATAAAAATTAGCCGTATATCACATTCTAAAGCAGACTTTTTAAAGAGCTTGATTTGCAAATTAGGAAGTAATATGTCGCAAAGTGTTATGGACGTTTACTTAAGAGAGCTACTTGGATATAATATTATAGATGAAAAAACAGCTGTAGTAATAAGTACTGCTCTTTCTGAAAAAAGTCTAGGTCAGGTAGACAAAATAAAAAGAGATCAGGTAAGAGCAGATAGTTTTAAGAATATTTTAGTTAAATTGATTTAAAAGGGAGTGGTAAAATGAAATGTTCAAATTGTGGAAAAAATAATGCTACTATTTCATATCAGCAAAATATAAACGGTGAGGTAATGAATTTACAATTATGTGAGAGCTGTGCACATAAACTTGGAATTTTTAATAGCCTAGATGATGTGTTCTCACCAATGATTTTAGATTTTGATTATGTACTACCAGAGGAGATAAAATGTAAAAAGTGTGGATATACTTTGTCTAAATATAAATCTACTGGAATGTTTGGATGCGATGAATGCTATAATACTTTTAAAAAAGATATAGACAGTATGCTACTTAGAATTCAAGGAAAAAATAGACATGTTAAAGAAAAAGAATTGCCAAAAGAGACTACTAAAGAAACAGATAAGCTAACTAAGTTAAGAGAAGAACTTAAAGGGTTAATTGAACAAGAAAAGTTTGAAGATGCGGCAGTTGTAAGAGATAAAATAAAGAAACTTGAAAATAAGGGAAAGGAGAAATAATATGGATACATTTGAAGATATTGTTTTAACAACAAGAATTAGATTTGCTAGAAATATTAAAGGATATAACTTCCCACATAACATGTCAAATAAAATGAGCAAAGAAGTACTTGAAAAAATTAAAGAGGCAACAAAGAGTAACTATACATTTCTAGAGCTAAATAATATGGACGAGGTTACTAAAAAGTCACTTGTAGAAACACATATGATATCTAAAGAGTTATTAGATGGAGAAAATACAGGTATTATTTTAGATGAGAAAAATAATATAACTACTATGGTAAATGAAGAAGATCATTTAAGAATACAAGCATTTGAAAAGGGCTTTAACATTAAAGAGGCATATGATCATATTACTACTTTGGATAATGCTCTATCTAAAGTATTAGACTATGCATATGATGAGGACTATGGATATATTACTGCATGTCCTACATGCTTGGGTACAGGAATGAGAGTATCTGTTATGTTGCATCTTCCTGGTCTTGAAAAACTAAAACTAATAGACAAGATTTTTTATGAGTTGTCTAATTTGGGAGTATCAATAAGAGGAATGTATGGAGAAAATACTAGTAGTGAGGGTAGTATTTACCAAATATCTAACCAAAAGACTCTAGGTATATCACAAAAAGATATTATTGAGCAAGTTAGTCAAGTAACTAACTATATAGTAAAGCAAGAAAGAAAAGCACGTGAGATACTAAAAAATCAAATTGAAGAAAAAGATGAAGTGTATAGAGCATATGGTATTTTGCAAAATGCTATACTTATGCCAAAAAAGGAAGCTATGCAACTATTGTCATCACTTAGAATGGGTGCAAGTATGGATATGATTGATGTACCAATTGCTAAGATAGACGAAATAATAGAAAATATTGGAAAGAATACATTAAGAAAAAAATTAAAGGAGCATTTTCCAAGAGAACAGGAAAATATAAAAAGAGCTGAATATATAAAGCAAAATATTTAGAAAGGAGATAGTTTAAAATGTATGAATTTACAGAGAGTGCAAGAAAAGTAATTGAACTTGCTAAAGAGTTTTCTATTGAACACAATTATTCATATATAGGAACTGAGCACATACTATATGGACTTTTAGCTGAAGATGAAGGACTTGGTGCGGTTATACTAAAAAAGCAAGATCTTACAGCTGAGTATGTGGCAGAGGAGATAGTAAAAATTGACGGTGTAATGAATACAGTTGTAGATGAAGATGAAGTAGATTTTACACCAAGAGCTAAAAGAATAATTGCTAATAGTCAAAAAGAAGCTATTAGAATGGGACAAAATTATGTGGGCTCTGAGCATATACTTTTATCACTTATGCGTGAAATAGATAGTGTAGCAGTAAGAATTTTAATAGATGCAGATGTTGACCCACAAAAGATATTTACAGAAATATTAAAAATACTAGGTGAAGAATCACCAATAAATAATACATATCATGATCCTGCAAATATGGAATCAAAGTCTAAGAATAATACTCCTACACTTAATCAATATGGAAAAGACTTAACTGAGCTTGCTAAACAAAATAAACTTGATCCTGTTATAGGAAGAGAAAAAGAAATTGAAAGAGTCATAGAGATTTTAAGTAGAAGAACTAAAAATAATCCTGTACTAATAGGTGAGCCTGGAGTAGGAAAAACAGCTGTTGTTGAAGGACTTGCTCAAATGATAAATGAGAACAATGTCCCAGAAATATTAAAAAATAAGAGAGTTGTATCTTTAGATATGGCTTCAATGCTTGCTGGTGCTAAGTATAGAGGAGATTTTGAGGAGCGTTTGAAGAAGTCATTACAAGAGATAAAATCTGCTTCAAATGTAATACTATTTATAGATGAGATACACACAATTGTTGGTGCTGGATCTGCAGAAGGTGCTATGGATGCTGCTAATATTTTAAAACCACTTTTATCTAGAGGTGAAATTCAAGTAATCGGAGCAACAACTTTAAATGAATATAGAAAATATATAGAAAAAGATAGTGCACTTGAAAGAAGATTCCAAAGTGTAATTGTTGAAGAGCCAAGTATTGAAAATACCATAGAAATATTAAAAGGATTAAAGGATAAATATGAAGCACACCATAAAGTTAAAATAACTGAAGAGGCAATTAAAGAGGCAACAATATTATCTGAAAGATACATAACAGATAGATTTCTACCAGATAAGGCAATAGACTTAATAGATGAAGCATGTTCTAAAGCTAAGATACGTAGTTTAACAAAACCTGAAAGCTATAAAAACTTAGAAAAAGAACTTGAAAAGAAATCTAAGGAGAAAGAAGAAGCTATTATTTCTCAAAACTTTGAAAAAGCAGCCAAAATTAGAGATGAAGAAAAAGAGTTAAAAGATAAAATAGCTAAGCAAGATGAAAACTGGAAAAATGAAGAGAAAAATAAAGAAGTATCAATAGGTAAAGAAGAAATTTGTGATGTTGTTTCTAACTGGACTAAAATACCTGTATCAAAACTAACTCAGACAGAAGCAGAAAAAATAAAGAATTTGGATAAAGAGCTTAAGAAAAGAGTAATTGGTCAAGATGAGGCAATTGATGTATTATCTAAAGCTATTAAAAGAGCAAGAGTTGGACTTAAGGACGTAAATAGACCTATAGGATCATTCATATTCTTAGGACCAACAGGTGTAGGTAAAACAGAATTAACAAAGGCTTTAGCTACTAATATGTTTGGTAGTGAAAGCGCTATGATTAGACTAGATATGTCTGAATATATGGAGCCACATAGTGTATCAAAACTTATAGGATCACCTCCAGGATATGTAGGATATGATGATGGTGGTCAATTAACAGAGCAAGTAAGAAGAAAACCTTATTCTATAATACTTTTTGATGAGATTGAAAAGGCACATCCAGATGTATTTAATATATTGTTGCAAATACTAGATGACGGAAGACTAACAGATTCTAATGGTAGAACAGTAAGCTTTAAAAATACAGTAATTATAATGACTTCAAATACTGGAGCAAGAAACATAGTAGAAAACAAATCAATAGGCTTTGTAAATACAGAAGATCCAGATAAGAATTATGAAAAAACAAAAAGTGAAGTTATGAGTGAGCTAAAAAGAACATTTAGACCTGAATTCCTAAATAGATTAGATGAGATAATTGTATTTAGAAAATTAGATAGAGAGTCAGTTGAAAAAATCGCTAAAATAATGTTAGATGAATTTGCTAAAAAGCTAGAATCAAGAAATATTAAAGTTGAAATAGATGATTCAGTAGTAAAATATATTGCTAGAGTCGGTTTTGATGATGTTTACGGTGCAAGACCTTTAAAAAGAGCAGTTCAATCTAAAGTTGAAGATAAATTTGCAGAAGAAATATTGGATGCTAAAATAAATGACGGCGAAAAAATTGTAATAAAAGAAAAAGATGAAAATATAATAATAGATAAAGTTAGTTGAATTTCTACAGATTTTATGATATAGTTAAATTACGAATTTAAGGAGGAATTTATATGGAATTTATGAAGAAGGTTGAGGAAATCTCAAAAAAGGTAGGAGATACTGCTACTAATACATATAACACAGTTGCTAACAAATCTGGAAAACTAATTGAAGAAACAAAATTAAAAATGTCTATCTCAGAAAAAGAAACTGATATAGAAGAAATTTACGAGGAAATGGGAAAAGCTATATATGACTCATATAAGGCTGGTAAAGATGTTGGAAAAGATTTTACAAAGCAATCAAAACAAATTGACAAACTTAACGAAGAAATTGAAAATATGAGAGTTAAAATAATGTACAACAAAGGACTAAGAACTTGTGAAGAATGTGGAGAAGTTATATCTGTAGATAGTAAGTTCTGTGTAAATTGTGGAAAGAAGCAAAAACCAGTAAAAATAAAAGAAGAAAAAAAGGTAGTTAAAAAAGAAGACACTGTAGTTGAAAAGGTTTGCCCAGAGTGTGGTCAAGTTTTTGAGCCAACTGCTAATTTCTGTGATAAATGCGGACATAAGTTTTAATAATGTAAAAAAAGAGCTAGTTATGTATATAACTAGCTTTTTTTTGCCTTTTTTTCTCAATGTGATTTTTTGGTGCTAAATTATAATATAAAGGAAGTGTTTATATGAAGAAAAAGTTTCTAATTTATATTATAGTTGAAGTTATAGTAGTGTGTTTATTTGGGTATACAAAAGTTAATATTGAAGCAGGTCAAAGATTGACTAAAAATGAAATATTTGATATTATTGATAATGTAGAACATGTTATTTTAGATACAATTGCAAAGGATGGAAATAGAGAGCTTTCAGAGGAAAATAAGGTAGATTTTATTATAAAAAATATGATAGAAAATAGGCTTGAATATAAAGATGAAATTTTACCTAGTGAAAGTAATACCATTACTATTAAAGGTACGCCATTATATAGCTTTGGAAGAGTAGACGTGAAGTTATTTAATGAAAAGTTAAATGAGTATTTTTCTGACTTTAATGGCAACTTAGAATTATGCAAGTTCTATAGTAATGAATATATAGAGCTATATTATGAGTATGCAGAGCATTTTAGCTACTCGAATAAAGAAATACTTAATATAAAAAAATGTAATAACATATATAGTATATATGTTAGGTATACTAGAGAGTATGATGAGATAACAAATGATGTGTATGTTAGATATGATTTTAATTTAGGAGATAAAATTACAATTAAAAATGTAAAAATATATGGTTCTATACTTAGTTAAAAAGGGTGGTAACATGAAAAAAATAAAAATAGTATGTTTAGTTCTTGTTATAATAATTGCTGTTATAGCTATATCTATAGGCTCAGTTATCTTAGGTTTTACTATCAGAAACAATAAGATAAACAAGCAATTTATGGAATATGTAGATACTGAAAACAAAACGGCTACTTCATATAATAGTGGAAATAATATAAAGCTTTCTGATGAAGTATATAATAAGATTATGGAAGAAGAACTAGATTTAGTAATAATAAATAAAAATTATATAGCTAGAATTAAGAATGAAAATGTTACTCAAAATATAGACATAGATATTAAAGTAAAAAAGGATGAGACATATAATAATGCTATCAGTGTTCAGATAAGTGGAGCAAATGTTTCTTCACTTAGCATAAATAGTGCTAGTACTATTGCAAATGCTAGATATTTATCTGAGTACTATAATGATGGCACAAATGATATATTTGTAGCAAATAATGTTAAAGTAGATGAAGAAGGATTTTGCAAGTTAAAGCTTGTTGAAAATTCTCAAAAATATTCTGTGGTATATTTAGAATTAGACTTATCTCAAATAGAAAATGAGGAACTAAAAATAAATAAAGGAAAAAATATTAAATTAGACTTGGGAATAGATAACCAAAAATATACATATAATAGCTACACACTTGAGTCAACAGATGCAGAAAATATACAAATAAATGAAGATAATCAAATTACAGCTAAAAAAGTTGGGGAATATACTATAGTTATAAAAAATACATTAGAGTCAAAAGAATTAAAACTAAAAGTAGTACAACCTATAGAGAATATAAATTTAAGTAAAGCTACAACTGAAATAATAATTGAAAATAGTGAGCATATCGATATGACAATTTTGCCAGAAGACGCCACTAATAAAGATGTTGAGTGGACAAGTAGTGACGAGAGTATTGCAACAGTAGATGGCGATGGAAATATAACTGCAGTAGGCATTGGAACTTGTCAAATAACAGTATCAACTAAAGAAGAGCCTAAAGTAAGCTCAACTATACAAGTAGAAGTTAAAGAAAAACCAGAATTAACAGTTCCAAGTCTTGGTCCTGAAGTAGAAGGAATTACATATATAAATGGTATAATGCTTGTAAATAAAACTCATCCTGTTCCAAGAGACTATGCTCCTGGGTTACAACCTGTAGCATATAATGCGTTTTTAGAATTGCAAAGTGCTGCAGCTCAAGCAGGGTACGATATGCCATTGCTTTCTGGATATAGATCATATGATCTTCAAACAAGCTTATATAATAATTATGTAGCAACATATGGACAAGCAGAGGCCGATACTTTCTCTGCAAGACCTGGAACATCAGAGCATCAAACTGGTCTTGCTATGGATGTTGGATGGATTGATGATGCTTTTGCAAATACTCCAGCAGGAATATGGCTTGCCGAGAATTGCTATAAATACGGATTTATAATAAGATATCAAAAGAATAAGGAAAGTATCACTGGATATAAGTACGAACCATGGCATATAAGATATCTTGGAAAAGATATAGCTAAGGATGTATATGAAAGTGGTCTTTGTTTGGAAGAATATCTAGGTGTAAATTAAGGAGGAATTATGAAAGAAAATAAAATAAATAATAAAAACTTAAAAAAGGTAATAATATTATTAGTCATTCTTGTTGCAGTTGTATCTTTGATTGTTGCAATAAGTGTCATATCCAAAAAAGATAAAAATGAAGAAGTTAATAATGATGACGGATATAATTTAACAGTAAATGATGATAATCCAACAGAAAATACTTATGATAAAATAGAATACAATGCTGAAAGTTCAAAATTATTAGGTACTTTAGAAATACCAAAAATAGAATATGAGTGTACAGTAGCAAATAAGACAGGGGACAACTTGTTGGGCGTCATTTATCCAAGTGGGGCAGGACTTAATGTGCCGAGAAGTACTATTATAATAGAAGGTGACTATAAAAACAATTTGCTTTCTTCTAAAAATGAATATTTAGAAAGTGGAGATAAGATTTATATTACGGATATTAATAATAATAAAGTATCATATACAATTTACGATAGAATTATAACAGATCACGAAAATACATCTTTTTTTGATGAAAATATAGGAGAAAAAGCAGAAATAGCGTTATCAATATATATGGATAATAATGAAAATGAAAGAATTATAATATTAGCTAAACAAGATTAAGATAGGTACTCATTTACGAGGTGAAAAAATATAACTCACTTCGACTAAATGAGTACTTTTTATATGTCAGTCAAAAGAGACGCTTACCGTTTATATGCGAAAAAGCGGCAAAATGTTACAAAAAGAAATCAAATATGTTTCAAATTACTCAAAAGGTAAGATTTATTTGTAAAAATATATAATTTTTTTCTCAAATATTATATTATATATTTGTAATTTATGGTTATTTAATTTGAACTAATTAAAGCCTAAAAATATAAATATGGGGGGAATTTATGAAAAAAGTAAGAGTAGTAGCTGTTATCATGCTAGCATTTGCTATGTTATGCTTACATGGTAGCGTTAAGGCTGTAGAAGTTGAAAGAATAGGCCCAGATAACCTTATAGACGGAGCTTATGGATTTACTTTAAATTCACAAGAAATGGTCGAAAGATCAAACATAGAAGTAAGTTCAAGCTTTGTATTTCATGAGAGTTATACATATGGCGCTAATAATCCTACAACTGTCGGCGATATAACAGATAAAAATGTTTATATTAGTGATATCTCAGCGGATGATATTTGGATAAAATATAAAAAATGCGCTGTATATAAAGGACAAGAAGTAGACTTAAAGGTATCTCTATTGCGTTACGGCAATGTAGATAACAATGGATATGATGATCCAATAATAGGTTTTCTTACTGATAGTTATTCATTAAGAATATATCTAGTTCAAGATATAGATCTTAAATATGAATTTTTTAAAACAGGAACAGATGAACTTGTTGATTTTAAAGGATACATAGCATTTGGAGATATAGATTTAGGACAATACATGATTGCAAGAGAGAATGTAGATAAAATGTATATCTCTAATAACTCATTATTAACAGAAGGTACAGCAAGTAATGGCGATGGTATGGTTACTGGACCAGAAGACATCGATAACGATTATTCAACAAACATCGAATATGCAGTACAATTTCTTATTAGAAATTCAGTTAAAGTAACATTTGGAACTGGTACTTATGATGCAACAAGAATACCAATTTTCTCAACAGAAACAATAAGTTTAGCACCTTTCCAACAGACAAAACCTACAAAAGAAGTAGATAAAACTCAAGCGGTAATTGGTGATGAGGTTACATATACAATAACAAAGTATGTACCAATGGAAGGTTCACAGTACTATTATGATAAATTTGAAGTATCAGATATATTACCAGCTGGATTTTTAATTGCAGATTATGATAGAATAAAAGTTTATGATGAAAGAGGCAGACAAGTAGATGGTGAAAGATTTGGATGGTCAACAGAGTTAAGCAGCGACAGACAAAAGATAAGTTTCTATACTGATTCATCATGGCTAAAATCACCACGCTTTTATAATCATACATATAAATTTGTTATACCATGTATAGTTACAAATGATAAAGATTATGTAACTGATTTTTCTGAGTATACAACAGCAGAAGGAACTATAATAAAAAATAAAGCAAGTGTAGATTTAGGAAAACTACAAGAAGATACTAACGAAGTAGAAACTGAACTACTATTTAAAATTACTACAGATTTTGATCATGGTACAATAACAGAAGATAGAGAAAGATTAAAAGGTGGTTCAAACAATTCTGTTACTTTTGAACCAGAAGAAGGGTATTACATATACCTAGTAATGATAGATGGAGAACAACAAGATTTATCAAGCTATAACGTTAACGGAAGCAATACTATAGAATTTAATGATTTAGATAATGATCATGATGTTGTAGTAAAAGCAGTTCCAATACCAAATGAAACAGACCCTAAAAAGAGTGTAGATAAAGCAACAGTTCATGAAGGGGATACAATAAAATATACAATAACTATAGATGTACCAGATATACAAGACCCATCTAAATATTATAATGGTGACTATATAATTACTGATGCATTACCACTTGGAATCGATTTAGATTTTGCTGGTGCACAAACTGACATTTCAAAAATTATGACTCTTGTAGACGAGGGTGGAAATAATTTACTTGGTGAAAGATTTGCATATAGTGTAAATAGAGATGAGCATGGACAATGTAAAATAGAGATAAAAAGTCCATATGAATCAAATTGGCCAAAATCACCTGATTTCTATAATCATACTTATACATTAACAATATACGGTGTAGTTACAGATTTGTATACAAATGGTAATTTTGCACACTGCACAACTTCAGCAGGAACAATATTAACTAACACTGCTACTATTGATGCGGGTTCAACACATTTGACTACAAACCCAGCTGTTACACAAGTATTATTTAATATAACAACAGAGATAGATCACGGTACAATAACAGAAGATAAATATGACTTACAAGGTGGAAGAGATTATATAGTAGACTTTAAACCAGAAGAAGGATACTATTTAACAGATGTAGTAATTGATGGTCAACATTATGATTTAAGTTATTTTGATCCAACTGGTCAAAGTAAGGTTAACTTTACAGATTTAAGTACAGACCACGATATAAAGGTATATACTGAACCAATACCTGAAGATCCAGATCCTGTTAAAAAAGTAGACAAAACTACTACAAAAATAGGAGAAAAAATTACATATACAATTACTGATGTTGTACCTGAGTTTAAAAATCCAAAAATGTACTATACTAAGTATATAATAAAAGATGCATTCCCTAAGGGATTAGATAATTTAGGCTTATTTATGGGGGACGGCATAAAAGTAGTAAATGAACTTGGCCAAGAGGTACTAGGAGAAAGATTTGGCTCTAAGATTAGTATAAACGATGGAACTGCTACTATTGAGATTGATTCTGATACAGAATCTGGATGGTTATTATCACCAGACTTCTATGGACACACTTATACAATCACAGTATCATTTACTGTTAAGCCTCCATTTGAGGATGTAACAACAGAAGAAGGAACTTTCTTGAAGAACCAAGCTTCAGTTGAAACAGGATCTAAAGTTGGAACAGGAACATCAAATGAAGTAACAACAGAAGTTCTATTTGACGTTACAACTAGTATAGATAATGGAACTATAACTGAAAATCTAACAGACCTTAAAGGTGGACAAGATGTAGAAGTAGAGTTTACACCACAAAAAGGATACTATGTAAGTAAAGTTACTGTTGATGGTGAACCAACTGAAGATTATGATAAGGATGGAAATACTTATACATTTGAAAATTTGGCAGATAATCACAATATAAGTGTAGAAACTCAGCCAATGAAAGCAAAGATTACAGTAAATAAAAAAGATGCTGAAACAACAACACCACAAGGAAATGCTAAATTTGAAGGTGCTCAATATACAATATATAAAGATGAGTTATGTACACAAGTTGCAGAAGTACTTACATTAGATGCAAGTGGTACAGCAACTTCAAATGAATTAACATTAGTTGAAAATACAAGCTCAGGATATGTATATCATGATAATTACTATGTAAAAGAGACAAAAGCACCAGAAGGATATGAATTAGATTCTACAGTATATAAATTTGAAAATTTAACTGATACACAAACAGAGCAGTTAAAAACATATCAAGTAGAATCATTAGAAAACGTAAAAAAAGGAACAATAAATATAACTAAATACTTAGAACAAACAGCTTCATCAAGCAAACAATTGCTAGATAATGTAGTATTTACAGCTACTATAAACGATGGAGATATTACAAAAACATCAACAAGTAATGGAAATGGAAGCTACACAATAGCAGATTTACCATACGGTACATATACTGTAACAGAAACTACTATTCCAGAAGTAGCCTTTGAAGGAAAATTCTATGAAGGCGAAAATGCAGAACAAGTAGTAAATAGCTTAACAGTAGTAGTTGACGGCGAAACAGAATTAAATTACACATTAACAGATAAAGCTAAAAAGATGACAATAACAGTATATAAAGAAGATGCAGAATTAGGTACAAGTTTGCCAGAAGGAAGAACTCTAGAAGGAGCACAATATACAATCTATAGTGATGAGACATGTGAACAAGAAGTTGAAACATTAACTATAGCAAAATCAGGAGATGGAAAATATAGTGCAAAGAGTAAAGAATATTTGTCAGGAACATACTATGTAAAAGAAACTAAGGCAGCAGAAGGATACTTGTTAGATGATCAAGTTTACACTGTAACTCAAGAAACTTCATCTCAAGATGTTGAAGTAGTAAATTGTGATGTTACTTCAAAAGATAAATATGATAGAACATCAGTTACAGTAACAAAGAACTGGGTAGATGATAGTAATGCTAATAGCAAGAGACCACAAAAGATAAGACTAGTAGTTAAAAAGGGTGATCAAACAGTAAAATCACAAGAAATTGATGTAATAGGAACAGATACACAAACTTATACTTTTGATGGACTAGAAAGATATGATGAAGATGGAAGTGAAATTACTTATACAGTAGATGAAGAAGCAATAGGTGCAGATGATTTGAAATTCTATAAAAAATCTGTAGAAGATAAAACAATCACAAATACATTTAATGTACCTTCAGATACAGTAGAAGTAGAAGTAACAAAGACTTGGGTAGACGATAGTGATGCAAATGGAAAGAGACCAGAAAAAATAAGACTAGTAGTTAAAAACGGTGCACAAACAGTAAAATCACAAGAAATAGAAGTAAAAGGAAATGACACACAAACATATACATTTACTGAACTTGCTAAATACGATGAAGACGGAAATGAAATTACTTATACAGTAGATGAAGAAGCAATAGGTGCAGATGATTTGAAATTCTATACAAAAGCAGTAAATGATAAACAAATCACAAATACATTTAATGTACCTTCAGATACAGTAGAAGTAGAAGTAACAAAGACTTGGGTAGATAGCAGTAATGCAAATGGAAAGAGACCAGACAAAATAAGACTAGTAGTTAAGAATGGTGC
>CANROM010000007.1 GCA_947632225.1 uncultured Clostridia bacterium | reverse complement strand
ATTGAATATGCAGACTACGATTTAATAAAAGTAAATGGAGAGCCTGGAATTATAACCAAATGCATGGTTAATGATGATGAAGAACTTATAACACTAGATATGCTTAATAATGGTACATATGAACACCCAGATTCTCCTAATGTAGTAGAATATATGGATGTAAGAAATCATCTAAATGAAAATCTTGTGGCTTGTGGAACACTTAGCAAAGATGAGATAAAGCAAATAAATGCCGAAATGGATAAAAGAGTCCTTTTTGATATTTTTATAGGCGCAGCAGATAGACATACAGAAAATATTAGCTTTATACATACTAAAGATGGAAAGCTAAAGCTTGCACCTATGTATGATAGTGAAAACTCATTAGGCTTAGAACTAGATAAAGATACAATTGTAAAAATTGTGGAAAATCCAGAAGGCTTTAATATGGCATTAGATGCTTACGTTCCTAAAATAGGAGTAGTACCTTTTAAAGAGTGTGTTAATAAAGATATAACTGAAGCCACTTTCTTTCAAGCGTTAGATAATGATGAAGCTTTTGATTTTTTAGATAAGTTATTAAATGATGTAGATATATATGAAGTAATGGATGAAGTTGAAGAAAAAATTGGAGCTAAACTTCCACAAGAAGTACGTGCTATGGCTAGTAGTTGGATAGAGTATAATGCTAGAAAGCTAGATAAGTTACAATATAAGACTGAAGTAAACTACGATTATGATTATATGGATGAAATTACTGAAGAAATTGAAAGAAAACGAAAAGAGAAAGAAGATAAACAAGCACCTAATAAAGACGAACAAGAAGTACAATAAAATACTTGAAATTTACATAAAAACATGGTATAATATAAGAGCATGTAGTTTTTGAGAAAATAAAACGATTGGGGGGTTTTATTATGAAATACTTGGTAAAGTATGATGGGATAGTGATAGGAATGTACAATGTTATAAGTGAAAAGCTTGTAGAATATATCACTGACCATGAAGGTCTTGAAGAAGTAAAAAAGAAAGGATATCATTTATTACCTATTTTAACTCAAGATAAAGAGGCAAAAGATATTCCATTCTTTTCAACAATGATTGCAAATTGCGAAAGATTTGGTGATAAAATTAAATATCAAACAAATCGATTAGAATTAGAAAAAATAGGATGATTTTCCTATTTTTTTTGTTTAAAAAAATAGTGTTTCTTCATTGAAATACTATTTCTTTTTTGATATAATAAGGACGTAAAATCAAACAAAAGTTTAGAGGTAATATATGGAGTATATTTTAGTAGATAAAAGAATGAGAAATATAGAGAAGAACACACTTAAGTATTTAGGATATAAACTTGTAGATATAGAAAAAAGCAATAATGTATATCCTGAAATTTCATCTCATGTGGATATATTCACATCCAAAATTGGAGATACTTTAGTCATAGAAAAAAGTAAATATGAAGATTTAACTTTTATGCTAAAAGATAGTGAATATAACATTATATCTGGAAAAGAAGAAGTTGGAATGAACTATCCAGAAGATATAAAGTATAACGTATGCATGATAGGAAGATATGCAGTACATAATTTTAAATATACAGATAAAACTCTATTAAAACTACTACAAGATAGTGATTATGAACTAATAGAAGTAGAGCAAGGCTATACAAATTGTTCGATAGCGGTTATTGATGATAATAGTGTAATTACAGCAGATAGAAAGATAGCAGATAAACTTATTGCTAATAATATAAGTGTGCTATATCTAGACTATACTCCAGATATTAAGTTAAAAGACGAATATGGTAACTATAGTAATATGAATGGATTTATAGGTGGAGCTATCGGAAAAGTAGACAACAATATTATTGTATTTGGAGATTTGAACAAAATAGATAGGGATAATAAAATAAGAAATTTTATTGAAAGCAGAAATCTTAAGCTAATAGACTTTGACGGTCTTGACGTTATAGATTATGGTGGAATACTTGAAGTGTAGAGGAGATAAAAATGAGCGAATTATTAGATAAGTTGAATGATAAGCAAAAGGAAGCTGTTGAATATATGTCTGGTCCGCTTCTAATACTTGCTGGAGCTGGTTCTGGAAAAACAAGAGTTTTAACATATAAAATAGCATATTTACTTGAAAAAGAAATAGTAAAGCCTTGGCAAATACTTGCTATTACTTTTACAAATAAAGCTGCTAAAGAGATGAGAGAAAGAGTTGAAGCTTTAGTTGGACAGGCTACAAATGATATATGGCTTGGAACTTTTCACTCTGTTTGTGTGAGAATTTTAAAAAGAGAAATAGAGCTTTTAGGATATACTAGAGATTTTAATATTTTTGATGAGATAGATAAAGAAAAAGTTATAAAAGAGGTAATGAAAAAAATTAATATAGATGAGAAAGTATATCCTGTAGGACTAATAAAATCTGAGATAAGCAGAGCAAAAGAGCTAATGAAAGATGAAGTGCAATATCAAAAAGATGCACTTGGAGACTATAGAAAAGAAGAAATTGCAAAAGTATATACTATGTATCAAGATACCCTAAGAAAAAATAATTCAATAGATTTTGATGATATAATTATGCTTACAGTAAAGCTTTTTTTACAATATCCAGATAGATTATTATACTATCAACAAAAATTTAACTACATATTGGTTGATGAGTATCAAGATACAAATAAAACACAGTTTTTACTAATTAGTATGCTTTCTTCTGCAAATGGGAATATATGCGTGGTCGGAGATGAATCTCAAAGTATTTATGGCTTTAGAGGAGCAGATATAACTAATATTTTAAATTTTGAAGAGGAATTTCCTAATGCGAAGATAATAAAACTTGAAGAAAATTATAGAAGTACAAAGAATATATTAAGTGCAGCAAATGAAGTTATAAAAAATAATAAATCTAAAATAGATAAAGAGCTTTGGACACAAAATAAGGAAGGCGAAAAGATAGATTATAAAACTCTTAACAACGAGTACGAAGAAGTAGAATATGTAGTTGATACAATTGATGAGGTATGTAAAAAAGAAAACAGAAAATACTCAGACTTTGCTGTATTATTTAGAACAAATGCACAAGCACGTGTATTAGAAGAAGTTTTCATGAAGTCTGGTACTCCATATAAACTTATAGGTGGAATAAAATTCTATGCTAGAAAAGAAATAAAAGATATAATTAGTTACTTAAAGTTAATACAAAATAAAAATGATAATATTGCATTAAAAAGAATTATAAACGAGCCTAAAAGAGGAATAGGAGATACAGCTTTAGACAAGTTAGACGCATTAGCATCTGCAGCAGGTGTTTCAATCTTTGAGTATATACAAGATAGTAGTAACTTAGCAGGATTTAGAAGTGCTGGTAATATAATCTTATTTAGAGATATGATAAATAATCTTATAAAACAAAAGGATACTATTAAAGTATCTGAGCTTATAAAGAATGTTTTAAAAGATTCAGGATATGAAGAGATGCTAAATGCTGAGGGAACTAAAGAAACAGAAATTCGTTTTGATAACTTAATGGAATTTATAGGTGTTGCAATTGAGTTTGAAAATGAAAATGCAGATAATACACTTGCAGATTTCCTAGATAGCATAGCTCTAGTATCAGATGTAGATAGTTTAGACGAATCAACAGAGGCTGTAACTCTTATGACTATGCATAGTGCTAAAGGTCTTGAGTTTGAAAAAGTATTCTTAGTTGGAATGGAAGAAGGGTTATTTCCATCTAAACGTTCAATTGAAGAAGATGCACAGACTGAGGAAGAGAGAAGATTGTGTTACGTAGCAATAACAAGAGCTAAGGATCATCTTTACATTACAAATACTAAGAAAAGAACTCTATATGGCTCTACAACTTATTCTATACCTTCTAGATTTATTGATGAAATACCTGAAACATTACTAAGCGAAGAATCACTAGAAAATAAGGAAGAAAAAGTTAAACCTACAACTTGGCTTGATTCAGAATATAAACGTGTAGAAACATATCTATCTAATAGAAGTAGAGTAAGTGAAAACGTTGAAACTAAAGTAAGACCAAGTATTGGTATTAGTGTAGATTCATTCTTAAAAAATATATCAGGAACAATGAGTGCTGCTAAATCAGTAACTCCTTGTGAGGTAAAATATAAAGTTGGTATGGAAGTTAAGCATAAAAAGTTTGGCATAGGTACGATAGAAAAGATAGAGCCTGAGGGTGACGACTTTAAACTAGAAATTATGTTTGATAACTCTGGATTTAAAAGACTTATGGCAAACTATACGCCACTTGAGATATTAAATGATGGGAAGGAAGAATAAGTATGAAGAAAATAACATTTGTTACTACTAATAAAGGAAAAATTGCAACTGCAAAAAGATATTTAGGAAATGCCAACATAGAAGTCGAACCATACAACTATGAGCTTATAGAACCAAGAACGGATGATATACAAGAGATAGCAAAACAGAAGGTATTACAAGCATATGATATAGTTAAACAACCTTGCATAGCATTAGATTCTGGATTTTATATAGAAGCTTTAAATGGATTCCCTAGAGCTTTTGTAAACTTTGCTTTAGATACAATAGGTACACAAGGAATTCTTGATTTAATGAAAGGAAAAGAAAACAGAAAATGCTCATTTAAAGAATGTGTTGCATATTATGATGGAAAAGATATAAAGTATTTCTTTTGGGAAAGTAAAGGTATGCTTGCAGAAGAATATAAAGGTGAAGATAGCAAAAATCAATGGAGCCCATTATGGCATATATATAAGGATAGCTTTAACTTAAATAAGACTATGTCTGAACTTACTGACGAAGAAAGAGAAGAAAGAAGTAAAGTATCAGGATCTTCACTTGAAGAATTTGCTAAATGGTTTAAAAATGTAGATTAAAATTAAAGAGGTAATAGTCATAACTATTACCTCTATTTTATACATCAAAATTTATCTTCATCTTGCTTTTTTTAGATATCTCTTTTAATGTATCGTTTATTTTCTTTACAGCTTGTTCATCACAAGAATCTTTTGCTAAATACATATTGGCATAGTATTTTGCTTTATCTAAGTAGGAAGAATCAGCTGTAGATTTATACTTATTAAAATAAATGTAGATTAAATCTTCATATGCTGGCTGTATATTTTTATTTATACATTCTTCAAGAAGTGAAATACTTTTATCTATATCCTTCTTTATATTTAGTTCTGGAACTCCAATTTCATAAAAATAGTGAGCTAAGTTATATTTTGACCAGAAACAAACAGAATATAGGGTTGCTTCAGTTGCTCTATTATAAAACTCAAAGGCTTTTTTTAAGTCCTTTTTTACACCTAGTCCAGTGCGATACATTTGTCCTAACTTATTAGCTGCCCAGCTTTCGCCTTGCATAGCTGAAGATTTAAAAAGTTCAAATGCTTTTTTATAGTTTTTTTCTTCTTCGTACATTATGCCTAAGTTATTTATAGCATATACATAGTTTTTACTTGCTGCAAACTCAAATAGTCTTTTTGCTTTCTTTAAATCTTTTTTAATAAATGGAACATTACCTTCTTTAAATATCGTACCTAAACTATTTATTGAAGATATGCAGTTTAACTTTCTTGCTTTATTAAAGTAGTGAAATGCCTTTTTCATATCTTCACGAGATTTAGTTCCAATATAACCATTATAGTACATATGCCCTAATGCCCAAATAGCATTCGGATGGCTTTTTTGTGCAGCTGTTTTGTAATATTCGTAGCTTTCTTGATATCTAGGATATCCTGCAACTTCTCCATATAACTCTAAAGAGCCCATTTCAAAGCAAGCATAAGGATTACCTTTTTTAGCAAGCTCGTGTATTCCCCTAATAGACCAAAGTCCACCTTTAAGTTGTACAGTTACAAAATCTATTGCATCATCTGAAGAGACTTCAGATGAGTATAAAAAGTCATCAAGTGTGTCCATAAATTTATCTTCAATATACACTGGTTGTTTCTTATCTAGTATTGTAAAGAAAAGAATTTCAATAAAAAATCTATACAAGTTTTTATTATCTAATAATTTCTTTAATTGACTTGAAAACTCCTGAGTTACTTCTATGTCGTTTTTAGATATATTATATAGTCTTAAGCATACTTTATTAAACTTTTGGTTGTTGTTTATAACATCAATTGACTGTTTAAAATAATCTCTAGATATAAATACATTTTTACTGTCAATTGTAGCAATAATATTTAATATTATATCTTTAAATATTGTCTCATCTTTTTGAAACTTATTTTTTAAATTAACATAGATACTTTTATATTTAGAATTTATAGCACGAACTCCTGTGCAATAGTTGTTTACTGTTGTATCAGATATGGAATCAATATCAAAAAGAATACAAAAGATCTCAGATTGAATTGTAAAGTTTTTGTTATTTGCTTCTTCTTTTAAAATTCTAAATAAATTACCCAAAGATAAGTGTCTATTGTTATTATTAAGTTTAACGTAGTTCTTTTTATTCATAATAACTCCTTTTTGTGAATTTAGTGTGGATTTAACTTTTAATGTGTAGGTTAATATGTGTTGCAAAATAATACATTATTACGTATAATATATTATATAACGTTAGTATTATAGCATATTTTATATGAAAAATCAAAAAAATAGTTAGATAGACAACTTGTGAAAAAAGTGAGGAATTTATATGAAAGCAAAATTGTATATTAACAAGAAAAATTTAAAATATAATTTAGATTATATAAAAAGCAAAATAGGAGAAAATAAGAAAATAATTGCAATGGTTAAAGCAAATGCTTATGGAGCAGGAGATGTACTAGTTGCAAGTGAGCTTCAAAGACTAGGTGTCACAGATTTTGGTGTAGCAAATATTGAAGAGGCAATAAGACTAAGAAAAAATAATATAAAAGGTATGATACTTATTACATCTGTATGTGAGGGTGATGAAATAGCAGAGGCTATAGAAAACGATATTTCTATGTCTGTATCAACTTGTGATAACATTAAAGAAATAAGTAGTATTGCTAAAGGCTTGAAAAAGACTGCAAAGATACATTTAAAGATAGATACAGGCATGACAAGACTTGGTTTTTTAAAAAGTGAAATAGAAAAAAGTATAGATGAAATACTAGAGCTAAGCAATATACAAATAGATGGTATATATACTCATTTATCATGTGCAGATATAGATGATGATTATACAAATATGCAGTTTAAAGAATTTGCAGAAGTTTTAAATGAGCTTTCTAAAAAACATACATTTAAATATGTACATATTTTAAATTCTGATGGAACACAAAACTATGCACAAAAAGATATAGGAATAGAATATACTCATGTAAGAGTAGGTCTGATGCTATATGGATATGCTACTAATACAAGACCAATATTAAAACTTACAGCACCAGTACTACATGTGAATTATATAGATAAAAATACAAAAGTAGGATATAGTGGTAGTTATACAGCTATTCCTAATATGAAGGTGGCTGTTTTAAAAATAGGTTATGCAGATGGACTAAGTAGAAATCTATCTAATAAGATGTATGTCAAAATAAACAATGTTAATTGCCAAGTTATAGGAAACATATGCATGGATATGTGCATGGTTGATGTAACTAATGTAGAAAAAATAAATGTAAATGATGAGGCAATCATTTTTGACTACTCAAATGACTTAAAAGAACTATCTAGAATATCTTCAAAAATTGTTTATGAGTTTATTTCAAATCTTGGAGAAAGAATTGAAAGAATTATGGAGTAGGTGAATATTGTGGAAATTATTATAGACAATTTAAAAATAAATTATGAAAAGCAAGGAGAAAATAATAATTTGAATGTTATTTTATTACATGGCTGGGGAGCAAGTATAGAATCTTTTAGACCTGTAATAAATAACTTAGCTACTAATTATACTGTTTATGCTATAGATTTTCCTGGCTTTGGAAAAAGTCAAAGACCACCAGAAACTTATCACGTTGTAGATTATTCAAAATTAGTACTTCAATTTATTAAAGAGCTAAACTTAGAAAATGTTGTGCTAGTAGGACATTCTTTTGGTGGTAGAGTTATTATAAAGCTTATAGGAGAGCTTGGATATAAACCTAAAAAAGTAATATTAGTAGATAGTGCGGGAATAAAGCCAAAAAGGAAATTAAAATATTATATAAAAGTATATACTTTTAAGATTATAAAGAAAATAGCATCTTTAATATTAGGTAAGGAAAAAGCAGAAAAGCTTGCAAATAAATATAGAGGAAAAGTTGGATCAACAGACTACAAAAATGCAGATGATGTAATGAAAGAAGTGTTTAAGAATGTAGTAGAAGAAGATTTGACACATTACTTATCTAGTATTGAGGCACCAACACTTTTAGTTTGGGGTGAAGAAGATAGAGAAACACCACTTGAAGATGGTAAAAAAATGGAAAGCTTAATTAAAAACGCAGGACTTGTTACATTTAAAGGTGCAGGACATTTTAGCTATCTTAATAATATAAATCAGTTTTTAGTTATAATAAATAATTTTTTAAAAGGGGGAAAATAGATGGAAACGGTTATAGTAAGTGTATCGTTTGTAGTCACGCTAATTCTTATTACGGTAAATATAAATAAGTTTATGCACATATTTCAACAATCGTTCTACCACTTAGGAGAAGTAGTTCCAGCTATAAAAACTACTAGAACATATAAGCTTGAAATATATGAAGTTGTGCTAATAGCACTTGGAGTACTTTCATTTTTTAATGAGTACGTACTAATTCCATATTCACTATTTGCGTTATATTCTGCATTTAAGACTGTGAATAATAGACCTGTTGCTAAGAAAAAATTCGCATATACTTCAAGAGTAAGAATTACTTATTCAATTATTGGTATTATAATGATGGCACTATTAGTAATAGTTAGTAGTTGCGCAACACTTAAGTATGTAAATATTGTATTTATAATTTGCTCGTTATATAAGCTTATGGCAATGCTATTTGTGTTAATAGGTAATATATTAGCACAGCCTATTCTTTCATGTATAAATAATATATATATTAAAGAGGCAAGAAAAATAATAGATGGTAATAAGAACTTAAAAATAATCGGTATAACAGGAAGTTATGGTAAAACATCTACTAAAAATATAGTGGCAACTATTTTAGAAGATAAATATATAACTGTAATGACACCTAAAAGCTATAATACAACTCTTGGAGTTGTAAAGACAATTAGGGAGCAGATAAAACCATATACAGAAGTATTTGTATGTGAGATGGGAGCTGCAAGACTAGGTGAAGTTGCAGAGATTTGCTCAATTGTTAGACCAGATATTTCAGTAATAACATCTATAGGACCACAGCACTTAACAACATTTAAATCTATGGATAATATAGTTAAAGGAAAGTTTGAGATTATAACAGAGGCTAGGCCAGATGCTAAAGCTGTACTTAACATGGATAATGAATATATATGTGAAGGTATACAAAAGTATGCAAAGAACACTGAAGTAATTGAGTATAGCATGGATAACAAGAATTGTAGATATACAGTTGAAAATATAACAATGTCAGATAAGGGTAGTATTTTTGATATAGTAGATGGCGATACTAGAATAAAAATTGAAACAAGACTTCTTGGAAAGCATAATATATACAATATAGTATGTGCAGTAGCCATTGCAAAAGAACTTGGAATGACTAATCAGGAAATATCAAAAGCAGTAAAGAAAATAAAACCTGTTGAGCATAGATTAGAGCTAAAGAATATGGGCGGAATATTAAGTCTAGATGATTCTTTTAATTCTAACCCTGAAGGCTCAAAAGCTGCTATAGAAACACTATGTATGTTTAAAGATAAATATAAGGTAGTAGTAACTCCGGGAATGATAGAGCTTGGCGAGAAGACAGATGAATTAAACAAAATGCTTGGAAATTACGCTACAGCAGCAGACTATGTAATATTAGTTGGAAAAGCAACAACAGCTAAAATACAAGAAGGAATGGACGAAAAGGGATATAATAACTACATTGTGGTAAATGATTTATATGAAGCTTTTGCTAAGTTACAAGAAATTCAAATAAGTCATAAAAATCTATTGGCACTTTTTGAAAATGATTTGCCAGATAGTTATATAAAATAGAAGGGAGAAATTAAAATGAAGACAGTAGTAGGAGTATTTTTTGGAGGAAAAAGTGTTGAACATGAGGTTTCAATCATTTCTGCATTGCAGGTAATGGAGAATCTAGATTATAATAAATATGAAGTAGTACCAATATACATATCTAAAGATAATAGGTTCTATACTTCGCAAATGCTAACAAAAATAGAAGAGTTTAAAGACTTAGATGAAGTAAAGAGAATGGCAAATGAGGTATATTTTACTCATGAAAATTCTAAGCTAATAGCACATTCTAAAAATGGCATATTTAAAAAAGTACTAGCTAAAATAGATATAGTATTTCCTGTAGTTCATGGACTAAATGTTGAGGATGGAACTCTTGAAGGATTTTTAGAAATGTATAATATTGCATACGTTGGATGTGATGTATGTTCATCTGCTGTTGGTATGAATAAGATAATGTTTAAAAAAGTACTAGAAGCATCTAAACTTCCAGTTATAGAGTATACAACTTTAAATAAAACTGAGTTTGAAGAAGATGTAGATATGGCATATGAAAAAGTAACAAGTGTGCTAAGTCTTCCAATAATAGTAAAACCAGCAAATTTAGGATCAAGTGTTGGAATAGAAGTTATAAAAGAAAAAGATGAGTTTAAAGAAAAAGTACAACAAGTATTTGAATTTTGTGAGAATGTACTTATTGAAAGATGTGTAACAAATTTAAGAGAAATAAATTGCTCAGTAATTGGAAACTTCAACGAGCAAGATGTATCTGTTCTTGAGGAGCCAATCAAAAATGATGAAATACTAAGCTATAAAGATAAGTATATGGGTGAAGGTGCAAAAGGTGGAAAATTAGGTGGAAAGCTAGGTACAAAATTTGGTACTAAGTCTTCAGGTATGGCTTCACTTTCAAGAAAAATACCAGCTGAGCTAACAAAAGAACAAGAAGATGAGATTTATAGCTTAGCAAAAGAAACATTTAAAATACTAAATTGTGAAGGAATATCTAGAATAGACTTCATACTAGATGGTGATAGCAATAAAGTATTTGTAAATGAAATAAATACAATACCAGGCTCACTTTCATATTATTTGTGGCAACCAAAAGGAATCGATTTCCCAACTCTTTTAGATAAAGCTATAAGATATGCTATAAAAAGAAAAGAGAGAAGAGATAAAATCACTTATTCAACAGATGTAAATATCTTAAATATGAGTGGCAAAAAATAATAAAAAAGGCAGGTGTTTCCTGCCTTTTATAGATTTATGTGCATATAGGACTATCTAAAATTCCCTATATGCATTTATATTATTATTCAAAAATGCACAAAATATACCTTAAATACTAAAATAATTTAAAAATTCTTCACAAATATTTTGTTTTATAGTATAATGAATTTGTGTAATAGGGGTAATAACTATGAAAGAAATAATATTGAATATATTGAAAGTTTTAGTACTACTTTTAGTAGTTGCTGGACTATTTTTTATTATAAATAATAATACAGAATCGCAAAAAGGCAAGAGTAATTCTAGTCTTATAATTTTTGGTGATACAATAGATAAAAGCTATAAACCTGTAATTGAAAACGATAAAATATATATTTCTTTTGATACAATAGAGCAATTTATAGATGAAGATATATTTTATGATAAAGATGTACAAAAGGTAATTATTACAAATGAAGATGCAGTATATAAATTTAGACTAAATGATAGTTTTGCAACTAAGAATTTCAAGTCATATAATGCAAATGGCGTATGCAAGTTGATAGATAATGAAGTATATGTAGATCTAGATTTAGTTAAAGATATATACAACTTTAAAAGTGAATATGATGAGCAAACAGATACAATATCAATAGACAAAAAAGATGATAGTGATATACATTTAAATTATAATAATGTAAATTTATATAGCGATATAAGTACTAATTCCAATGTCCTAGAAACATTATCTAAAACAAATACAGTTACTGTATATGTAGATAGTCTAAAGCATAATAGATGGTATAAAGTAAAAAGCGATAGTGGAAAAATAGGATATATTGAAAAAGGAGCAGTAACTCCTGCTAATAAGACTGATAATAATGAAGAGGACAATCAAGAAGAAAACAAAGAAAAACTAATAATGTTTTGGCAATATGGAAGCAACTTAGATACATTAGGAGATAAGATAGAGGGAGTAAATGTAGTTATGCCTACATGGTTCTCAGTATCAAATGATGACGGAACTATATCAATGAAATATAGTAAAGAGTATCATGATAAAGCTAAATCTTATGGATATGAAGTATGGCCAATAATTACTAATAGTTTTGATTCTTCAGATATAGATTCTAAAGAGCTAACATCTGAGATAATGAATGATGAGTATAAAAGAGAAGCTTTAATTGAAAATATAGTTAATATAGTAAAGCAGTATAATCTTGATGGTATAAATGTAGACTTTGAATCTATGAAAGAAGAAGATAAGTATATGTACACTCAATTTTTAAGAGAATTATACCCTATGTTAAGAAGTGTTAATGCTAAACTTTCAGTAGATGTTTATTTTACAAATTATATCGACAGAAAAGGTGTTGGAAAAGCTTGTGATTATTTAATGCTTATGGGATATGACCAAAGAGGAAGCTGGTCAAATGATGCTGGTTCAATAGCAGAAGTTACATGGGTAGAGAAAAATATAAATTCACTAATTAACGACTCTGAAGTTGAACCATCAAGAATTGTTGTTGGAATACCATTTTACACAAGAATCTGGAGAATAAAAGATAATGGAACAATGAACACTAGTATATATAGTATGCAAGATTCAAAAGACTTCTTAACAAGAAATAACTTGGATACAAAATGGGATGAGGTAGCAGGTCAAAATTATGCTGAGATAAAAGTAGATGATACTATATATAAATTATGGATAGAAGACTCAATGTCAGTTGCAAAAAGAGCAGAGCTTGTAACTAAGTATAATTTAGCTGGAATAACAGCATGGCAAAAAGGTTTTGAAACAAGTGATGTTTGGACTACACTTTATGAAAAGCTTAAATAAAAGAAATAATACTCTAAATGTTTTTACATTTAGAGTGTTATTTTGTCTGTAGTAGATTTTTATCAAAAAATTAACATAAAAACATTCACAAAATCACAAAATTATAGTATAATATTAGCTATGGATAAGATTTGCTAATATATATTGAGTGGGAGATGAAGATATGTTAATAAATGCAGAAGAGATAAATTACATTCTATTTGAGGCTGGAAATGAAGTAACTAATAGAGGAAAAAAATATTTTGAGCAAAATAGAGTTAAAGTTGCAGATTTTAACTTTGTATCTGAAAATAACTACGTAGCTAAGGCTTATGTTGAAGGAACATATGTCTATGAAGTTGAAATAAAGAAAGTAAATGGTGTACTTTCATATAAATGTGAATGTCCATCATCTACTAAAAAAGATACTCCATGTAAACACGTTGTAGCTATGATTTTCGATATGTACATTAACGAAGCTTCATATATAAACTATGCAAAGAGTAGCGAATCTACAAATATTGACGATGATTTAGTAGAAAATAAGTCATATAAGGATAAAATTAACGAGCAGAGAGAAAATAATGGACTTATGGTCTACTATGAAAACTTGGAACTTAATAGAAATATAGATAAAGAGAGTGTAAGAATTGAGGCAACTCTTCATCTTATTAACGATATAAAGAAAGAACTTGAAATATCATTTAAAATTGGAAAAGACAGACTTTATATTCTAAGAGATGTATATAAATTTAGTGAAGACATGCAGAAAAATTCTATTAACAAGTACGGAAAAGAATTAGAATTTAAACATTCAATTGAATCTTTTGAAAAGACTTCACAGCCTTTAGCCAAGCTTATTGTTGCTAAAGCATTAGAATATAATGAGTTCTCTAAACTAGGCACATATCATTTTACAGTAAGTAAAAGATATAGAACTAATTTTAAACTTAAATATTCATTACTTGATGAAATATTTGAAATATTAAAAGGACAAAAAGTAGTAATAGAAGATTATGATTATGAAAAAGCTTATGGAATGGTAACTTTAGAGGATAGCAACCCTTCTTTTGATATAGACATAATAGATGCAGGAGATAGTGGAATAGAAGTAGTAAGTACCAGTGATAAGTACTATGTATTTGAAGGTCAAGAATATTCTTATGTATTATACAAAGACAAGCTTCATAGATGTGGTGAAGAATTTAAAATGAAGGTGTTACCTTTACTTGAAAAGCTTTCTGAAGATCCAGAAGGGAAAATTACAATTTCTTCTAGTAGTGCTACAAGTTTTTGCGAATATGTTATTCCAGCATTAAAGGACAGTACAACACTTTCTATTGAAGATAGTCTTTTAGAAAAATATAAAGCTGAAAAACTAGGCACAAAAATATTCTTAGATATAGATGGTAGAGGAAATATTATAGCTGAAGTTAAGTTTTGCTATGGAGACTGTGAATTTAATCCTTTCGACAAAGATTTAGAAGTTGAATGTAATAGGAATATAATTGAAGAAGCAAGAGCAAAAGAATTGTTCAAAATGTATAATTTTACAATAAATTTCAAACGTAACATAATTTATCTTTCAAATGAAGATGACATATATAACTTTTTAACAGAAGGCATAGATAAATTTATGGAAAAATTTGAAGTGCTAGTAACAGACAAGCTAAAGAACAGACAGATAATTACTCAAAAGACATTTAATATGGGAGTTAGAATAGAAAATAACTTCCTAGAAATAGATTTTAATGAGCTTGGTCTTGATGAGAATGAACTAAAAGATATCTTTAAAAGATATAAACTTAGAAAAAAATATTATAGACTTAAAAATGGTAGCTTTATAAATATAGATTCAGAGGGAATTGGCTCACTAGTAAATCTTGCAAAAACATTGAATATAACAGAAAGAGATATAGCACTAGGAAAAGTAGAAATACCAAAATACAGAGCTTTATACTTGGATAATTTAGCAAAGAATAATAAATCTGATTTAATAATAAATCTAGATAGTAAATTTAAAGAAATAGTAAATAATATCAATAATGTAAATTTGAGTGATGTTAAAGAGCCAAAACAACTTAATGGAGTACTAAGAGAATATCAAAAGACTGGATTTAAGTGGCTTAAGACTCTAGAAAAGTATGGTTTTGGTGGTATACTTGCAGATGACATGGGACTTGGAAAAACTATTCAAATTATAGCTTTACTCTTAGATCAAAAGCAAAGTGAAGGAAAAACATCAATGGTTGTTTGTCCAAGCTCACTATACATAAACTGGGAAAAGGAAATAAAAAGATTCTCTAATGATATTAAAACACTTATTATTTCTGGAAATGCAGAGCAAAGAGCAGAGCTTATTAACAAAGTAAGTGAGTATGACGTAGTAATTACTTCTTATGATTTATTAAAAAGGGATATTGAGCTATATAAAAATAAAAAGTTTAAATATGTAATAGCAGATGAAGCACAGTACATTAAGAATAATAATACTAAAAATGCTAAGGCATTAAAAGACTTAAATAGTGAAGTTAGGTTTGCTCTTACAGGTACACCTATTGAAAATTCACTTGCAGAACTATGGTCAATTTTTGATTTCATAATGCCAGGATATTTATACACATATAAAAAGTTTAAAGATGAGTTTGAGACTTTAATAATAAAAGAAAATGATAGTCAAGTAATGGAAAGACTACAAAAATTAGTTGCACCATTTGTTCTAAGACGTATAAAACGAGATGTACTTAAGGAACTACCAGATAAAACAGAACAAATAATGTACAGTAAGATGGATGATGAACAGCAAAAGCTATATAATTCATACTTAGCTTTAGCAAAAGTTAAAATGAAACAAGAACTTGAAGCAAATGGATTTGAAAAGAGCAAGTTTAAGATACTTTCACTTATTACTAGACTTAGACAAATTTGCTGTCATCCAAAATTATTCTTAGACAATTATAATGGTGAAAGCTCAAAATTAAATCAATGCTTAGAAATAATAGAGGGAGCAATTGCTTCAAAACATAAAATATTATTATTTTCAGGCTTTACTTCTATGTTTGATATTTTAACACCAGAACTTGAAAAGAGAGGTATAGAATACTCAATTTTAACAGGTCAAACTAAAGTTGATGCTAGAATAGAAATGGTAGATGAATTTAACAAAGATGATAATATAAAGGTATTTTTAATATCTTTAAAAGCAGGAGGTACAGGACTAAATCTTACTGGTGCAGATATGGTTATACACTTTGATCCTTGGTGGAATTTATCTGCTCAGAATCAAGCAACAGATAGAGCATATAGAATAGGACAGCGTCATAATGTACAAGTATTTAAATTGATATGTGAAAATAGCATAGAAGAAAAAATTCAAAAACTTCAGGATAAGAAAATGGATATAACAGATGCAGTTATAAAATCTGGAGAAACATTTATATCTCAAATGTCAAAAGATGAATTACTAGATTTATTTAACTAGAGATACAAAAGGTAGATGAAAATCTACCTTTTTGTTTTGCTTTTTTTCTTGATAAATCGACAATAGTATAATATAATCATACTGTAAAAATATAGTTTGTAAAATTGTTAGATTAAACAATTTGATAATAATAGAAGGGAGATTGGTATTATGAGTAACGTTAGATTAAATGTTGCCTCAGAGTTTAATTCACATGATTATGACTATTTTTACTATTACATAAAAGGGTATGCCATAGCTATTGAGTATAAGTACACAATAATCGCTTTAAGTTTAGCTTATAGGTATTACAAAGTAAACGAGATAGAGGGAAACTCTAGATTTACATATGTTCTAATTGATGCATATGATTCTATATCACAAGGAGACTATATTTGTGCTCATACTATAATTCAGGATATATTAGATGAGTATAGCTCATCTTCTTGCAAGAATGATTTTATGTTAAAATACGGATTTACACAAGATAATCTTGACGCTATAAAGACATTAAGCTCACTAGAAAATTATAATATGGCAATAAAACACAATCCTTTAAAGCAAGTAATGCAAAAGAAAATTATGCCAGAGTATTTACCTTCAAGTGATATTAGTGAGATATACACCTTTATTAAAGAGTATGCAACATTAAATAATTATACAAATACTTTAAAAGCACTTAGTGTTGCTAGTAAGCTACACGAGGGACAATTTAGAAAGGGTGGTGCACCATATATTATTCATCCATTATATATAACTTTAAAAATAATATATAGTGCAACAGATGATGATATTACTTGTGCTGCAGCACTTTTACATGATGTAATTGAGGATAACGACCAAATGAACAAGTGTAATGGTGAACTACTTGTTAGTATGTATCATCTTGATCCAGAGGTGCTAAGAATAGTTAGACTTCTAACTAAGCCTAGAGATTATAAATATACAGACCCTGGTGAGATAAGATACTATAAAGGTGTTATATCAGACATAAGAGCAACAAATATTAAGCTTAATGATAGAACAGATAACCTTAGAACTATAGAAGTATTTAATCTAGATAAAATGCTATCATACGTAAATGAAACAAAAGAACTAGTATATCCTTTGCTTGTACTAAAAAATCATTATCCTGAATATTCACAAGCATTTACTAACATTAAATATGTATTGCGTTCAAATTGCGAGGTTATAGAAGCCATATTAAAACATAAACCTACGGATGTAGATTTAAATGGATATAGACGTACACTTTTCTTTATAAAAGGTTACGCAAAAGGTAAAAATATGACTAATACATTAAAAGCACTAGCTATTGCATGTAAACTACATGAAGGACAAACAAGAACTGTAGGAGATCCATTTATAGTACATCCACTACGTGTTGCATTATATTTAATTAACTTAAAAATAGATGATGATACAACTTGTGCAGCTGCATTATTACATGAAGTATTTAAAAAATGTAATGTAACTGATGGAGGTGCAATGTTAACTCAAAAATATAATTTGTCCAAAGAAGTATTTGAACTAGTAAAACTTGTTTCTAAACCTGAGAATATGTCTAAAGAAGAGTATTATAAAGGACTAAGTAAGAACCCTAAAGCTCTCTTAATTAAGCTTTCAAATAGGGCTAATACATGTACAATATTGCATACATATACCCAAGAAGAAATAGATACGTATGTTGATGAGTGCGATAAGTTTATATATCCACTATGTGAATATGGTACTAGAAGATACAAACAATATTCATCTAGAATAAACATTATGCGTGCACATATTTCACAAATATCTAATATAATAGCTTACCTAACACATCTAAAAAAATAAGCTAAATACATCACTTTAATAGTGGTGTATTTTTTTGACATATTTAGTACCAATTTTTATATAAAAATAATTTTTTTCTACAAAATACTCTTTGTATAAGTAGTATAACTATTGTATCTAAGAGGTGATTATATGATAGATGAAATATTAAAGGTACTACCAAGGTATATTTCAAGTGAGATAATTAAACTAAATTGCTCACAAAACATTACCGAAATTAGATTAAGAGCAAGAAGCAAAGTGATTTTAATATGCGTAAATAAAGAGATAGTACTTGATTGCATAGTTACTACAAAAGCTATACTTGAAATACTACTTAATGTATCGAAAAATTCTATTTATGCTATACAAAATGATATAAATAACGGGTTTGTAATTATACGAGGAGGACACAGAATTGGAATCAGTGGAGAGGTAGTTTACGTAGAAAACAAGATAAAGAACATTAAGAATATTTGTAGCTTAAATATTCGTGTTGCAAGACAGATATATGGCTGTGCAGATAAAGTATTACCACATATAATAGAAAATGGAAAAGTGCAAAATACATTGATTGTTTCACCACCAGGATGTGGAAAAACTACTCTGATGCGTGATATAGTAAGGCAAATTAGTAATGGTATACCAGCATTAAACTTTCATGGAAAAAATGTATCACTCATTGATGAGAGAGGAGAAATTGCATCAGTTTATGAAGGTGAAGCAAGTTTAGATGTTGGAGTTAGAACGGATATAATGAGTAATGTTACTAAGTCTACAGGAATGAAGATGATGGTAAGGTCTATGGCTCCAGATATAATAGCTACAGATGAGATAGGAAAAGAAGAGGATATAGTGGCAATAAAAGAAGCAATACTTTCAGGTGTAAATGTTATTTTTACAATGCATGGTGATTCTTTAAATAGTATAACGAAAAATATAAAAATAAAAGAACTATTAGATATGGAGATATTCTCTAAAATAATATTACTTTCAAGTGGTAAAACACCAGGTGTAGTTGAAAAGATTTATGATACCAGAGAGCTTGGAGGTGCTGCATGATTACAATTATAAAAATAGGAGTATCACTTTCTATATTATGTATTACTTCATATATTGGAATAGAAATGTCTAACTCTTTAAGAAGCCGTGAGGAAATGCTAACAGATATAATAACTTTCCTAAAATTAGTGAAGAATGAAATGGTATATATGCTAAATAGCTTGCCAGTAGCCTATGAGATGTCAAGGCAAAGGCTTACCTCTCCAATTAAAAATGTACTTGGTGCAATATCTACAGACATGTCAGAGCATGGAATGGATAAGATAGATGAAAGCATTACAAATAATATAAATTCAGTAAATGCATTTACTAGTTATGATAAGGAGATAATTATTTCCACATTAAAAAGCTTGGGAAGGAGTGACTTATATTCACAAGAAAATATAATTGAAAATTCAATAGCAATATTACAAAAGCAGATTAAAGAGGCAAATAGTATAAAAATAAAAAATTCAAAAGTATACAGAGCAGTAGGGGTAATTAGTGGACTAATAATTGTTATTATATTCATATAAGGAGGCTGAAATATGGATATAGATTTATTATTTAAGATAGCTGGAATAGGTATTTTAGTTGCAGTTTTAAATCAAGTTCTAGCAAAAGCTGGAAGGGAAGACCAAGCAATGATGACAACATTAACAGGAGTAATTATAGTTCTTTTAATGGTCATATCTAAGATAAGTGAGTTATTTAATACAGTAAGAAATACCTTTAATTTATAGGAGGCAAAAATGAACATATTTAAGGTTATAGGATTTGCTTTAATAGCAGTATCGTTAATTATGATTTTAAAAAATCAAAGACCTGAAATTGCACTAATGTGCGTTATTGCGTCGTCTATAATAATGCTAGTTTTTGTATTTGATGAAATAAAATCGGTTGTTGTGCTACTTAATAATCTTATAGAGACCTCATCTATAAATAAAAGTCTTCTTATCATAGTTTTAAAAGTTATAGGAATATCTTATGTTGTTGAATTTGGAAGAAACATTTGCATAGATGCAGGAGAAAACTCAATAGCAAGTAAAATAGAGATGGCAGGTAAAGTTATAATAGTTTCTTTATCTATTCCAATTATAACTTCACTTGTGGAAATGGTAGCAGTAATAATATGAAAAAAATTAGAAGAGTACTATTTTGTATAATTACCATATTTATTTTTTCAAGTATATATGCTGCAGATAATGATCAAATAGAAGAAAGCTTACAAGTAGACAATTATTTAGACGTTTTTGAAGATTATATAAGTGATAATAATATAGATGAAATTGATGTAAGAAAAATATATGAAGATTTAATTTCTGGAAATGGAGTTAAGTATGAAAATATAATAGATGCAATAGTAGGCAATGCTACTAAACAAGTATTATCTACGTTAAAAAGTGTTGTTAGTATATTTATTATAATTATTATTCTTGCAATACTTTCTAGTATACAGCTACAAAATGATAGTGATGTAAATAAAATAACTAAGCTAGTTGTTTTTATAGCAGTTTGCTCAATTCTTCTTGCTAATTACTTAGAAATAGTTGCTATGTTTAAAAATATAGTAAATACTATAGGCTATATTATGCAGGTAGTATCTACTTTTTTACTAGGTATACTAGTTGCTACAGGAAAAATATCTACAACTGGAATAGTAGAGCCAATGTTACTTTTTATATCTAATGCAATTTGCTTTTTAACAGAATATATAAGTATACCTTTTTTTACAATATCAATAGCAGTTAATATAGTTTCAAAAATATCAGAAAATATACGAATGACTAACTTATCTAATATGTTTAGAAAAGTTTCGCTATATGCCTTTACAGCAATGATAGGAGTATTTTTACTCGTATTATCAATGGAAACAACAGTTACCAAATCAATGGATGGAATATATTTTAAAACAGCACAAAGTGTTGTATCAAATGCCGTTCCTGTAGTTGGAGGCTTTCTTTCAGATAGCTTAAATACTGTTCTAGGAGCTACTGAACTCATAGGAAAAGTTGGAGGAATAGTATCTTTAATTATTTCAATAGTTATTGTTTCTATTCCAGTAATTAAAATTCTATCAGTTATTGTGTTGTACAATATTTTAATTGCATTAAGTGAACCTGTAAATGAGGATAAAAACATAGAAGAATTACTTAGAGGCTTTTCTAATGTATATAAAGATATGCTAGGAATAGTTGTCGGCGTTATGATTTTATTTATAATGTCTACTGGGATAATAATGAATATGCTAAGTGTAGTTAGTGGATAGGGTGGAAAAATATGATAGATGCATTTAGAGATTGGATAAATACAATTCTTTCTATAGGAATAATTTTTACAGTTTTTAGGTTAATAACGCCTAATACCAAACTAAAGAACTATATCTACTCACTTATTGGAATAGTGACAATTGTAGTGCTTTTTAGTCCAATAATATCTACTTTGAAAAAAGGTAATATAGATGACTATATAAAACAAATTTCCTCTGAAATTAGTGCAAATAATATTGATAATACACAGTATGTAAGTATCTCTAACTATGAAAATGTTGGAGAAAACAATATTAAATTAGAATTAAAAAATAAGTTGCAAGAAGATATAAAAGAAAAAATTCAAAATAAAATTTCAAAAGATTTAAAAGTGAATGTATCTGTGGATATATCACAAGAATATAATATAAAAAGTGTAGTTATAAGTATAGATCAAGATACCGCTTTTGATATTGCCAATTATATTAGTCTTGAGTATGGTATAGAAAGAAATATTATACAAGTGATAAAAGGAGGCTAAAATATGAAATATTTAGAAACTCTTAAAAATATATCTAAAGATAATAAGAAAAAAAGAGAAAATTTGGTATTTATTTTGGTATTATTAGTAATACTTTTAATAAGTATAAATTATATATTTAATAGTGATAATAATACTAAAGAAAATAGTGTAGAAGGAAATATACAAGAGCAAGTAGATATAACAAAGGATATGGAGCTAAAAATAGAAGAGATACTATCACAAATATCTGGAATAAGTGATGTATCAGTAATAATAAACTACTCAAATGATGGAAATACAAGTGTGGTATATGATACTAAAGAGACGGTTAATGATAGTGGAGTGGTTACTAGTGTTGAAAAAAATGTTGCATATAATGAAAATGATGGAGATAAAAATGCTATTGTTCAAATGTATAACACTCCAACAGTAGAAGGAGCAATTGTTGTTGCAAGAGGGGTATCTAATACAGATATAAAACAGAGACTATCTGTAGCACTTGGAAACCTACTTGGTATTGCATCATACAAAGTTCAAATTTTTGAAAAATAGGAGGTAGAAAAAAATGAGTAATAAAGAAAAAGTAAAACGATATGTTATGGCAGCTGTTTCATTTTGCTTTATGCTTTCAATTGCAGCATATATAAATTATGAGTATAACCCGGAACGTGAAAAAGATTTAGGGCAAACTGTATATGTTAGTTCTAATAATGATGAGGTAAATATATATAAAGAGGAAAAGGCAAATAATAATTTAGAAGATGAAAAAATCACATCATTTAGAAATGACAGAGATAATATGTACAGTGAGCTTTCTAATAATTATTCACAAATAATAAATAATAGCAATTCTAATTCTGATACCGTTGCAGAGTATCAGCAAAAGCTAAGTAATTTAATTGAAGAAAAAAATCAAATTACAATGGTGGAAAATATTATTAAGTCTAAGGGAGTTGAAGATGCAGTTATAATACGTACTAGTAGTTCAAAGGTAAACGTTATACTAAAAGCAGAGAGTATAGACGAATCTTTAATAGCACAAATTATGCAAATAGTAGTTGATCAACTCGGAGTTGGTGCAAATGATATAAGTATAGAAAAGATAGAAAAATAGTAAAGAAAGATATCCAAAAGATATCTTCTTTTTCTTATGTGTGAAAAGTTGGTGTATTTTGTTGAAAAAAATAATATTTTATGATACTATAATTTTGATATAGTTTAAATTAAGGAGTGAAAATAATGAAAGATAAAAAGCAAACGCTTATTATTATAATACTAATTATATTATTAGTTCTTGTAGGTGCTTATTGTATATTAGGACCAAACGGATATAAAGCTACACAAAAAGGTACTGAATTTTTTGACGATGTAATGGAGCTACAATCTAACTTATCATATTATGTTGGTGCTTCATATTCTGATGCTTTTGGTGTATATTCAAAAACAGAGATTTTATCTGGAATAACTGAAGACGGAGAAAAAATAAAGGATAATCAAGATAATCTATTACCAACACTAATAGATATGGAGTCAGCAGTTGACTATAAAAATGATACTAAAGCATATAAGCTAAATATGGATAATTTAAAGACTACACTAAGTGTAGATATTGGAAGCTATGAGGGAGTAACTTTTTATGTTGCAGATGGCGACCTTGTAAAAGTTGTATTAGATTCAAAACCAGAGTGGTGGAACGATAATTATAATGCTTTAGTACTTGAGTAAGGAGAGTTATATGAAACAATATTTCAGAAAGTTTGTAGAACTTTTTATATTAGTTGCAGTAATTGTACTTGCAGTACTTTTAATTATGAAAATATGTAGTGATGCTTCAGCTAAAAAGCAAGCAGATGAAGAATTACTAAATACACAAAATGAGTATGAGTATTTTTGTAAGAAATCTACTGAGTTTATAAAAAATCTTAAGTCAAAAATAGAGGAAAGCATAGGCACTAAAGTAGAACTTGCAGAAACAGGTTCACTTAAAGATATAGATATATATTTTGTAGTAAAACAAGACGAACAGTATAAATATGTAGTGGAACAATATGTGGATAATACACAGAAGTTTAAAATAGTAGAAGATGAGAGTAAAGAGGCAAAATACGTTTTATCTGTAGATGTACTAGGATTTAAAGATTGTTTATATACAAATATAGCTAACTATAATGTAGATAAAGATGGAAATGTTGAATATATAGATAATTAGTTGAAGGGATTGTGTTTGTTATGAACGAAGAAAAAATGTTAATAGGTGAGGAATTTATTGCTAAAAAAGTACTAACAAGAGATGAAGTTGCTGTTGTACTTAGTTATCAAAATGACCATCCTGAATTAAAGTTTGGAGAAATTGTTGATGTACTAGATATGTGTGATAAAAATGATTTACTAGAAGTTTTATCCTCAAATTTAGGAGTAAAATCAGCAATTATAGATAGAAAATTATCTGTAAATCCAATAAACTTTTTACCAGCAGATATAATAGTTACATATAGAGCTTTACCATTTGAAAAAAATGGAGATACAATAAGTGTAGCTTTCACAAACCCACAAGATAAAGATACTGTTGAATATGTTAAAAAGTTAATAAAAAAAGAAGGATATAAAGTAGATGTATACATATCTTTGTATACAACAATAATGGCTCATATAGAGAAAATTAAAAATTCAAAAGAAGTTAGAATGTGCTTTAGTGATACACCATCACAGCCAGAGATAAATGATGATGATATTGGTGATACAATATTAGAAGAAGTAAAAAATGAAATGAGAGGAAAATAAAACTACCGTAAGGTAGTTTTATTCTTTTATATAAGTATTAGCAGGGGCTATTATTTTTTCTATCTTATCCACTTTTATTACTGGAACTTTTCCATTATAGTCTCCTTTAATAATGGTACCAGTTATTTCTATCCATTCGTTTTCCTGTAGTTGCATACTACCATTATAATTAAACAGATATCCTGCAACTTGCGTTGAATTATCTTGTACTAGATATCTACCACATACAAAAAAATCTTTTTTAAAGTCTGGGAGCGTGTATACAAACCCAGATACTTTTATGCTCTTTCCTATATTTTCATCTACAGATTCGTGTATTTTTTTTAGTGACGAAAGGAAATTTTCATCAGATATATCATAATCAAACTTCTCTATATTATTGCTAGTAAATATAGCATTATCATTAAAGCCGAATTCAATTATAGATGCTATTACTATTGCTAAAATTGCACATAAAAATAGTGTTTTTTTATAGTTCATTTTTATATTTATAACAAACATAATACTCCTCCATATTATTGATACTATATATATATTAAAAAACATCCAAATTATGAATAAATGCTGTTAATAACTGTTTAAATTTGTTGGTATATATGATATAATAATGCACATGGAGGCAGTGTGGTATGAAACTTTTAGAAAAAATATTTGGAACATATAGTGGCAGAGAAATAAAAAGAATAGAGCCACTAGTAGATAAAATTGAGCAGATAGAAGAAGAATACAAAAATCTTACAGATGATGAGCTTAGAGGAAAAACAAAAGAATTTAAAGATAGATTAAATAATGGTGAAACATTAGATGATATACTACCTGAGGCTTATGCAACAGTCGCAGAAGCTGCAAGTAGAGTTTTAGGATTAAGACATTTTAGAGTTCAGCTTATTGGTGGAATTATAATACATCAAGGAAGAATTGCTGAAATGAAAACAGGTGAAGGTAAAACATTAGTTGCTACACTACCTGTTTACTTAAATGCATTAACTGGAAAAGGTGTACATGTTGTTACAGTTAACGATTATCTTGCTAAAAGAGATAGTATATGGATGGGTAAATTGTATAACTATTTAGGAATGAGTGTTGGACTAGTTATTCCTAATATGACACCAGATGAAAAAAGAGCTGCATATAATGCAGATATTACTTATGGTACAAATAACGAGTTTGGTTTTGATTATCTAAGAGATAATATGACTATGGATAAAGAGTCTATGGTTCAAAGAGGACTTAACTTTGCAATAGTCGATGAAATAGATAGTATACTAATTGATGAAGCAAGAACTCCACTTATTATATCTGGTAGTGTAAATAAACAAAGTGATTTATATAAGCAGGCAAACGCTTTTGCAAAAGGACTAAAAGCAAGAAAAATAGTAGAAAATAATGATAGAGAGTTTGATGAAACAGATGAAGAGTATGACTACATTGTAGACTTAAAAGCACATACTGTTGCACTTACTAACACAGGTACTAAAAAAGCAGAAAAATACTTTGGAATTGAGTCTTTGTCTGATGTTTCTAATCTTGCAATATCTCATCATATAAACCAAGCTTTAAGAGCTTATGGATTGATGCATAGAGATAAAGATTACATTGTAAGAGATGGAAGAGTGTTAATAGTAGATGAATTTACAGGACGTATAATGGATGGTAGAAGATATAGTGATGGTCTTCATCAAGCTATAGAAGCAAAAGAAGGTGTAGAGATAGCTAATGAATCACAAACTCTTGCTACTATAACATTCCAAAATTATTTTAGATTATATAATAAACTTGCGGGAATGACAGGTACAGCAAAAACTGAAGAAGATGAGTTTAAGGGAATATATAAATTAGATATTGTTGAAATACCAACTAATAAACCTGTTCAAAGAGTAGATTATGATGATGTGATATATAAAAATCAAGCAGCTAAATTTAATGCCATAGTTAATGAAGTTGCTGAGTGCTATGAAAAAGGCCAGCCAGTTCTTGTTGGTACTGTATCAATAGATAAATCTGAAATATTAAGTAAGTTACTAGATAAAAAGAAAATACCACATCAGGTATTAAATGCTAAGTTCCATGAAAAGGAAGCTGAAATTATCGCTCAGGCAGGAAAGTATAAAGCTGTAACAATAGCTACTAACATGGCTGGACGTGGTACAGATATAAAACTTGGTGGTAACCTAGAATTTATCGTTAGAAGTGAACTTGCTAAAAAAGGATATACACCAGAAGAAATAGAATTAGCAATTACACCTATTCCTAGTGAGATAGAAAGAATAAATCAAGCTAAAAAGGATATGGCTGAAATTGAACAAAAATATGAACCTCAAATAGAAGAAGAAAAGCAAAAAGTAATTGAGGCTGGTGGACTTAGAATAATTGGTAGTGAAAGACATGAGTCTCGTCGTATAGATAACCAGTTAAGAGGTCGTTCTGGACGTCAAGGTGATCCTGGTGCATCTAGATTTTATATTGCAATGGATGACGATTTAATGAAACTATTTGGATCAGAAAAAATGGTTGGAATAGTAAATGCTTTAGGGCTACCTGATGATGTACCAATAGAGCAAAAAATGTTAACAAGCACTATTGAAAGTGCTCAGAAAAAAGTTGAGGGTAGAAACTATAGTATAAGAAAAAATGTGCTTGAATATGACGATGTAATGAATCAGCAAAGAGAGATTATCTACTCACAAAGAAGAGAAGTTATAGAAAGTGACAATATATTTGATATAGTAAGAAAATTATATGCTGGAATAGTATCTAATATAGTAAACGAGTACTTTACTGATGCAGATAATATTGAAAGTATAGATTATAACGCTGTAAATGCCATTTTAAAGAACTTGTTTGGTGAGGATGATATAATTAAACAAGAAGACATTAAAAGCTTAAATGAAGAAGATATGAACGAACTACTAATGAGTAAAATAGATGATATATATAACTCAAGAGTAGAAGAGGCTAAGAAATTAAATATCGAAAAAGATTTTGAAAGAATAGCTAAGTATCTTGTATTAAATACAGTTAATGAGAAATGGATGGATCATATCGATGCAATAACAGCCTTAAAAGAAGGAATTGGACTTAGAGCTTATTCTCAAACTAACCCATTAGAAGCATATAAAATTGAATCATATAACATGTTTGAAGAGCTTGTTAATTCAATAAGACAAGAAGCTGTAAAATCCGTATTCTCATTAAAACCTAGAAGAAAAGAGCAAGTTGTAAATGTTAAGATGACAAATAATATAATAAATATGATGACAAATAGTGCAGGAGAAGACACTCCTAAAAGACAACCTGCAAAAGCCGAGAAAAAGATAGGAAGAAACGATCCTTGTCCATGTGGAAGTGGGAAAAAATACAAACAATGCTGTGGCAAAAATTTATAAATACTAAAGGAATGCATACATAGAAACTGCATTCCTTTTTTATATAAGATATAAATTTATTTAATGAGAATAATAATATTAAAAAATATAAAAAACTAGGCAATATAAAAGAATATGTGATATAGTATAAAAATTATTTATTAAAATTATTTTGAAAAATGCTGAAAAATACTATAAAATCAATGATTACAGGATTGCTAAAATGTTTAAAAAAAATAAAAAATGATACTAGTAAGATACTAAGCTGATAGAAGCTGATAGAGTTTTAGAGAGCTTTTATGGTGAAAATACCAAAACATAAGTTTATAGGTTATGTAAAAATTTTACAATAATTATAGTTTACAAAAAATAAAAAATAAAAATTATTTTTAACAAAATTTAATGAATAAGGAGAAGTAATTCAATTGAAAATTACTTCTTTTTATGGTATTATTGATAATATCAAATAGTAATTTGTAAAGGAGGTATTTATGGGAATAGAACATTCGCAAAATTATTTACATAGTAAACAACTTGTAG
>CANROM010000006.1 GCA_947632225.1 uncultured Clostridia bacterium | reverse complement strand
TGAATCTATACAAGTAATATCAAACTTAACACCTATGTATCCATCTTTTAGAGCATTGTCTACACTATCTCCCTCTCTTACAGCTATTGTTGTATTTGGTAGTTTGAATTCTCCATACCAAGATTGAATATAATTAGTATCATCACTACTCATCATTTTATCTGTTAAATAAAATTCTCCACTACTACTTCCAATATTTAGACATTCTTGTTTCTTAGACATATTCGATACATTTGAAGTTGTACTGTTACTCTTATATCTATACCCATCATTTGGTATAAAGTATATCATGTAGTCACTACCAACAAACCTCTTATACCTTCCTGTTTCGTCTTTATAATAAAGTGTTATATCTTTTATTAGGTTTGCTCCGTCTTTAGATATATAATAATATGTAGGCTTAATCTGTATTTTTCTTCCATTAGCTTCACTGTCAGTTGGCATATAATATCCAGTAGTTTTAAGATCAAATGCTATTCTATATCCAAGCTTTGGTGCACTAATATACGAAGCAGTAGTATGTTTATATGGCCCTATAGGTAATGTCTTAGTTGCAGATGTACCATTTATATTTATATCATTTCTATCTAAGAATTCTGTATATTCTTTATTATTATTTGCATATACAAACATTCTTCTTATACCAGAATAATAATTATTGCCTAAAAGTGCATTTACATCTGTTGCAGAGCTTGTATTTCTAAATACACTTCTAAATGATAAATCTGTACAATCAGTTATCTTAAAGTCATAGATTCTTGAAACTGTTCTTACTGTCAAAGATTGCATAGCAAAGTAATAGCCATCAGCGTAAAATCTATAGCCTTCTGTATATTGAGGATCATTATATGAGGTAGCTGAATCTACATCATTTGAAAATGATACTTCATTATTTCCAGAATCATTTATGTATTTTCTCTCAGTAGCATCCATTGTATGATTTATCTGTATTCCAACTTCTTGATCAATTATATAGTTTGTTAAATCTGCAGAATTAACATTTGATGCTTCTGCAATTACTATTATCTTATGCTCAGTATTATCTCTAGACAACGTTTCATTTGGTGCAACTTGTGCATTTATAGTTGTATAGCCATCAGTTCTTGCAGTGCTCCATACACTAATTGGCTCACCTTTAGGATAAATTCTTCCTTGATATAATACATCAAAATCAAAAATGAAATAGTATATACTTACGAAATTTGCTCTTATATATTCATTTATATTGTTATAATAGCTAAAATTACTGTCTATACTTCTTACTTTTATTTCAAAGCTTGCATCATCAGCCAAAATTACAGTAGATGAAGATGTATTTGAATGGTTAACAGTAGCTCCACTTGTTACTGTTACCTCGGGTGTTGCAAGTTGTATTGGTGTATATACATTTATAAAATGCTCATTTATAGATTCATGTTCAAATCCTGATGATGTTGCACCAGTTAATACATCATATGTTGCATAAGTTACATTTCCTTTAGCACTTCTTAGCCCATTATACTTAGTATAGCTTACTAAAAAACCATCAGTTAAATAATCTGAAGCTGAAGCTTGTTCACCAGAAATTATATCTAAATTATTATTACTTGGTATTTCAGTTGTTTTAGAATTTGCAAGTAATTGATTCAAATCATATGTTATCTCATCTTTTGTTGTATTTCTAATAGGTAAATTTACTATTTCTCCTAGTCCAGAAAATACAGTGTCATTACTTCTTCCTACTAAATGACCAGATATCTGCTTTCCATTTTTATTTACAGTATCTGATGATTTAAGATATGAGTTATCTAATCTATAAACACTAAACTTGTTTACGTTATAGTATATCTTACCGTCTTCTATTACTTTTTCATATTTTAGATCTTTTACAATAAACTTAGGTGTAATAAAGTATGGTGAAACACTTCCACCTGCTGGCACATATGTTATATCAGATAATACTTCTCCTTCATTTCCAGACCACGCATTAGTATTACTTAAAAGCCTTGGCGAAATATCTTCTGTATTTTGCTCAGTATAATAAAAATCTATTATAGTTACATCATTACCATCTGAGTTTTTGGTTACAAACTGACTAGTAGCAGAATTATTCATATATTCAATATCTAGCGTACTTATTCCTGCCCTATAAGAACTCTTTTTCTGCTCCATTATATTGTATGCCTCTTCAAGACTATACATTGTACATACATTTGCTCCCAAATACTTGTAGTTTTTACCATCGGCTTTTACTACTAGAGATTTAGTAATATTCATAGTAGCACCAATCTCATAGTTATAATATTCGTTATACTCAATGTCTGCATCTGTAGCAGTACTGCTATTTACTAAAGATTGTGAACCATCTTCTCCTATTTTCTCTTGAGTATTATTTGAAAGTTGTGTTATTATTGCACCTGTCGCTTTATTTATATGTCTTACAAATACCTCTCTACCACTATCATACGCATAAATTTTAGGAACTAAAACCATATTTAGTAGTATTAGTACTATAAGAAAAACTTTTTTCTTCATACTAACCACCTACAACTATACTGCTTGGTTTTGCAAGCATAGAATGTATAGTTCCTTCCTCTATAAATAATGATTTGTTATTCTCATTCTTTGTCATTATTATATCTGCATATAATGTATATTTCTCATTTTGATATGTTAATTTTTTACCAGTTAAATCATAATACAATAGATTGTCTTTTGTATCTGATGATACAACTTCAAATTCTATTTTAGTTCTTACTCTATATTTTTGTGTATCAAAGTATACACATGGCATTTGAACTGTAACTTTACCACTAAGTTTTATTTTATTTTTCTTTACATATTCTACATACTCTTCTAAAGTTTTTTCATCAAACTCAGAGGCAGCGTACTTTTTCAATCTTCTTTTCATTTGCTCTGTGCTAATATTATTATAGTCTACATTAAATAGGTAGCCGTAATATCCCTCTATATATTCTTTTATCTGTGCATAGTATTGCTTGTTATCTCTATATAGTTCAATAGGACTAATAAATCCATCTTCTCCTTCATTTTTTAAAGCTAGTTCATAAGTAGATTTTTCTACACTTGCTAAAGTATATGGATATATATCATAATTATCTGGTATCTTATCTTCGTTTATATTTATTCTGGCATTACCAACAGTAATTGTATTGTACTTATCTGCAAAGTTTACTATTAGTTCATTTAACTTACCTTTATATAATTTTTGATTTCCATTTATATTTTTAGTATTTTCAACTATAACTCCAGAATTTATTAAATCATAAATAGCTAGTTGTTGGTCGCCATTATATGCGTTAATATCTTTTACATTTTCTTTATTTTCAGTATCAGGCTCCATATTTAATATCTTAGATTTTATATTATAAAGCCATACAAGCACTTCCTGATATTTTACTTTATCATCCGCATTTGACTCAGTTACCTCGTCCATACCAACAATTCCTTGCTTTTTAGCGTACTCTACCCAAATAGCATTAGAATATGTTTTATCTGTCTGCATAGCAATTCCTTCTATGTCTGGCACGTTGTACAAACAAGATAATACCATTTTTACAGCTTCTGACTTTGTAACTTTATCTTTAGTATTTGCTCTTTGATTATCATAGACTTGAGAGAAGCCATATATATTCATTTTTTCTTCATACTTTTTATACCTATTATAGTTTATATTAGCTAAAATGTAACTTACAACAAGTGCACCTATTATTGCTAACACAACAATAGTAGATATAATGATTGTTCTAATCTTATTTTTCTTATCTTCTTGTTTTCTTATTTCTTGTCTTTCCTCTTCATTTTTATATGATGGAACAAAATCATCCATGTAAGTTACACCTCCTTCTATATTATATCATAAATTATGGATTACAAATTGGACATGGGTAAAATCCTGTAAAAGTTTTCTTTACTGAATTTAGGGTACCTGTTGCTGATGATGTAGCTGCCTCTTGCCTTGAGAGAGCATATCTTGGTGACATATCATTTATCTTAGATATTCTATACTCAGGGCAATTTACATCCTTATGATATAAGTTCATTTGTACCTGAGAATTCTCATTTGGTGCTGTAAAATAATATCTTGTAGCTTGATTTAATGTACTCATACCATATGCCTTTGTATCTAGGTATCTATTTCCAATTGATATACCTTGTACAAAAGCTATCATTCCAACTCCATCTATCATATTATATAGCTCTGACTCAGTTGTAGTTGGAAAATTAAATCTATAAGTAACGCTTGATTGTCTAGCTACACTGTTATTTGCATTTACTGCATAGGAAAGTTCGTTTGAAACTACTCCTGCAATAACTGATTTTCTCATCTCCAAAAGATGTGATACAATTTGTGATTTAATAGCATCTTTTTCATCAGATGAAGCTACTCCTGCAACTAAATCATCATTATTTTTACTATCAGTCATATAAAAAGACTTTGACTCAATATTCTCATCAAAAGTATAATCATAGCCTCTATGTACAACTCTATCATCCATTGTAAATTCAACTGTATGTGTTGAAACTAAATCTGCTGTAGCTCCTCCAGGAACCACATTATACTCTGAGCCATTTCTTACTATTGAATAAGTATAAGTAAAATACCTTTTAGGTTTAAGCACTCTCATTATACTTGAAGTTCCATCTGATGCTATTACATTTTCATTAGAGGATATTCTAACCCCGTCATATTCTACTACTGCAATAGCAGGTATAAAAAGGTTTAAATATGATTCTGCTGTATCATTTCCACGTATTCCTAAAGTATTGTACATTGACTCTAAAAATGAATCTACACCTACTTGAGCATTTACATTTATCTTTTTATTTGTATTACCTGAATAGCCATAATCTATTTGCTTATCCTGACTTTCTACCTGCTTCATTTGATATGTAGCATCATCTACTGCTGCATTTATTACGTTTTGATAATACATCTCCATTTCTTCAGCTTTTATTGTAAAAGTTATATTTACATATAGCACTATGATAAATGGTAAAATAATTGCTATAAAAATTAAAGCAAAATCTGTTATTTTCACCTTTTCACCCCCCTTAAATTTCCGGTACCTCTATTGTATTATTAAGTTTTATAACTAATTTTTCAGAATTAGCACTTGCATTTTTAGTAAAGTTTCCTTGTATAACATTTGCTGGTAAAAAGCATTCAAACACATTATACTCCTTATCCGCAAAATAGTTATTTAATTTTGATTCGTCTAGTACAAATTTAATTATATACTCACCCTCATCTGTTCCTGTAGAAATAGAAGAAGGAGAAATATAGCAGTTTGGTTCTGTTCCTACTAAACGTATATTGTCTGTTATCTTCTCAGCAACATTATTTTCATCCGCATTAAGTATACGAACTTTAAAGTCTAATATTCTATCCTGTGGTGTTTCAAAAACGTACTCTGGATATCCATTATTTTCTTCTGGCAAGTTAGGATTTTCTAGATTTATTGTAACTAATATATCACTTTGATATAGTTGACTAATTGTTGTATTTTCCCAATTATTATTCTGTATTGTAGCTCCATACGATATGTTTATCTTATCACTTGGAACGCTTGATACAAGTGAGCTAAGTAAAGCTGATGCCATAGTAGTATTAGTGTTTTTTATACTAACATAAAACTTATCTCCTACATCTAAGAAAAATGCATCATTTTTAAGCTTATTTTCTCGTGCTACAATAACACTTGTACTTCCTGTTTCTTCATCAAAAATATCTTTATTAAAGTATGACTTATATTGCTCTATATATGTTTCATCTCCAACACTTGGAGAAGCATTATCTGGGTCTGTTGTTAATAGTCTTTTTTGTGCCTCAATTTCAATGCTGTATGTATTACCTGTAGTTGCAAGTCTTTGAACAAACTTATCATACATAGTTTGATCTAAGTATCCATTTTTAGCAACTTCGTCCACAAACATTGTAACTGCTTTTAATGCCACATTATATGACATATCATCCTGTCTTTCAAAATAATTATACAAAGGGAATATAATTAGAAGAACGACAAGTAAAATTACAGCTAATATCATACTAATTGTGTCTTTCATTATAATCCCCCTTTCTTATTACCACTCCTCTTCAAGTTCTTCTGGAGTAGCTTTTATTATATTTAAATATGTATAGTCGTTATTAGTGTTTTGCCCAACGCTCAATATATATTTGTTACCTAGTCCAACTCTTTGAACTACTTCTTTGTATGTCATATTTTCTCCATCTAACATAAGTGGTGCTTCATCTTTAGTATTAAGATTTATACTTACCACTATATTATTGTTATAATTTTTGTTTGTAAATCTATCTTTACTTATATAGTTGTAATAATATGAAATTACATCTTGTCCGTTTAATATAAGATATCTATTAACTGGCACATTTACCAGCATTGCACTATTATCTTCTGTATGTATATAGTCGTATGCATCTTCTGAATAATTTAAAAGTGACGAAAATAAAAATATAGACAAAGATAGCGCAATTACAAATATCATTACATACACGCCAATATATATGGCCTCATTTGCATTTTCCATATTATCACCTCCTACATTTTAGTAAAGGAAATTTTTGTTTTTGTAACTCCATCATATTCTACTTCTTCTACCATAGATTTAAATTTATCTTCATACTTTATAGTTTCAAGATTTAACTGGTCATCTAAATATTCAAGTCCAGTCTCAGTATTTAATTCCACGCCAGAATACTCTACTACTATCAAATTGTCATTATAATATTTATTAGCACAATTTATTACTTCTAAGCCAGTTATAGTAGTATTATCATACATTGCATATCTTCCAAACCTACTAGTAACACTAGTGTCTGTTTCATTTACCTCTTTGTATATGTTTTGCATCTGGGAAAACATAGTTATTACTCCAGACGCAATAAGCAATGTAACAAATATTCCTACGCCAAAACTTATCGCTTTATTTGCTGCTTCTCCCAAATGCATTACCTCCTATTCTATATTAAATCTCTTTTTGTCTATCTCATAGTTTTCTTTTATCTCATCTTCAGTTAAAGCCCTATTATATATTCTTATTGAATAAATTGTTCCTTTAAGTTGTGTGTTTGCACCTGCTCCTGCAAGTGGTGTACCACCTAGTGTATGCTTAGAACCTAAAGCTGGTTTTTGGTATATTGAATTAAATACCTGAGCCTTAGTTGCTCCATTGACACCTAGTATTTGTGCCACAACTTCATATCCCATTCCACTAGCATCTTCATCTAATGTTATTCTTCCAAGTGAACCAGATATTGAGTATATTTTGTTTGCTTGTATTACTGCATCTGATGTTACTGTAGAAGGAGTATCTATAAGATTTCCATCTGCATCACTAGTATATACATCAAATGATATTTTTCCCTTTTTGGTTGCATCATCTACATTTAACAAGTTATATACAAGTCCTGCACCGCCATTATTTATATTACTCAATACTGAATGTTCTGGATTTGTTACATCAGTTATAGTATCAAATTTTACTACCGCTTCAATAGTCATCTCGTCTAAGTCGAAATCATCAAGAGCAACATACTCTTTTCCTGTAAATCTTAAGCCGTTATATCTCCAACCAGACTCATCGTCAAAATCGAAACCAGATAAAGCTGCATTATTTCCATTTCCACTTAAATCTTCCCATGTATCTGTCTTATTTGAATGAGTAACTCCCATATTATACTCACCATCTAATAAAGCTACAAGTCCATCAGTAATATATGAATTTACCATTGAAGATGTATTTGAATTATCTGTTTCTGGATTATAATTTGTATTGTCATCTTCTACAACTCTATCCCTATATGATTCAGCTTTTACAGTGCCACCATAGTTTACGTATATCTTAGTATTATTTTTTCCTGCCGCACCTAAAGTAATAGCATTATATAATATTGTAGCTAATGTTGTATTTTTATTTTTTATAATTACATTAAACTCGTCGCCTTCATTCATAGTATATATATTATATGGTCCTTGTTCATTTATTACATATATACTAGAAATCGCCGGAAGTTGTCTATAATTTAATGTTTTATATGCATCAAGACTAGTATTTAGAGTAACACTTCTATCAGTAGAGCTAATTACAGATAGAATCTGTGACTCAGTATATTTTTTCTCAGCCAAATCATATGCAAGTACAAGATTATTGTATGTTCCTGCTAGATTGCCATCAGCAATTACTATTTGGCCAGCTGAATATTCATCTTTATATAAATTATAATCAAACTTTGCTCTTATAGTTTTCAAATCATCTGTATATGAATATATAACCGGGTTATATTTTTTAGCAGTATGTTCCATATATACATCGTAGCTATTCTGAGTAAGAGCAAGTTCAGATATAAAATCGTCATACATTTTAGAATCTAAATATCCTCTAGCATTTACATTATTCACAAAGTCAGTTGTTATTTTTAATGCTAATGCATATGATATATCGTCTCTTTTCTCATAAGCTATATATACTGGTAATATAAAAAATATAACTACGGCTATTAGAATAGAAATGATTCTTTGTAAAATTCCATCCATACTATACTCCTTTTAATGTTATAATTTTTATTCCCGCATCTGCATCTACATCCTGCACATCAATAGTAAAATCTTGATTGTCCATTATGTATCTACAAGCTAAGTTATATGCTGCTTCTCTAACATTGCTATTTGTTGAATCTATAGATATGTTACTATATACTTTAACATCTCCACTTTCATCTAGATATTTTATATCTTGAATGGCAATTGAAACTCTTGTATCTTGCTCATAATAGCTAATTAAGTTTATTACATTATATCCTTTTACATAGTTTCCTGAACCACTCATAAGAAGAGTAGATTCTATATCACTACGATAAACATTGCCAAAGTCAACACCTGCACCTGTACTCCTTACAACATCTAGACTGGCATTAAAAAACATTATAATTGCTGATACAGTTGCTATCGCAATAAATACAGATACACCAATTATTAAAGCTCTTGATAAGTTGTCTTCGTCCATTTTTCTCTACTCCTCCTTTCACATAGCTATATTTTAAAAAGTATACTTTATATATTCTTTAAAATATATCCATATAGGCATCAAGGTATATAACTAAAAAATTATATACCTTGATTACTACTATATAAAATTAATTACCTTCTTTTGTAAATCTGATACCCATTACTGTATCTCCACTTGCGTTTCTTATTAACTCAGCTCTATATCTTGCGTTAGTTGATACACAATTTACCATATCTGAAGTATCATCAAGTTTACCTATTTTAGATTGTACGTTACTTGAATCATATTTTAATGGTTGGTCAAGAACTAGAGTTCCATTTCCTCTTACTTTACCATATTCTAAGTAGTTAGCACCACTAGTTGCTTTTACTTCTAGTACCATACTTTCGTCTTGATAGAACTGTTGAATTGCAGATTTTACTGCAGATCCTGTAATTGATCTATCATCATATTCTGCTGTTAGTCTTGCTTGCATTGATGCAGATAATTGCTCAACTTGACCAGTTAAATTTCTAATCATATCTATAGCAGGGTTAACTATAAGCATAACAGCTGCTATGATAAGTATAGTTACAAATAGTCCAACACCTATCATTATAGCTTTTTGTGCATTATCCATTTATATTCCTCCTTTACACAATATATTAAAACATCTTATAGATGATTTAAACTAAAATGCCATTTGGCTAAAGTAATTTAGCATTTGTAGAATACTTACTATTAGTAGTGGCGCAATTAAATATCCACCAATTAAAAGTACCATAGGAGTAAATCCTAGCACTTGACCAATAGCAGCTTTTCTTTTTACTAAATCTTCATTTGCATCTTTTCTCTTTTCATAGAAGAAAGATCTTTCTGTTTCTAGCTCATCGAATGCAGCTTTTACGGATATTCTTGTAACTGCTGATTCTAGTTGCTCTATTATTCTTTGGAAATCTTTATTAGGTACAGAATCTTTTAGTTCTTCAAGAGCTTCTTCAGCTCCTGCTTCATAGTTGTTAAGACAAGTAGCTATCGGTTCTCTAAATGCATACGAGAATCTACATAGCCATTCAAGTATTGTCTGTACATCAACTCTGTCAATATGCATAAGCATAAGAATTATTGACTGGAACTGCATTATCTCATTATCTTTATCCATTTTTCTTACACTATTTTTTACTTGTAATACAAGATTTGGTATATAGTAGCAAATAAATGCAACTCCAAGTGCAATAAGTACATGCCAGAACTTTAAGTATGAGCCATTTACAGTTTGAATTTTATCATATATTCTATCAACAGCTTCAGTATCAACAGTTCCGTTAGCCTTATCTGTTAATTGTTCTGCAAGTTCTTCTTTAGTAACATTCTTATTTTTGTATTCCTCTATATAGCCCATATCAAAATCAGATAGCTCATCGGCTGCTGCTTGATCTTCTGCACTAAGTTTTCCTAAAGATAAGAACTGATTACTTAAGTTAGTATAAACAGAATTTTTTGTAATTAAATTCATATTTAGTATTAGTAAAATTGTAAGTACAAAACCTACAAAAGCATACGTAAATTTATTTACATATAGCCACTCTATTGTTAAATATGAGTTTGTATCTTTAATAAGATTAACTTCTTTTTTATATTTTGCTGTATGAGTTTTAGTTTTAAATGCATCAACTATTGCTCTTACAAAGCCTACTTTATACAGTTTATCTTGCCACTTAACCTTAGATACTCTATCAAATTTAATCTCCTCACTATCTTCTCTTAATACTCTAAGAAGCAAGTAAGACATAAATATTGATATTATAATTAGTGACTGCATTACAAAGCCTATGCTGCTATTGTAAAAGTTAGAAAGTGCAGCAAAGTTGTTTGTAGCCCAAGATTCAAGTGGTTTAATAAATATAAGTGGTACAACAGCAATTACTGTTAAACTTCTAAATGTAGTTTTTAATTTATCTTGTTTTAGTATTTCAAGGTATATTTCATTTAAGATATTGTTTAAATTCTTAAGATATATAGATGTATCTTCTACTTTTCTATCTCCAAGTTCATATGTCAAAAATGATATACCAGCAAATAATTTTAAGAATCTATTTGGTGCTGTGTCATAATATCTTTCAAGTTCAACTTCAGGTTGATCAGATATTATCGCTTCTCTTATTCTTTTAAGTTGAGGGGCTATTTCTTTTTCACTTAGTTCATCAATAGTATCAGCAATAGCCTCATCTACCATACCATGTTCATGAAATGAGTGTCTTAATATTGTAAATGCCTCTGGCATCTGTCTTAGTATTTTATTTGATACAGAAGTTATAGTTAAATCTATTACCTTTTCTGCAACTATAATTAAACCTACTAAAACGATTAGTGTCATATATAAGTCATTTACAACATTTACAAATACAGCAAGTGCAATGAATACAACAACTAGTGTTATAGTCATTAGTCGTCCTGTATTTCTTCTAAGTTCATACTCAGTATAGTCATTAGACATCTCATATTTTAATCTAATCTTTTTAGCATAGTACTTTAATAATGGCATTTTTACATATGTCATATAAAGCATTTGATATAGCTTGTCAAAAGTATCTTTAAAATTAACTTTATTTTTTACAACTAAAGTATCTTTTGCATGTAATATAGAACTCTGACTATATTTCTTCTTCAAGATAGAATAGTATATTAGCAAGCCTGCAAGACCAACTACAGAAACGACAATCAATACAATTGCTATATTAGTCACTGTCTCACCTCCAAGCTACATCTAAGAAATCATCAAAAGCTTTAATATCTTCTGGAGACATATTATCTCTCATTGCTTTTATGTTTTCTTCACTAATTGGATTTGTAAATACATATTTACCATCAATAAACTCTACTATATTTCTATAAGTATAATTTTTTGATTGTGTAACGTGTTGAAAATATTCAACTGCGTTATCCATAAATTTATCTAATTTTTGATTTATATCTTTTACTTTTCTATAATCATTATTATAGTTATATGTTTGTTCAAGAGGTATACACTCAGTTATTCTTTCAATATATCTTGTACCATCTACGGCCCTTTTTAAATGAATATCGAAATTGATAACTTGTACAACTTGAACTTCAGCTACTTGTTCTGAATTAAACATTCCAATTTTTAGTAATGAGTTTCTAAGTGATGTAATAAGATTAGGGAATGTTTTTGCGTGGTGTGTAAATAGAGTGAATTTAGATGCAACCTGTGCCATCTGAATCATCCATGCAGCAACCGGATCAGTTGCAACCTCTCCTAAGATGTTTACTCCACCATCTGTTTTCTTTTGAACATCTAGTCCCTCTTGTCCGCTTATTGTATCAGTTTCTCTTAAAGATAGTATGTTATAGTATGGGTAAATTTTTCTTAAGTGTAATTCAAACGCTGTTTCCTGTACACGAATAGTAATTGTAGGATACAAGAATTTCATAACGGCCATAAGCAATGTAGTTTTACCACAACCTTGCTCACCTGTTATTGCTGTTACTCTTGCACCTCTAATTAAGTATTTTAGTAGCTCTACTACATTATCTTTATTTTCATGTATTAGTAACTGTTCAGGTGAAATTAAAGTTGGTGGTGCAAACTTTCTTACAAAGAATGCCCATGACTCAGAGAAGTTAGGTCTTAAAACAACAACTCTGGAACCATCTTTCATTTCATTTATTTTATATCCTACAGACTCAGACAATTGTCCTGGATTATTATATTTATATATGTTTTGACAAACTCTTTTAAGTTCTGCTTCACTACCAAAAGATAAAAATGATAAGTATGTTGCTTTACCTTTATAGAATATCCATACAGAATCATATGACATTGGAATCTTTGTTTCATTCATCTGAGTTATATAATCATCCATATCTGTTAACTGATCCAAGAAAGATGGAGGTATACCAGATACACCGCCAGATACACCATCTATGTTCATATCTCTTATATCATCAACAACGCTATATCCTTTATATTCTTGATATACTCTTTGAACAACTATCTCTAGTTTATCTTCAAATGATAGAGTCTCAGGTGACACTTCATTTGTAAATATTTCATCTATTTCTCTAGCTGTTATAACATAAGATGGAACTGTAGAATCAAATTCATATTTTGGATAATCTAGTGCATACTTTGTTATTATCTTAGTTAAAGCTTCAGCTTTATATGTCTTTTTATAAATATGCATTAAAATTTCAAATTTATCTTGTGATGTTAGTTCGTTAAAATTGTTAAATGGAATTGCATAGTTTATGTTAAAGTTATTTACCTTATAATCATTTTTTAGTAAATCGAACATAAGTGACTTTACATACTTTTTATCATTAACATCTGCATATCCTGCACCTTTAAGTGCTCTTTTTAGTTCATATTTAACATTTTTTCTTCTTTCAAACTCTTCTTCAGATAATGCTAAATCATATAAGTTCATTCTGGTAATTTCATCAAATTGCTTTTTAATATAATTTTGCATTGTAGAAAGACTATATGTTGTCTTTTCTCTTGTTAAGTCATCTTCTGCCATTTGATCAGCACCAGATTTTTTTACTCTGTAGTAAAAGAAACCAGCTATAAATGCTAGCAAAAGTAATATTAACAAAATATTAAATATAAATGCAACTGACATCATATCACCTCTCTTACTCTCTTATTTTCAATATTTTTACTAACTCCTCAACAATTTGTGTTGCTTTTATTATAAACTCACCATTATAATCTTTAGGTTGTGCATTTAGATTTTTATATAAGAAATCTAAAACATTTCCATCATTACAAGCATCACTAAATAAATAATTATGTGGTAATGCCTCTAATGGATCTGGAAGTTTATACTTCATCTTTATATTAAATGTGTTATATTTTGAACCAGCTTCGTAATCTCCAATTACAAATATTTTAGTTTTATCTTTTATGTCTGCAATATTCTCAACCTTTTTTAATACGTTACTTAATTTTTCAATATCTTGTGGTACTACACAAACAATTGCATCAGCCTGAGATAATAGCTTTATAACACTATCATCTGTTGTAGTCTTAGGTAAGTCTACAAATACCAAGTCATAAACTTCTTCTGCATTCTTTACTATCAAAGGTAAGCTTAGTAAATTTTCTCTTTCTTCAGTAGAAGTATTGGCTATTGCACTATATAGTATATCTAGTCTTCCTTTTAGTACTGGCTTAGAATAGTTTTGTATTATATCAGGTGATAATTTATTGCTTTTTATTAAACGCATAATAGCATTCATTCCAAGATTTGTATCATTAAAACTGTTTGTATTTATTAAATCGTCATACAAAGTATATGATGATGCTATCTTTTTTGAATTTGAATTAGCATCTATTAGTAATGAAGAAGATTTATGAGTTATTCCCATTAGTGAGCTAACTGCAATAGCTACATGTGTACATCCGCTTGCTCCCTCTTCAGGACTCCAAAAAACAACTTTAGCCATTAGCTCTTCCTCCTTTTAATCTGTTTTAATATCTCTTTTGAAGATTCACCAGTTAATTTTTCTACCATTTCGCACATAAATAAAATATATGGTTTAGTATGCTTCCTTATATCAATAATACCGCTAAACTGAGAATCTATATTAACCATTGTATCTTGTTCATCATTTGTTATATCATAGACTTCATCAGTCCATTCAACTGCATAATTTGCAATTTTATCTTCTAGATAAGTATTAGCTGCTCTAGACATATAAGCACGATATAGTACTTTTGAGAAAGTTAATTTTTCTTCTGGATTTGCCTCTCTCATTTTCCTTACTAGCTCTTCATTTTTATTTACAGATAACACATTTGTATCTATGAACATATATCTTTTATTTACCTCAAGATTTTTAAATCTATCATATGAATCTGCATTTTCAACATCTATTAAAACATAGGCATATAAATTTATATCTATATTCTTTTCTTTCATATATTCATCTAGCTGTTCATATGAATTAAATCCTACTGCAAAGTCTATGTCATTATATTGTGTTATATAATTTTCAGTATTTTCTATACTAGGTACTATGTATTTGTATTTTTTATCTGCTGTGCCATCTATTACTAAAACTGATTTATCCATTATATTCAAAGTTCTAGCAAGTGCAATAGTAAAGTCATACTTATCTACATATCCATACATTCCAATAACTTGCATATATTACCTCCAATTTATCTCTATCTTCCCTCTAGTAAATCTTGTCTAGTAGTTTGTTGTGTTATAATTGACTGCTGTGCTCCTGTTACTATATTTTCATAGCCGTCACTATGTCTAGACTTGAAGTTATTTATTGCACTTTCTATTGTTGATCTAGCTTCTGAATTTAATCTAGCTAGTTCAGCAGTAGCATTAGTTAATAGGTATTGATTTGATTTCATTGCACTCATAACAGATGAGTTTGGCTGATAATTTTGTGTTGTTTTAGTAGCAGCATTAGCAAAGTTTTTATATTTGTATATATAGTCATATATTTTGCTTGCGCCCTCAGTTGCATCCATCTTTACGATACTCTTCCAATCATCTGCAATTAGGCTTTCAATATATCCTTTTGTTTCACTTTCTAAGTCTGATGAACTTTTTACTTGTGCATCACTATCTGTATATCTTAGAGCATATAGTTTTGATCCGTTATACATGTATGAATCTACAATAGCACTGTTTAGTAATAAGTTTTCTTCCTCAGATAGTTTGCACCAGAATGTTGTATTGTATATTTTATCTATTGTTTTTTGTGCAAGTACAATATAATCTGTTCCGTTAGGGTACATTATTCTAATATCTACTGTATCTCCCTCAACTAAATCAGTAGGCATAAGAACTGTGTTGATTTCAACATTTCTTACGTCTGATGCTATTACTTCACTACTTACCATATCTGATGTGATAGGCACTTTGGCAGCTATACTATATTTTGCAGTAAGTCCAACTATACTGCCTGCATTTACTACTCCTGTTGGTACAGTACTATTATTTACGTTTATAGTATCTATCATATCTGCAGTTATAATTTCGCCTTGAACTACAGGTCTTTTAAGAACTGCAACAGGTGTTGTGTAATTTTTAATATAGTTTTTGTTTGTTCCGTTTTGATATGACCTAATTGTAAAGAAAGCCCACACGCTAACTCCTACAGCCACAACTATTCCAAAGACTGCTCCGATAATTATACCTTGTATAGTTTTCTTTTTAATTTGACTCATTCCTATCATTTGTTATCAACCTCCATAAACTATCAAAACCCTTATTTTTCAGTTAGTTTTCCTTATAGTAGTATATCTCAAATGAGCTAATAAATCAACCGCGATATTTTAAAATAAAGGTCGTATTTTGAATTGAAATAAAAATGTAATTAAAGCGTAATTGCTTTGTATTTTCTAACATTACATATTGATTTATGTGCAAAAAAATAATCAACTCACTAAGTAAGTTGATTTTAAATATTATATTAAAAAGAATTTGTTCATCACATAAACAATGTAATCATTTATATTTGATCTTGGCACAGAATTATTAGAAACAATATTGCTTTCTCCTATCTTCTCACCAGTTTCCTTATCATATACCTCTATTTTGCCTACCACAGCATTTTCTTCTACAGTAGCCATTAAATTATCGTTATATATAATTTTTTGTTCTGTCTCTAATTTACTGCCTTTATTAACTAACCTATATATGTCTTTTTCTATTCTAGTTTCAAGTTTAGTACCTATGTTTTTGTTTATTTCAAATTCATCTAAAATTGCATTGCTAGAGCATATTTTCTTTGTCTCATAATTTGAAAAAGCATAGTCTAAAAGTGTTCTTATCTCAGCATTTCTAATGTCTGATGATGGTGCTTTCATAGCTACCGCTATAAAAGTGGTATCGCCCCTTGTTGCTGTAGCAACTAAGTTATATAATGCATTTGATGTATATCCAGTTTTAAGACCTGTTGCGCCATCATAAAACCTAATTAGTTTATTTGTATTAGTAAGTCCAAATTCTCCATTACGTAATGTATCCATCCAGATAGATGTATATTTTAATATGTTGGGATGCTTAGTAATAAGCTCTCTTGCTATTATAGCTATATCTTTTGCACTCATATAATGTCCGTCTTCATCTATTCCATGTGGATTAGCAAAATGTGTATTTTCTAGTCCTAATTCTTCTGCTTTAGCATTCATCATACTAACAAAATTTTCAACGCTTCCACCAACTCTTTCAGCAAATGCATAAGTTACGTCATTTGCACTTACAACACACACAGCTTTAAGTGCATCATCTATAGATATTTGTTCACCTTCTTTAAACCATATTTGAGAGCCACCCATTTGTGATGCTGCTTTACTGCATGTAAGCATATCATCATATTTTAATGCACCAGAATCTATTTGTTCCATTACAAGTAAAAGTGTCATTATTTTTGTAACAGAAGCCGGAAGCATTTTTTCATTTTCGTTGTTAGAATAAAGAATTTCACCAGTTGTAGCATCCATTAAAAGTTGTGAATGAGATTCAAAAGTAAAGCTAGGTGGTGCTACTGTTGCTATACTACTTTCAACTTTTGTACTGTTTTCTTTTACTTTATATAGATAACTTGCTCCAAATACATAATTTATATTTACCAGATTAAATAATACTAATAACATTAAGAATTTAGACAATTTTTTCAAAAAATCACCTCAATATATAATATTAAATTAAGTAGGTAAATAGAACAAAAAAAGATGCTAATTAGCATCCTTTAATCTTCTTTTAAAAGTTCAATGGAGGAAATATTTTTTATTTTTCTATTATTTAATTTTACACTAATCATAGAAATAATACATATGATTACAATAGAAAATAATAGCACAAGTCCGTACTTATTAGAATTATAATTTAATATAAGATTTGTTTTAGTATTAACTAAATATATTACTAGTCTATTTATGCCAAGCGAAATTAAAATCGAAATTACAAATGATATACCTGTTATTGTTAAGACGTCAAAAAGTATGATCTTAGATAAGTGATTGGTTTTATACCCTATTGCTTTTAAAATAGAAATATCTTTTTTTGCATCATTTATAATGCTATCTATTATATTTGTTACCAGTATAAAGCTGAATATTACTGTTAAGATTATTAAAATAATCATAATAGCACTAGCTAAATTGTATATCTTTATATCAGATTTTCCTCTTCCGTCCACTAACCTAGCACTATATTCTTCGTTTTCTATCTCTTTGATAATATAATCAACATCCTTATAGTCATTTGCAATTACAATTAAATTTTTATCACTTTCTACCTCATTATTATATTCAATTAGTTTTTCCTTAAAATTAGAGTTTATATATACGTATGTAGAATATGTTTTATTATAATCATACACACCACATACATAAGCATTTATTTTAATGTCTGATGTAGAAATTTCAACAGTTTTACCTACATATTCTTCTAAAGATATACATTCATTTTTATTACTATAAAAATTACTAGGCAATATTATCTCTACTCTATCATCATCAAATTTACTACCTAAAATAACATCAGGAATTTCATTTTTCGATTTATATATTAGTGACATATTAAATAATTTTTCAAATTGCATTGAAATCGAATTCATTTCCCTATAGACAAATTCTACGTTATCAAGCGATTTTATTTTATCAAATTCATCTTGACTTATACTAGAATTTTTACTTACAGCCAATGCTCTGTTGATAATATTATTTCTTATTTTATTACTATAACTTAAATTAAATGTATATAAATTATATATTAAAGAGATAATGATTCCCAAAGTTAATGATATAGATAAAATATATAGTATATTTTTCCTATTTTTTAAAAATACAAAATACGCAGGGTTGAACATAATATAGCAACTACCTTTCTTTATTTAAATTTACTGATGTTTGTTTTAAAATTTTTGTACTTGATAGTGCTGTTGTTATAACAGGAATAATCATTGAAACTATAAAAGCTATTAGTATTGTAGATGTTTGTAAACTCAAATTCATCTGCTCAAGTTCATAAATTCTTGAAAAAATACATTTCTTAATAACTATATTTAATACTAAAACCAAAAGTATAGTTATTATATATGAAATAGTGCTAACAATTAAATTCTCTGTAAAAAGAATATTTCTAATTTCTCTTTTTCTATATCCAATAGCTTTAAGCATTCCTATTTCATAGCCTCTTTCTACAATAGACTTTATACTAGATATTGTTAAGTTGATTATAACAATTAAAATTACAACACCGAATACAATCATAGTAACCTTATTTATGGTATCAATCATCTCAAGATTGGCTGTACTTCTTACCATAGATCTATATCCTAATTCTTGAATTTTTGAAATTACGCTATCTACATTTGAAGTATCGTCAACAACTACCATTACTGTATTATCTTCTACATAAATTGTGTCTGTATCGTAAACAGAATTTTCTTCTCTATTTGTATTTATTTCGTCCATATCTTCAAATGGTATGTAGCAATAGTTATTTCCAGATACATTTTCGTTAGAATCATATACTCCTACAACGGTTAATTTTTTTGTATATGTACCATTTACTTCTGATTTGTTACTAGTACGGTCGTAAGAATAGTATTCAAGTACAATCTCTTTTCCCAATAATTTTTCTCCATCTAGCGTATTTGAAGAATCATAGCTTGGGTAAATGTTGTATGGATAAAAGTCTTTAGGAATTAGGCAAACTTCTCTTTCATTTTCTAGAAAACCCCTTCCTGAAATAATGTTTGGCTGCATCTCTGAATTTGCTCCATATAGTCCAATAATTCCTGAAATACTGCTACCTCCAACTTTTACTACACTTGATCCACTTTCGTACTGATTATTAGGAATTACTTTTTCAACATTTTCAATATTCATTACATCATCTATAATTTTATCCGAAGAAACGCTATAATCACCCATAACAACTACTGTTCTATATGAAATGTTTTTAAGCACAGCCCTTTCCATAGTATTCTTAAAACTAGATGAGAAGCTTAAGGTAAAAATCAATATTAACATAGATATTGCAGTCAATACAATGCTGGCAATAATACGTTTTCTTCTTGAAAGGTTTGAATTGGCCAAAAAAATATAATCTATTACTCTCATATTTCTTTCCTCAACTTTCCTGCTTCCATATATAATATTTCATCAGCATATTGTTTTATATTCTCGTTATGACTAACAACTACTACAGCTTTACCTTGCTGAGATAATTCTTTTAATGTATTATACACTATCTCTTCATTCTTAGAATCTAAGTTTCCAGTAGGCTCGTCCGCCAAAATAAAGTTTGGATCATTAGCTAAAGCTCTTGCAATAGCTATTCTTTGTTGCTCTCCACCAGATAACTCTTTGGGATAATGCTTAACTCTATTTGCAAGTCCAAAATTTTCCAATAATTTTAATGCTTTTTCTTTTCTTGCTTTTGGAGGTATATCCTTATTGATATACATTGGTAGCATAACATTTTCTAGTGCATTCAATTTAGGGTTTAAATAAAAAGATTGAAACACAAAACCTATTTCTTCTTTTCTAACATCCGCCTTCTCATTTTCAGACAACATAGAAACGTCCCTACCGTTAATGATAATATTCCCACTTGTTAAATTATCTAACAGTCCAAGAATTTGAATAAGTGTACTTTTTCCAGAACCTGAATGCCCCATTATAACGTAAAGCTTTCCTGGTTTGATTTCAATGTTCACATTATCCAAAGCAACTACATTTTCATTTTTTAAGCTAAACTCTTTAACGCCATCTTTTAAAACTATACTTTTTTCCATAGAAAAACCCCTTTCAACATGATCAACAAATTAAAGTCTTTAGTTATATTCACAATACTCTTCATTTTAATCACCAAAAATTCATCTCACTATATAGAGAAACTTTTCAATGCATTTTGTTTCAAAAAAATAAAAAAATACTGATTTTATTCAGTATTTTTTATAATTTTAATTATAAATCTCAATCTTTACCCACTCATCTCCAATTTTTACTTTTCTATTTTCTATATCAGCTTCATAAAATGGATGCGGACTGTTATCCATTATTTTAAGTTCATCTTTTTCTATAATTAAAGTTGCAATATAATACTTTCCCTTCTCTGGATATGGTGAGTTAATCATAGTTTTATTCAATACAATTCTTACATACTCATCATCAATATCAGATTTAATTTTTTTTCTTATTTCATCTGGTATTTCATTTGCTTTTACTATACTTTGATCTGCTCTAAATTCTACATGTGACTGATTTATACTTCCAACTAAAACCTCTACGATTTCGGCGTTTATAATTGTTTTAGGTAAACCATTTACAAGTCCCATATCTTGTACATCTTCTAATTTTACTATTAGTATACATTCAGGCTCTATGTCGCAGTTCTCATACTTATTTCCAACATCATATAATATTGTTTTCGCTTGCTTAATATTTATCTCTTCGTTTTGCACATTAGCATTATTATTTACCAAATTATTATATTTATTTAAAATGAATATGTATATGAACACACCTATACATACTAATACACACATTGAGTAAACAGCAATTCTACAAGTTAATATTTTTTTCTTTTTTTGATTAGCTAAGAAAGCAACATTATCTATACTAGTTTTTTTATATTCCTTACCAAAATTATTCGTTGCTTTTTCTCTTAAAATTTTGTCGAAATCATTATCATTCATTTTGAATCACCTTCATTCTTCTTTTTTATATCATCTCTTGCCCTCTTAATTTTTATCCTCACTGTATTTTCATTCATGTTTAGCATACTTGCTATCTCTTTTGTTGTATATCCGTCTTTATAATAAAGAGCCATCAAAGTTCTATCAATTTCATCCAAGAAGCTTATCATATCAAAAAAAGTTATATCATTTATTAAATTCTCTACATCTTCCTTATCATGCACAAATATTTCAGCAGTATCTTCATAAGAAATTTCCAAAAATTTTCCTTTTTTAGTTTTTTTATTGCAATTATTTATTAAAATTTTGATTAACCACGAATCAAAATTTTTTACTCTTTTTAATTTTTTTATATCCAAATATAAATTTACAAAAGTGTCTTGCACTGCTTCTCTAGCAATATCCTCATTTTTAACTCTAGCAATAGCAATATAATATAGTTTTGGATCATAATAATCTATTATGTTATTAAAAACACTTTCATCACCATTTTTTAGTCGTTCTATCATTTCTTCCATATATATTCTCCTAAATAATAAACTATATATTGCTACCTTATATCACAAAATAATATTTTTTGCAATGTATAACAAAAAAAGATGCTAATTAGCATCTTAATTTTTATATGTTTTACTTACTTTCAACTGCCATCTTTGCCATTTGCATTGCATCGTCAAAAGTTTCGGCAACGCACATAAAGCATGCGTTATGACAAAATCTTGCAGTATTCACTTTGGTAACTTCTTGTAGTTTTTCATCTCTTAAGCCAGCCCACGCTTTTGGTAATGACTTCCTATTTTCAAAGCTTCCCACTTCTTTAGGAACGGCATACACACTATATCCTGACCTATTTGATGGAAATACCACAAATAGTATATCTTTAGCTTTCTCATTTTTAGATTCAATTACAAATTCTTTCCATGGAACGTGTTTATTTAATATCATTATATTGTTTTTTGAGTTTTCTATAGCATTTTCTACTATTCCTTTAGCTTTTATTTTTGAAGCACAATCTTTTACAATTGTATCAAAAACAGTTCTAGCAAGTTGTATTGCTTCCATAAACTTAGCATCTTGTTGTTCTTCTTCATCCCACTTACTATTTAGTGAAGCTATAATTGAAGAAATTGTAACCACTTTATAATCTGTATTTATTTTTGGGGTTTGGCCATTATCATCAGAATCAATGAACTGTACTAAGTTCCTATCTATAAGTTTCCATGTATCCTCTACATTTTCATCTGGAATACTATATGCTTCTTTTAAAATTCTTCTTCCAAAAGCTTTCCATATAAGTCCACAAGATGCATACATTACTCCATTTTCTCTTTTACCATTTCCACCAATTTGATGATGATCGAACTCTCCACCACCAATATCATAAACATTTACATTTTTCTCTAATTGGTTTATATCTACCTCTGGCAAACGTATTACTACAATATTTTCTAGTATTTTTTCTAGCATAACAGTAGCAAAAGTCTCATCTGCATGAAAAGTACCTGCATGTGTTACACAATTTGCCTCTTTAATATCTTTTGTTATTTTTATTCCCATAAATTATCCCTTCTTCTTTGAAGATTATACCACAACAAATTTATTTATACAAACATTATATTATTCCAGAAAGCTTATCATAAGGTATCTCAACTTCAAGTATACCTGCAACGTATGGTGCAACAGTATACTCATTAAATATTACTATAAATGACTTATCTGTAAGTATAAAGCAATTATAATTTTCATCTGCTTTTTGTAGTCCTTGCTCGAGCCATTCAGTTGTGGAGTAGTTTTTTATTCTTGTGTCGTTCTTTAACTTTTCACTGCACTCTTTATATAGTACATCTAATATATCCTGTTTTTTATTTTTTAAATATTCAATATCTACAACTTCATTTTCTTTATATGTCACTGTAAATACTTCTTCTAAATCATGATATATCCCTACATTACTTTTTACATTAAATTTAAAGCTAGTATACTCTCCATACTCATATTCATCAAAAGAAATTTCTAGTTTTTTATTTTCTGCTGTAAAAATACTCTCTTCAAATTTAAGTCTATACAATTCTATCTTATTTTTTATCGTTTCATTTACTTTATCATAATGCGTTACAGGATAAAATATATTTATACTTTCTTTATCTGTTTCTTCCTTTATATTTTCTATACTATATTTGTCTATATTACTAGAAACATCTTTTACCATCACAACATTGCTACTGGCAATTATTTTAGAAGATGCTATTATAACTAGGCATAAAAAAAGAGCAAGAAGTTGTTTATGATTCATATCATCACCTACAACATTATATGCTCTTGTTTTTCAATTATTATTGTTCATCTAAGTCAAAAGAAGTCTTAGCAAAATCTTTTGGCGAGTTAAAAACTCTTACTTGACCATCTATATAACAGATAACGTTTATATCTTTGCACATATCTATCATATATTGTTGGCATATTCCACATGGTATAAGAGTTCTATCAAAATCTGTAGCATCGCTTTTTTTACCAACCACTGCTATAGCTTCAAATTCTCTATCTCCGTGAGATATAGCATTTTGTATAGCATTTCTTTCTGCACATATAGATAAGTTAGGTATTTTTTCATCCTCTACATTAACACCAATATATACAGTTCCGCTTTTAGCAAGTAAAGCTGCACCTACCATATATCCAGTTAATTTTGGATATGCATTTTTACATGCATTTTTTGCAATTTTTATTAAATCTTCTTGTGTCATATATTCCTCCTAAAAATTAAACTTTTGAATTATAGATGGACCTACTAATACTATTTGATATACAACTAATACTAAAATTATGCCTAGTAATGCACTGTAAATCATATTTATTAGCTTAGCTTTACTATTAGATACCTTCATTGTAAATATAACAGTACTTAAAAGTGCACATATAAGTGTTACTGTAAAGTTCTTAGTTATAATTGCAGCGTAAGTTGTTAGTCCAAAAGCTAGTGCAATTCTTGCACTTGGTCCTGTATATGCGTATTGGTCACCTCTACCAAAGAAGCCTTTTAAGATAATTACTAATAAAAGAAGCATAAATACAATTGTAAATAAAATATGAGATTGTGATGCAAATATTGATGAAATTACAGCTGTAGTAGCACTCTTAAGCTTGTCTGCAAATAAGAAATATGCAACTATGACAGATATACTAGAAGATATTAAAACACCACCAGCTGCTATATCCTTTGCTGCTTTTGCTCTGTCATCATATTTGTCTGTAACCAAGTCAACTATATACTCTGCAACTGAGTTCATCATCTCTGAAAATATAACAAATCCTATAGTTAAACATAAGCATACAAATTCTGTTTTATTAAACCCTAACAGTATACCAGCCATTAGAACACATACAGCTATTAAATAGTCTATTCTTAGATTTCTTTCTGTTTTAAAAGCACGTATTATTCCATCTACTGAATGTCCCAAAGCTTTAACAAAATTCTTGTTCTTAACATCTTTAAGCTTTTCTAAGTTTTCTTCTCTTTGTTCTTGTTCACTTTTACCCATTAACTTTTCCTACTCCTATTTTATCTAATATTTTTTCTTCAAGTTTTCTCATTTGTAGTTTTTCTTCTTCTATCTCATGATCATAGCCTAGTAAATGGCATATACCATGAGTTATCATATATAGCATTTCTCTTAGTATGCCTGTGCCATACTCAACAGCATGCTCTTGAAGTACATCTATACATATTATGATATCTCCAAGCTCCATTTCTTTTACTTTCTTATCCTCATCTAATAAAGCAAAGTTATCTATTTCCTCTCTTTCAAATATTGGAAAAGAAAGTACATCTGTTGCTCTATCTACATTTCTGTATTCATTGTTTATTTTTCTTATTGTTTCTTTATCTACAGCACTTATAGAGACAGAGACATTCTCATCATGTATATTTTTTTCTTCAAGTGCTGTTTGTACAATAGTATCTATATCACTAGATATATCCCTTCCACATTTTTCCTTTATGTATTTTACTAAGTTTTCATCTAAATCTACAGTTATATTATTCATATTATACCCTTTCTTTAAAGTATCCTATCTCCTCTACAATATCATAAACCATTCTTACACAAATTTTATCCTCATCCTTACTATCAATAATAAGTTCTTTATTTGTAATTTTTGGACTTCTTAAATCTGGTAGTACTGTTTTTTCTATATATTCCTGAGCTTCATTTTTAGCTAATTCTTCAATTTCTTCATCACTTCTAGTAATACTCTTTTCATTATATATATTAAACCTATAAAGTGTTAGAGATAATTTATTATTAAATATTGATATTTCCTTACTATTTTTTATTATATCATACTTTAAAGATTTATCCAAATAATTTATGTAATTTTCTTTATCATTTAGAGTAAAACCTATACTGTATTTAGCTTTTTTATTATATTCTTTCTCCATTACAGTATATGGATACTCTTTTTTATACTCATATTGTCTTTTTACAGTTACTATTCCTTTTGCACTTACATCCTTTGGCTCCAAGAATTTGCTATATATTTTCCCCTCAATTAGTATTCTTCCTTCTTCAACATAATCTCCAGCTTCAAGAATTGCAGTACCGTTTTCAACTACTATCTTTTCTATTACTCCACTTTTATCTGATACTATATCACCTATTGTATTCTCATTTACTGCAGATTCAGGAAGTTTTGTCTTTTCTACTACTTTTACTTTTGCATGTGTCCCATCTATCTCAATACCCATCCAAGCTATATCTGTAAGTTCTACTCTCATTTCATTTATTACCTTTTTTGTTTTTAGTCCTATTTTATTTCTACCTACATATAGTCCACTATCTTTAAGTGCAGAATATATATTTTCTGTTGGAATATACATATTTCCAACAACCTCTATATTCCAAATAAATGTTGTAGATAGTGTACTCAAAATTAAAAAAAGAAGTATTAGTATGAACGCTAAGCTCCTTTTTCTATATTTAAATAGCTTAAAATATACACCTTTTTTAGATATTATTTTTACCTTGCACTTAGTTTTTTTAGATATAGGCTTAATTTTTTTAAAATCTTTTATTGCTATGCTAAATCTTACAATTCCATTAACCACATTTTTTATATTCCATATTTTTATATTATTTATTCTACAAAGGTTAATAAATCTTTCAGTAAAAAAGCCTTGTATTTCTACCTCAACAACACCTTTTATTCTTTTAATTCCTTCTTCTAATTCCATACTACTCCTATCTATTTATATATCCAACATTACTTATATCTCCAGACACAAGCAACTCTGTATCAGTTATTTCATCAATCTTTAGATTTTTCCCATCTAATATTAAATATAATGTTTTAGTCTGCACTTTAATATAATTATCATAATAATCTACAATATTGTTATTACCCTCAAGTAGCAACTGCTTATTTCCTATCATAGTTATTTTTGCACATTCATATACTAACTCATCTGGAAGATTTAATCTTTCAAGAAATTGCTCTTTAGCCGCAGATACTTTACTTTTAAAATCTATTTTTTTAAATATCTTTTTTCCATCTTTGCTTTTCTTTTTCAAAATCATCACTTCCTTTTAAATTATATTTTAGTTTTTGAGTATTTATTCGCTATATGCTTAAAAAGCAAGATTTTATAATTTTATGTAGTTATTTTTATTGACAAAGAGCTTAAATTGTAGTAATATACCAATATTGCACTCGGAGGTAGAAATGTTAAAGATAGCTATATGTGACGACAATTTAGATTCTACTATTAGCTTACAACATATATTAGAATCTGAAATAATTGAGCAAAAACTAGATGCTGAGCTTTGTATTGTTACTAAAAATCAGCAAGATATTAAAAATATGATAATTGCAAAGGAAATAGATATTTTAATACTAGATGTTGAATTTAAAAATAGTGATATAAACGGTATAGAGTTTGCAAAAGAGTTAAGAAAATATAATAAAGATTTTTATTTAATTTTTGTATCTGCACATCAAAGGTTCTTATATCCTGCATTAGTTACAAAAATTTTTGATTATATAGTTAAACCTGTAAATAAAGAAACTATACATGACCTTGTAACTAGAATAAAAGAAGAGTTTAATAATAACAGCTTATTTGTTAGAATAAATAAATGGCAAATGATAAAAGCTAGTGAAATAATATATATGGAAAAAAGCATTAACAAAACTATAATAACAACTACAAGAGGAAATATTTCTTGTACAAAGACTCTGGATAAAATGCAAGATTGCCTACCTGAAAATTTTGCTCGTTGCCACCGTTCCTTTATAATAAACAAAGACAAGATAATATCATTAGATAAGAAAAATAAGCAAATAACACTAGAAAATGGTGCTATTTGCCCTATAAATAATAAATTTTAAAATTAAAAGACTATGCAATTAGCATAGTCTTAATTTTTATTTTACAATTATCTCCATATTTGAGCTAGGTACGTATAGATAGCCTTTTATTCCACGTCCTTCATCTGAAAGGGAAGTAAACTTTTCTAGTTCATAGTCTATAAGTTTTGGCTTACCATTTTCAATTACAAGTTCTTTTAGCTTATCTCCAGCTTTTAAGTTGTATATTGATTTTTTTGAATAAACTACACGTGCATTATATAGTAGGCTCTTGGCCTGCCTTGGAACTATATATTGTGCATCAATAGTCATAATACTTCTTACCTCATCTTTATCATAGATAAGATAATCTACAATCTTAGGTATGCCAAACCATACTAAGTTTCCCAAACGATGAATTTTCCTAATTTTAAGTTCATGATAATAAGCATGTGGTTTTTCATCTACCACAACACAAAATTTAGTTGGAATATTCAATACTCCATCCTCTCCGAGCATAATAATCAAAAACATGTGCAATCTTCATATGCGCTACCTCCTTTTTAATTAAAATAGATTTATTATTAAATTACGCAAATTATTATATCATTTTGTTTCCTCTTTGTCAATTATGTAAACACATCAAGATAAAAAATAAGCCAACATTACGTTGGCCTATTTAATTATTTTTCTAAAATTGTTTTTCCTTCAAAACTGAAATATCCATTATTAAGTTCTACCACATTTACAATTTGATCTTTATTTATATAATCGCTCATATTATATGTAAATGTTTGTTTTCCATTTTCAACATTATATATTGATACAGTGTCATCACTTTGTACTCCAATATATTTTTCCACATTGAAAGCTTTTGTTCCTTTAGCCTTATCTACTTTTACATTTCCATCAAAGTCTACAACTGTTACTGTTAAATCTGTTGCATTCTCAATAGTCATGTAGTATTCATTAGCTACAACTTCATCATTTGCTGCAAGCTGAATTGGTTTTCCATTTCCAAGTAGTAAAGATTTTAATTGTTCACCATTTTCGTTATATTGAGTTATAACTAAGCCAGCTCCTTTTTGCAAGTATTCAGTTACATCAGAAACAATTTTCTTTCCTTTGAAGTTAAATAAATCATATTTATTTGATAGTTCTTTTGAATTTAGTGGTAAGAATTGTAGTTTATTTGTGCTTGTTCCACTATACTCGTAGTCTTTAATTTTAACTTCTTTCTTCTTTTCAT
>CANROM010000005.1 GCA_947632225.1 uncultured Clostridia bacterium | reverse complement strand
CTGTTGAGGTGCTTGAGCAGTTGGTTGCTGTGGCACTTCTTCTTTCTTTTCAACCTGTGTTTCAATTATATTTTTATATGACTCACTGTTTTTCTCTAAATACTCTCTTACATCTTTAGGCAAACATTTTACTATTATACCCATTTGCTCAGTTGTGTATTGAGATAAAACTCTATCAAAAATCTCATTATACTTACTAGTATCACCATTTAGATTTCTGTAATACGCAATTATTTTTCTAAGCTCTAGTTCGCTTACCTCTGCAGAATTATATATATCATTTGGTGTAGCACTATTATCATAATATCTTCTAGCTTCTTTCTTAGAAGTAGGATTGTTTATGGCTGCACAAACTTTTCCTTTAGTTCTATCTGAACCAGTTAAAGTTGTATAAACACCTAGATAAAACAATCTAGCTAAGAATCCATCTCCAAGTTTTCTTCTTTCAGAACATATATATATTAAATTTCTTGCTTCAAAATTATTTGTTATTGAATCTAGGTATTCAAATAATTGTTTATCTGCTTCAGCATAGCTTCTAGTTGCTATTTTTTCTAATTCTTCACTTAATACAGCCCTATCATAATCTCCTGTGGCTATCTCCTGACTAAATTGGCCAAAATAGTAAGCTATCTTATACTCTATTTTTTCTTTATATTTTTCTTCATAGTATTTTACTATGCTTTTAACAGTATCATCACTACTTAGTCCAAAAAGTACTCTCATAATCTCTATCCCTTCTACTCAATTAAATTTTAGGTTAATATATTATAATTATAATATTGTTATTTTGGCTAAACAATTAAGAATGCATAAACTAATGGTAAGCATTGTATTATTACCATAAATACTGCTATACTTGTAACCATCCTTTGTCCCATAATTTTGTCTGCTAATACTTCAGATCCTGTAACGTAATATTTATATAAAGCAAATATCATAAGCAATGTAACTACAGGCCATGAATACTTTTGTATTATTACTAATACATTTAATGTTCCATCTAGTAATAAGTCATTTGCAACAGTATCACCTACAGCAAAAATAACTTCATTAACTATTGCCATTATAATTGATATAACTACTGATGATATTATAAATTTCTTATATTGCATAATTTTCCCTCACTTACTTAAAAAATCAAATTTATACATTATAATTATATTATAAATATCTTTAAATATCAAGCAATAGTTACCAAAAAGTTTAAAAAGATTTCAATTTACATAAAAAAGATTCAAAAGTAAAGATTTTACTTTTGAATCTAAGCATTATAAGCCAAATTTTCTCTTCATTTTTCTAATTCCTTTTTTACCCATTTGCATAGCATCACATATCATATCATTTTTAATAACACCAATACATGTACCTGCAACCATACCAATTATTGCTCCTTTTATAAAATCCATACTAATTATCTCCTTTCTTAGAATTATTTTTACCATTTTTTATTGAAATTAAACTAGAAATAATTTCATATATTCCAATGATTAACATGAATATATAAAAGAACTTTTTTAGGCTTTTTTCTTCTATAAATTTGTTTATAATAATTCCAATTGCACACCCAATAAGAATAAATACTAATACTTTTATATATTTTTTATTTATAATTTTTTCTTTTTTAAAATTTTTAAAAAATATAGTAATTCCAACAGATATAAACAGCAATAGATTATAAGTTCGAGCTTCATTAGTACCTAGTAAATTAAAAAAGAAAGCTAAAATTATAAAAGAAGCTCCTCCACCTATGCCTAGTCCAGATAAAAATGATGAAATACATGCTATAAGATAAATCATTGTCCCCTCCATAAACTATATGATGTAATTAAAGTCAAAAATATACCAGATATTAAGTTTAACACGTTAGCATTCATCTTTTTCATAACCTTGTTTCCCAAGTATCCAAATATTAGTGAAATTACAACAAATGCTAAACATTGCCATAAATTTAACTTTATTTTCAGTAAATAATATATAAAAGTAGGTATTGAAACTAATGGCATTATGCTAAGTGAAAAATTCCTTGACTCTTTGGTATCTTGCTTTAATATATACACTAAATAAAAAATTAAAATTTGACCTGCACCAGTTGAAAATAAGCCATTTAATATTCCAACTAGTATAAATATAAAATTACTCATAACTTTATTATTTGCATTTGTAAAAAAAATAACAGACTTTAAAAAGTCTGTTACTAATTTAGCTTTTCTATAACGTATTCTTTATATTTATTATACTCAGATGGTCTACATTCAACAGTAATAAGTGTTCCTTCTTCATTATAATCTGTTTCAATAACTGTAGCATGCTCATTAAGATATGAAACTATGCTTCCTTGTGAAAATGGAATTAGCATTTTGCATTTAACGTAGTTTTCAAATATTTTATTTACTATCATGTCTATAAGTTCATCCATACCTCTTTTTTCTTTTATAGATAAGTAAATTTCATCTTCATCAACAAGTGGAAGCTTTTCAAGCATAAGCTCTGACTTATTATATACATAAATTATAGGTATATCTGCAGCTCCAATTTTTTCTAAAGTATCCTTTGTTACCTTCATATGCTCATCAAAATCTGGATCTGAGTAATCTATTACTTCTATAAGTAAATCCGCATTTTTTATTTCTTCCAAAGTAGATCTAAATGCTTTTATCAAGTCGTGTGGTAATTCACTAATAAAACCAACTGTATCAGATAATAAAAACTTTCTATTATCTTCAAGCTCTATTTTTCTTACAGAAGTTTCAAGTGTAGCAAATAGCATATCTTCTTCTAAAACACGTTTTTCATCATCCTTTATAAATCTATCTACCATATAATTCATTAAGCTTGACTTACCTGCATTAGTGTATCCAACAAGTGAAACAAGAGGTATATCTGACTCTTCTCTTTTCTTTCTTTGTGTTTCTCTATCTTGGGATAAATCTTCTAACTCATGTCTTAATTCTGTTAGCTTTTCTTCAATTCTTCTTCTATCTAGCTCTAGCTTTTTCTCACCGGATCCCTTATTACTAAGACCTGCTCCTCCACCTTGTCTTCCAAGCGAGCTATGTAGTCCTACAAGACGTGGTAACATATACTCAAGTCTTGCAACTTCAACTTGTAATTTTGCCTCTTTAGTTCTAGCCCTTTTAGAAAATATTTCTAGTATTAAAGATGTTCTATCTAATATAGGACAATCTATAACCTTTTGAAGATTTCTAAGCTGAGTATGAGAAAGCTCATTATTAAAAATTACGACGTCAATATTTTGAGCTTTAACTATATTTCCTATTTCTTCTGCTTTACCTTTTCCTATATACAGTGGCTTATTAACCTCAAGTAAATTCTGTGTTTCTCTTCCTACCACTTCTATATTACAAGCATTTGCTAGTTCTTCAAGCTCATCCATTAGCTTACTAAATTTTTCGTTATAATCTATATTAACACCTACTAGTAAAGCTTTTTCCTTTTCTTGTATCATATAATCACCTGATTAGATTATAACATAGAAAGCATAAAAAAGAAAACTCAAAATAAATATTTTTGAGTTTTCTACATTTTACATATCTGGATATATAATTGGTATAGGTAAATCTTTAAGCAACATGCTTGGATTACCATACATTATATTATTATATATTTCTTCACTTTTAATGTTAGCTTTTATCTTTTTCATTGCTCGCTTATAATCACTGTATACTGATACGCTATGAGCGTCAGTTCCTAAAAAGTGTACCATATTATATTTTAACATTCTTATAACATTTCTTTTAGCATTACTTCCATATTTTCCAGTTATACTTGCAATATTAACTTGCATTAAAACACCAGATTCTATTAACTGATATATATTTGAAATACTCTCTGTAACAAAGTCATATCTTTCAGGATGTGCTAAAACAGGAACATATCCTGCATCTTGCAGTTTATTAAATTCTTCAAAAACATTAAATGGTACTACTCTTGTATATAAAGGTAATTCAATAAGTACATATCTTGAATTTGCTAAAGTACATACCTTTTTGCTTGTTATTAATCCTAGTATATCATTTGTAAAAAAGATTTCATTTCCAGGATATACAGTAACATTTATATCGTTTTTTTCAAATTCTTTGTTAACTTTACGTATTCTTTCAAGATATTCCTTATTTTCCAATTGATTATTTGGAATTATATAATGAGATGTTGCTAAGATACAGTCATATCCTAACTGGCTAGCTTTTTTTCCCATTTTTAAAGTTATATTCATATCCTTTGCGCCATCATCAGTTTCAGGAATAATGTGACAATGCATATCTAACATGCAAATCTCCCCTTTCAAAAAATAAAGTAAATATTCCTACTTACTTTATTTAATGCTACGTTTAGTCTTTAACATAATTTTCATATGTTCTTGAATATTCTTTTCTTCTTTCTAAAGATACTTGATTTAATATTATACCTGGTATTTTACCACCAACAGATTCTATTGCTCTTTTAGTATTTTTTAGAGAATCTTTTTTTGTTTTTCTTGAGGCAGCTACTATAAACATATAATCTACTTTTTTAGCAAATAGTAACGCATCAGTTATAACAGAAGCAGGTGGTGTATCAATAATTATTAAGTCAAACTCTTTTTTTAGTAATTTTAATAAGAACTCAACATTTGCTGTTCCAAGTAATTCAGATGGATTAAATGGTGTAGGACCAGCTGTAAGTAAATATACATTACTAACTTCTGTATCTTGTATTTTTAAAGTAAGTTGATCTACTATTCTTTTAGCATCATCTTCTTCAATTTTTCCTCTAAGATCTTTTAGTAAATCAGATAGACCAGTTCTGTTAGATTTTCTAAATATTCTATGTTGTCTACCTTTTCTTAAGTCTGCATCTATAACTAATACTTTTTTTCCATATTGGGCACAAGAAATTGCCAAATTTGCTGCTACCCAACTCTTTCCTTCTCCTGAGCTTGAGCTTGTTATACAAATAGTTCTACTTTCTTTACTTTCAAACAAGTAAAAAAGATTTGTTCTAAATAATCTAAAAGCTTCTGATATAGGTGAACGTGGGAAATCATTAACTATTATTTCTCTTTTTTCCATAAACTTCCCCTCCTTTATCCTCATCTTCAACTCTTGGGATAGAAGCAATTACAGGAATGCCAGTTAAAGCCTCTACATCTTTCTCATCTTTTACAGTATCATCAAAATATACAATAACAAATATTACACCACATGATACAAATAATCCAACTAATGCAAATAGTAGAATATTCTTTACTGTTCCAACATTATATGGTACGTTATCTGTCCATGGCTCATCAACTATTGTCATATTATTGATGTTATATATAGCACTTACTTTTTCTCTAAATATATCTAATAGTAAGTATGCTATCTTCTTTCCAACTTCTGGGTCCTCATTAGAAACAACAATCTCAATCATTTCTGTATCATCTTTAGAAGATACAGATATGTTTCTAGAAAACTCATTTATAGACATATTTAAATTTAAAGATTGTATAACACTTTCTGCTACTGCTCTACTTTTAATAATAGAACTATAAGTAGGAACTAACTTTGAATTTAAGTTAATATCATTTTGTGTAATACCACTACCATCTAGATTTCCTATTTCTTCTTCTCCTTGTACTTCATTTCCATATGTAACTTTAGATAGTACAAATGAAGTTGTTGCTTTATACATAGGTGTAATCAAAAATTCTGAATACAAATATCCAGCAACTGCGCATATTATAACTGCAACTATAATATACTTAATTTTCTTCTTTAAAGCATATAATAGTTCCATTATATCTAACTCTTCCATTTTATCTCTCCTTTAAACGCATGATTTTATTATAACATGAGTGACATAAAAAGTCAACGATTTAAGTTAACTTTACGTATAATTATTCACTCATGATTTTAATGTTACTTCTACAATTTCTGGTCTGTTAAATAATCTTGTCTTTACAGATGCACTTCCAAGTCCAGAACTTGTAATCATTACAGTATTGTTTATTTTATTCTTTCCATATGCATACTTAGGGAAAAGTTTTCTTCTAGGTGACAATAGTCCTATTTTTCCAAATCTAACTATTCCGCCATGAATATGACCAGAAAAAATCAAGTCTACTCCTAATTTTTCATACATTTTAAAATTCTCTGCATCATGAGCAATTAAAATGTTAAATTTTATTTTATCTATTGGCTCTAGTTTGTCTTTCATAAATCTTACTTGCTTTTCAAACTTTTCCTCAGTTAAAACTTTTGGCTGCATATTTGCTCTGAATTTTAGGGCATTTATAACTATGTACTGCTCACCTATATTAAAATTTTCCTTTTCATTTAAGAGTACATGTACGCCAATTTCTCTTAATTGTTGTAAATAACTTTTATATAAACTATACTTTAATTTTCGTTCATGATTTCCTATAGAATAAAAAGTAGGATACTTTCTATATATATCCTCATACATCTGTATAAAATCTCTTACTTTTCCAGTTCTTTGGTCTATAATATCTCCACTCATTACTATTATATTAGGATTTATTTTGTCTATAAGCTCTTTTATTTTAGAGTTGTTTTCCCCATATATTTTACTGTGAACATCTGTAATATGAACTATTTTAAAATTATTAAAATTACTAGGTATTTTTGAATTTTTAACAGTGTATTTTTTAACCTTAACAAGATTATTACTTACTTTTACTTCAATATAACCCAAAAAAGCTAGTAATATAAATACCACTAGTATAATTAAAATTGTCATCTCTTCCACCTAATATGATTATACTATATAATTTTTAATTACACAAGAAAAAATGCAGATTACTCTGCATTATTCAAAATCTTTTATTACTTTCTTGGCGAATTCTTCACCTGTATTACTTAACTGTTCCATGTCATAATCTGATGGGTTTAGCTTTACTTTTATGGCACCAAAAGAGGTATTAAATCTTAGCTGATTTAAGCAGTTTATAATACAATCTGCAGCCTCTCCACTCCATGCATATGAGCCAAAAGATAAAGCATCCATTCCTTTGTTTAACACTGGATTAAGTGATGTCATAACTTCAAATACTTGTGGAAGTGCATTAGCAAGTATTGTTGGTGAGCCAAGCATTATTCCATCAGAAGTAGAAAGATCCGCCTTTGCTTTTTCCATATCATCTATCTGTAAGTCGTACTCTTTTACATCAACATCACATCTATTTAGTCCTTCAATTAAAGCTTTAGCCATTTTTTTAGTATATCCATAAGATGAAACATAACATACTGTTATCTTTGGTCTTACCTTTTCAGGTTTTTCTTCGCACCATTTTCTATAAAGCTTCAAATATTTACCTACATCTTTACGAATTATTGGTCCATGTCCTGGACAGATATACTCTACTGGTATTAAATCTAATTTATTTAAAGCATTTACTAAAAATGGGTTTTTAAATGGTCCAAGTATAACATCAAAATAATACTTGTACTGCTTTACTATCTTTTCATCTGTTAATACTCCATTTGGCTCTTCTAAATCATTAAATATTTCTTTACTTGCATAATGCGCTCCAAAAGAGTCACAAGTAAATAACATTTTATCTTCTTTTAAATATGTATACATTGAGTCTGGCCAATGTAACATAGGGAATGCAAAGAATTTCAACTCTTTGCCACCTAAATCTATGCTATCATTTGCAGTTAATACATTAGACTTAAAATCAAAATTTATAATGTTTCTTACAAAATCTATTGCCATCCTTGTTCCACAGACTTCAATATTAGGATTTAATTTTAATATTTTTTCAATTGAGCCTGCATGATCTGGTTCACTATGATTTACAATTAGATATTTAACATCCTCTATCTTAGTATATTTTTCTATATTTTTTATATACTCATCTGCAAATTCACTTTTAACAGAATCAATTATGGCTATAGCATCTTTTCCTTTTATAAGATAAGAATTATATGAAGTTCCATATTCAGTACTCATGATTACATCAAAAACTCTAAGTTTTTCGTCAAGAACTCCAACATAATATATATTCTCCTTAATTTCCATGCACTCTTGCCTCCTATTTTAATTTTATTTTTAATTTTACTGGATGATGGTCGCTATATGAGAAGTTATTTTCTATTGTTTCAACACTTACACGTTTAACATTTGGACTTAATATAAATCCGTCTATTATGTATAACTGTGTATTGTCGTAATTTCCGCTATATTCTTCATTTAATAGTCTAGATGTAGGTTTATCTAAATCTACGGCAAACTTCCATCCCTCAGGTAAATAGTCATCTGGTATTTGACTTGGCACATAATTTTTAGTATCTACAATAGGGAATTTCTCAGTGTCAACTCCTGGAAAAGTCTGGTTAAAATCACCACCTGCAACAACATAGTTTCCTTTTTCATACTCTGCTTTCATTGCATCCATTAAAACATCTAGTTGCTCTGTTTTTCCATCTTCTTTTCCATAGGCATCTAAATGAATATTATATACGACTAGTTCTTTATCACTATCTTTAACATTCATTCTTTCTTCTAATAGGCAGTTTTTATACATAACTGCTCTTTTAGGCCAACTATACGCACTAGGTAAAGAAATTCTTGTAGCCTTTGTTACCTTATATTTATTTAAAGTAGTAAGTCCACTTTCAACATGACCAACAGTATTAAACAATGGATAAGGTATATATAATGAATTAAACATGTACGCAAAAGTTGCAGTTCCATTAAATTCACTCTTTATATCCTCATACTCATTTATCCAATATGATCTTTTAGCATTAGTATCTACTTCTTGGAATAGATATATATCTGCATTTTGATTATCCATAAAATTTTTTACTGCCGCTAAATTTTTTGTAACGTTAGCAGCACTACTTGGTCTAACTCCTTTTCCACCATCCATAAAGAAGTCTTGTGTTTTATCTAATGATAAATACCCTAAATTATATGTAATAATGTTTATATTTTTGTCTACAGCTACTGTTTTTTCGCTTTTTCCATCTATATTTAAACTTTCCCTATCCTCAGGAAAATATTCTGTTAAAACTAATGTGGCAAATCCTATAAAAAATATAAGAAGAATTATTGATATTATTATTACAACGACTTTTAACCATGTCTTCGGCATAAAATCCCTCCGGCTAAATTATATAATATAATATCTTTAAAAACAACATATTTTTACTAAATTCTACAATATTATTTTCCAGTTTTAGGTAACTTGACTGGTATATCTACGTTCTCATTTAGTATTTCTACATTTACATTTTCGTCATTTTCTACAATTTTTACTTTAATAAGTTCATTAAGTATTTTGTACCCAGTTTTTGTTTTATATTCTTTTATATAATATGTGCCAATAGGTAATTTTTTAGTTTTAGTATAGCCATTTTCATCAGTTGTTACATCATCTACAAGATTCATATTCACATCATAAATATAAAATGATACATCACTTAAAGGCATGTTTTCATCTATATCTGTTATTTGATTATATTCCTTAGTTTTCTTTAGTATTGTAATAGTACCTTGCTTTTTCTGATTATATAGTTCAAATCTACTTTGATTTTCAATTTTTAATTCATATACATTTTCATCTAATACATATTCATCTAGTGTTGCTAGCTCCTGCACATATACTTTTTTTGTATCATCATATATATTAAATTCTATCTTTCCATTTTCATCTGTTATATATCTGCCTATTTCATTTAAATTTTCGTCTTTTACTAAGTACTCTACACCTTGTAGTACTTTATTAGTATCTTTATCTTTTTTTATTATTTCTATGCTTTTTTTAGTAGATTTAAAAGTTATATTTTCTGTTTTTTGTGCATCATACAGTTCTTTTAGTGTAACTACTACATCCTGAAAACCCACATATTCTGATATTCCAAGCAAAGACATATTTTGCTTACAAGTAATATTATATTTAATATCTGCCTGATACTCTTCATCTACTAAATTTACTGGAATATACACACTATATTTATTATTATCTTTAACTATTTTTAAGTTTTTATCTTCACTACTTACCTTTACATCCACTACATTATCTTTTTGTATAACTATATCTCTTTTATAATATTTTATTCCATTTAATACTTCAAATTCTTGAGCTCTAATGCTAGTATTAAAACAACTATCATATTTTCCAACATTATTTATTCCGTTATTATATATATTTACAATTGCACTGACTACAGGAATATTTTCATCACCAATTGCCTCTAGCTTATTTAAATCTAGATTTTCAAGATATGTCCAAATTGCAAATTGAGATGCAAATTTTGCCTGACTTTTGGTACTTACTCCTAGCTCTTCTATAGTCTTATATGGATAGCAATTTAACACGATAGACTGTAATACTTCATCATCTAGCTTATTATTTGCACTAACTGTATACCCGTCCTTTGTACTCTCTGCACCTAAAAAGCCAAGGTTCATACAATAGATTGGAAGCTCAGTATTATCTTTTATATAGTAATACTCATAGTTAGTTTGAGGTATATTCATATATTTTACATACCTATTTGGATCAGCATAGCATTTAACAGTATACTTGCCATATTCAAAACTTCTGTTTTCAAGTGCAAATACATTGCTAAAAGTAGATATTATAAGCATAACTAGCATAAAATATACTTTTATTCTGCGAATTTGACTCTGTCTAATATTAGCATTTATTCGTCTATTTCTCTTTTGTATAGCTTCTAATATTTTATTTGTATATTTATATATTTTACTCATTTTTATCCCTCACATTCTGCTTGTATACAAAGCCTATAGTGAGGCAAACCAGTTATACACGTTATTAAAGTAATACTATCTTTTCCATTTAGATTTAAAAATGAAAAATCATCTTCTGCAATTGTAGTTATACTTTTTACCCTATAAACCTTTTCTTTTTTATTATAGCAATAGATAATTTTATCGCCATACTCTAAAAGATTTATATTTTCAAAATAGTTATTTTTGTACCCATAATTATGGGCTGCAAGACACACATTGCCTGTGTAAAATGAACTTATTGGGAAATGACCTATATAGTTTTCTAATATATCTTCGGTAACACCGTCTTTTATTTCTGTTGGAGATAATTCTAGTTTTGGTATAGTAACGTACCAGGAAGGAGTTGTATATGAACAAAAAACTTTTTCAGATTTAAAATTAAATGATAAAAAATAATTAGAAAAATTAAATTTAAGTTTTGTATTAAGAAAAAATAGGGTTACAATAATCCGTAATAAAATACTGTTTCACCTCCTAAGGCATGACTATTATAATGCATTAAAAAGCGTTTGTCAAAGGAAAAATGGCCATTTTTTAGGTCGAAAAAAAGAAGGTATAAAACCTTCTAAAATATAAATGCTAAAACAGCTAATATTATTCCAATTATTAAAATGAAATATAGCACATCTCCAAAAATTTCAACTAGTGCAAAGAACACTTTTACAAAAACATATGCAAATACACCAAGTACTGCTCCTTCTATAAAAGCTGAGATAACTCCTGCAACTGGCAAATTTTGAAGTAATGCATACGCTGTGTTAATAATAGCCATTAGACCAACTGAACCCCAAAATCCAATTGAATCAATAAATAGAAATAGTAGCAAAACTACTATACCCTCAAATAACCATGTCATAATTATCTATCCTCCTTAAAATTATTTTTGAAGTTTCTACCTTTCTATATGACCATTTAATTATATCACATTTTTAGCTGATTTACAATAAAAAAGTAGTAACATTTGTTTTTAAACGTTACTACTATCCTCTGTTTTTACTAATTCTTTTATAACATTAAAATATTTTTCATCCTCATCCCAAAATATATCGTCTCCAACAAGCATATACGCTCTTAGTAAAAATTCTTTTGCTTGATTACACTCATTTGTTTCAACTAGAGATTGTCCTAATCTAAATAGTACATATGGATTACTAACTCCATTTGGACAATTCTTTGCTTCAAAAAAGTAATCTCTAGCTATATCATACTGTTGCTTTTTAAAAAATAAATCACCTATAGAAACAAATATCCAAGTTGCTGTTTCATATGCCGTCTTAGGTTCAGGAATTATATCTAATGCCTCTTTATACTTTCTATAAGCATCATCATCATTTCCCTCAACTAAAAAATCATCAGCAGCTCTACATATTCTTTCAATATCCTCGGTAAAACCCTTTTTAAGTTGCATATATTTCCTCCAATATTTTTTATGAATACAACTCAAATTATAACAAAAAAAAATATATATGTACACCTTTTTTTATAAATTTTTTAAAAAATATTTTTTGACTTTACTATTGCTATATGTTATAATCTTGTTGTTAAGGTGATAAAACAATGGATGATGAAATAATTGAAAGAAAACTAAATATAAGCAAAAGTGGAAAAACATGTATGTGGGTACAAACTAACAGATTTACTTCACCTGCAAACAGATATGGCTTTTCTAGTGCAGTATGCTCTGCTGATGGTAAGCTAACAAACATCATATATTCAACTAATAATTATACTAGAATTAGAAATCTAGTAGAAATAACAGAAGGTTGTATTCTTATTACTGCTAGTAAAAGTTTAAATGAAACTAATGTTAAACTATTTCAGGTAATATCGATAGACAAAGAGAATATGACAATAAACTTAAAGAAGCTTGCAACACTCAAAGATAGTGTTTGGGATAATACAGAATATGTTAAAAAGTATAAGGCTGCCATTCATTCAGCTTTAATGAGAGCAAAAAAATATTATAATTTAATTGATGTAGACTAAATAAAAACTACTACTAAGAAATTAGTAGTAGTTTTTTTATCTAGTTAAACTTTACAGTCAAGTAGTTTTTTACTTTACTTGATGTACCAAAGCTAATGCTTATATTATTATACAATAATTCGTTGTTTTCTGTATCATTCTTTAGAGTATAATATTTATACCTATATCCTTCATCAGTCTTTTGACTTGTGTATTTTATTCTTAAAAATACAAAATACTCGCCGTTTTCAAACTCATCTAAGTTTATATTGTTATCTTTTAAAAGTGAAAACTCAATATTATCTGTAGAAATAAAATAGTCTAAATCGTAAGCATATTTGTCTCCATCTTTGTTTTTAAATACCATCTGTACATTCTCTATATTGCTAATAACTGTATTATCTAAACTATTTTTTACACTACCAGATAATATTAAATTATTATCTGCAAGCTTAAATTCTTTAATAACACCTGTTTCATCTTCCAAAGATGAATACATAGCATCTATAGATGATACACCAATTTCTTTTTCTTCTTTGTTATTGGAATGAATCATAAAAAAGATAATAGCTATCACAACTATAAATACTAAGAAAAATATTACAATTCCTCTATTTTCATCATGTTTTCCTAAGTAATTTTTTGATTTCATAAATGTCTCTTATTCCCCCTAAACTACAAGTCATTTATTTCGAGTATATTTTAGCACAATCACTCTATTTTTACAATATTTTACAGCAAATATTCTACATAAATTTGTACGTGATTATATTTTTTTACTCTATGCATAATATATATATTATAGGAGGGTTTTATGAATAAAATATCAATTTGGATAAAATCAATTATACTACCACTAGCACTGGGAGCAATAGTAGGACTAATTATAATGCCTTTTATGGATTATAATTCACTTGAAAAGCCACCGCTTTCTCCACCAAGTATAGTATTTCCTATAGTATGGACTATACTATATTTGCTTATGGGAATATCATATGCATTGTTAAAGCAAAAGTCACTAGTAGACTCATCAGTTAATATTTCATATTATGTTCAATTAGTGCTAAACTTACTATGGCCAATAGCATTTTTTGTATTTAAATGGCGTCTATTTGCATTTATATGGATATTGCTACTAGATATAGCCATAACTACTATGATAAGAGTATTCTTTTCAAAAGATAAACTTGCAGGTGTTTTACAAGTTCCATATTTTATATGGTCACTGTTTGCCACATACCTAAACTTAGGTATTTATATTTTAAATAAATAATTAGGAGCCACTACTTAGTGGCCCATTATTTTTCTATTATATTTTTTCTTAATAACCTTTGTACCTTAGTTTCTATTCTTGAAACATAAGAACGAGAAATGCCAAGTTCATCTGCAAGTTCTTGTTGTGTTTTAGGCTCTTTGCCATCAAGTCCATATCTTTTTTCCATTATATACTTTTCTCTCCCCTTTAAGTTATTAGTTATATAATTTAGTACTTGTTTAAGTATACTTTTATCATAAATTTCATCTACTGTGTCTTTTTCTTTAAGTATAAGTGTATCTATAAGTTCCATATCATTTCCATCTTTATCCGTACCTATTACCTGATTCATTGAAACTTCAGCTTTCTGTTTTTTAGATGCACGCATATACATCAAAATCTCATTTTCTATACATCTAGATGCATATGTGCTAATTTTAAATCCTTTATTATCTCTAAAACTATCTATTGCCTTAATTAAGCCAATAGTCCCAATAGAAGTAAAATCTTCGAGTTCTTGTTCATTACTTGTATATTTTTTAGCAATATGTACAACTAATCTTAAATTATGCTCAACTAGTATATTTCTTGCCTCTTTATCTCCTTCAAAATATCTCCTTAAATAGTACTCTTCCTCTGTCTTACTAAGTGGTTCTGGATACAATTTATCATTAGAAATGTAACCAAACAAGCCAAAAAATTTAGAAATTATATCAATTATGAACGAAAAAAACATAAATATACCTCCTATTGTATATTTATGTTTTATATTTTTTAATTATTATTGCCACATATCTTTAGTTAAGTCTTGTATGTATTTTTTTTTATCAATGGTAGCACTCTCATCTTTTTTTATGCTTACACATTTTTCATTTTCTATTTCAAACTCTACTACATCACCCTCGGCAAAAGTTTCTTCAATTTCAGATATATCTACATTATACATTTTATCTTGAGCCTCAACCACTACAATATTTCCTTCTATTCTATCAATTATCCCTTTCATTAAATCACCTAATTTCCCATGTAACTATATGTGCCTGCATCTACATTAAAGGATATTGTCTCCCCATTACTTACACATTCAATAGTTCCTTGTTCATCTGTCCTATATACAGGTATTCCAAGCTTCTTTAATCTATTCATTGTAGTCTTAGTAGGATGATTATATGAATTATCCTTACCAACAGATATTACTGCATATTTTGGTGATACCGCATTTAAGAATTTTTCTGATGTTGAAGTAGATGAGCCATGATGACCAATCTTTAGTACATCTGCTTTTAAGTCAACATTATTTTTTAATATCTCAGACTCAGATAAGCTTTCAGCATCCCCTGTAAATATGAAAGAATTTTTACCGTATGTTAATTTAATAACTATAGAATAGTTATTTAATGAATCATACTCTTTGCTATTTGGTGCAAGTATAGTAAATTTAGCATCTCCTAAAGTATACTCCTTATTTATCTCAGGTTCAACGAATTTTTTATTTTTCCCTTTAACTGCTAAAACTAGATTTTCAAAAGTTTTAGTTGTTGTCGTAACTTTTGGAAATAATATAGTATCAAAATCATAAGAGTTTACTACATCATCTAGGCTTCCTATATGATCTTCATGTGGATGTGTTCCAATAATATAATCAAAAGAAGACACATTCTCACTCTCTAAGAAACCAAGCAGATCTTGCTTAGATTCACTAGTTCCACCATCAATTAGCATAGCATGACTTCCTTGTCTAATTAGTATACTATCTCCTTGTCCTACATCTATAAAGTCTACTACAAGACTACCTTCTACTGCTTTAGTATTATCTTCGTCTAAATCTATTAGGGAATACACTTCCAAGCTTTCTATATACTCATGTATACTATCACCAAAGTTACTATCTATTATAACTGCTGAAAGCATAACAATTACTGCAAATATAACATATACAAAAGAAAACTTCTTCTTTTTCCTTCTTCCCATATTTCACCTCTTTTTGATAATTTAATTATATCATAATGTGGAAAAATAAAGAATAAATTTTCTTTTAATAAATTTTCTTTTTTTAAATAATATATATATTAGTAGCTACTTATTTATGATTTCAAAATTTGATTTTTACTTTTAAATATGGTATAATTATGTTTGATGGTGCATTATTCTAGTTGCACTAACTTTTATGAGGGTGGGGCTAAAAATCCACTAAGAGGCATACCGATGAAGTTTCTTGTTTATGCGCGAAACGCCCAGTTTTGCGTGTGTTCAGGGAGTAAAGAATTTAGGAACGACTATAACGGCATATAGTATGTTTCCTATTTTCGTTGAGGCTAAATGATTCTAATATAATGCTAGCATCTTTTAGTATAACCTGCATTGCGTGCCAAGACACAAGATGTAGCGTAGCCTGTCTTGAGTGGTAATACTGGGATTTACCCGTTAAAATGATGAATTCGTATATGGCCATATATGTTTTTTATCTGGTAATGAAATTATTACTGCAAAAGAGACTAATAATTGTACAAGTGCACACCAAAGGAAAACTTCTAGAATGTTTATTCTAAATGAAGAATAAGATTTTTTAGGGATTAAAGTATGGATTTGAGTGGTGATCTAGTTCTCTTTAAGGTGACTTAGGAGTGTTTTCTTTAAACGGAAACGGCTAAATAGCAATATTTAGTAGGAAATAGAGAAATTCTACTAGACCTAAACCATAGTATTTACCTAAAAAATCACCATCTTAATTATATTATTAAAAAGTGAGGGAAATTTATACAATGAAATCGAAAGATTCCAAAAGTGTTAATAAGGAAAATTCAGCGTCGCATAAGTGGGTAATAACAGTTTCGCTATTATCTTTTTTTCTTTCAATAATATTTTCATTTATAACTACAATGACAGTAAATAATCTGCCAATACCAATAGCTATAATTTGTTTATTACTAGTTATTGCAATAGGTATAATGTTTGATATGATTGCAATGGCTGTTACTGTTGCAGAGGAAAAAGATTTCCATGCAAAAGCAAGTAGAAAAATAGATGGAGCGCAAACTTCAATTAAACTAATACGTAACTCATCTAAAGTATCAAGCGTATGCGCCGACGTTATTGGTGACGTATGCGGAATACTTAGTGGTGGTATAGCTACCATAATTTCACTAAAGATAACACAGCAGTATAATCTTAAATTTGATTTACAAGTTGTAATTAGTGCAGTTGTTGCTGCCCTTACAATAGGTGGTAAAGCAAACTTTAAGTTAACAGCTCAAAGATACAGCACACAAATTGTAGATAAATTTACTAAAGTACTGCACATATTTAAAAAAAATAAAAAATAAAACACACTATTATTCTTTTAATAGTGTGTTTTATTTATGCTTCTATTATATTTAAAAAATACTTTATAAAATAATCTAGTGCTTCTACAATATTTAAATTCTTACTTGCAACTTCTTCATCAACATATTCTTTGTTTTTACCTTTAAAGTCTAAAAATTTTTCTTCGTTAATTGCAATGTATAAAACATCCTCATAAACTGAGAAGCTAATTAGATTGCTAATACTTTGATTTATATCCATTATTCTTGCTATAGCACCAGGTGAAAGTATTCTTTTTACAGATACCTGATCCATAGAATATACATCATAGTTTTTATCAAAATCAGCAATACCCATTCTAACTTGCTGTGCATCTAGCTTGTCTGCACTTAAAATCTCATCGTCTTCTTTAATGTTCTTTATAACACTAAACTCTGTGTCGATTTCTTTAGGTAATTTAATACTTGCAAATGCTCCACAGAAATTTTCTTCTTCGTGCTTATCTACTACTCCATCACTTTCTTCAATATTTACTTTAGTAGTAACTACCTTTGCAATATTCATTTCATACCTATCTTCTATTATTTTAAAACAATCTTCACATTTTATTTTACTATAATCAGAAATTAGCATAGATTTCTTAAAATCTTGAACTATATCCTCAATCTTATCCACAGTTTCAACATTACTAAATTTTTGTTCTAGTACAATAGGAATTATTACTTTATCATATATAACATTTTTTCTGCTTATTGCATTATATGAATACAAGATAAGAAAAGCAATAATACAAATTATACTTACAGTAACTATAGGTATAGATTCTAAGTATATTCCAAGTATTGCTGTAACAATTGGAAGAATAACAATATTTTTTAGTATTTTAAACTTTCCATTGTCACTCTGAAATCTAGATTTTTGCTCTGATGTAAGTGCTTTATCTATAATTTCATTTAGCCCCATATTTTTCCCCCTAAAATACAGTACTTTATTTGAAAACATTATACTATAAAAATATTTTTAATTCTACTTTTTTTGCAATTATTTTTAAAAATTTGACAAAACGCCCAAAAATCTATATACTTATACTGTTAAAGGAGTGAGTTTTATGGTTTTACAGCCAAAAATACCAGATTCTTTAGACGTTCTTTATTCTGTGGCAGAGTTTTTAGAATTTAATGACACAATAAAAGAATGTACTATACAAGATGATGTATTAAAAGACTTTACATTAGACGAGCTTGTGATTGCATATTCCAAGATAAAAAATGTAACTTTTGAAAGTTCAAATCTTCCAAAAAGCTACTTTAATGATGTTATCTTTGAAAATTGTGACTTTACAAGTACTAATTTTGAAAAATCTACATTAAAAAGAGTCAAGTTTATAAACTGTAAATTTGCAGGTACACTCTTTACATCTTCATATTTAGAGAATGTTTCTTTTGATAATTGCTTAATGTTAGGAGCAGTATTTGATGGTTCAAGTATAAACTCTACTGAATTTTCAAAAAGTAGTCTTGAACAAGCTATACTTTCAAATGTAACATTTAAGAGTGTTGACTTTAACTCTTGCAATCTTCAAGAATCTAACTTTAGCAATAGTTCAATGAGTGGACTTGATTTAAGAACTTGTGATATTTCTGGAATTATAACATATGCTAATGATATAAAGGGAGTTATTCTTACCAGTCAGCAAAGCCTTAGCTTTATTAAACTTCTAGGAATAACAATTATTGACTAATGGAAAACGATATAACATATATTGGTACAGAAGATAACACTAGTACTAATAGTAATCCAGAAACTAATTCAGTACAGAAAACAGAAAAATTTAAAACAAACACATATAGTAAAGAAGTATCACAATTTATAGCAAAAACTAAAAATAATAAAAAATATATAAAAATAGTCATTATAATGATAGTCATTATCTTAGTAGTTGTATTTAAGCCTATAACTTTTTTAAAGGATAAGCTTAATGAAAAACGTGAATATTACGCACAGCTAAATGAGGCTAATTCTAATTTTTACCATATTGATTCACTTTCATACTCTTTTGGAGTAGACTACTATAAAAACTGCAAAAAAACTATGATGATTCCAGCAGATGGGTTTATAACTTGTCAATATGATCTATCCCATAAAGGAATAGACATTGCATGTGAAGTATATCAAGATAGCGTATTTGCAGCTGCAAATGGTTATGTATACTCTACTGGATATAATGAAAAGTATGGAAATGAAATAACTATAGAACATGAAATAAATGGAATTAAAATATATACATATTATGCTAATCTATCTAATATTTTAGTAACTCCTGGACAATATGTATATCAAAACCAAGTAATTGGTAATGAGGGTGGCAGTCCCGTAAGGAAATCAAATGTTGCCGACTTTGAAGGACATCACGTACACTTTGAAGTTAGAAAATCACCTAAACAAGGAACAGGACTTAATCCAAATATATTTATAGTTTATTAAAAAAAATAAAAGATGCACTTTAAAGTGCATCTTTTTCGTAGAGGTTGTTTATTTAAAAAAATTCATTATCGTTCTTTACATTATGTATTATATAATAAATTCACATAAAAAGCAACCATAAAAATGAAATTTAACTAAATTTGGTATATTTTAATTCAAATTTGTACTTTTTTTAGATATATGATATTATATTTATGGAGGAATATAACGTGATAATTCAATTGTTAATTGTTTTTATTTTAATTTTATTAAACGGATTATTTTCTGCATCTGAAATGGCTTTTGTATCGTTAAATAAAATAGACCTAGACGAAGATGTAAAAAAGGGAAATAAAAAAGCAAAAAAAATAAAAAAATTACTAGACAATTCAAGTAGTTTTCTTGCTACCATACAGATTTGTATAACACTTGCTGGCTTTTTATCTAGTGCATTTGCCGCAGAAACTTTCGCAGAAGATATTGTAGAGTATATACTTCCTTATACTAATATAGCACAGGCAGTGCTTGAAACAGTTATAATAATTTTAGTGACTTTAATATTATCATATTTCACTTTAGTATTAGGTGAATTAGTTCCTAAAAAAATTGCACTAGCTTATCCTAAAAAAGTATCATACTTTATTGTTAATACGATATACATATTAGAGTTTTTACTATATCCTTTTGTATGGTTACTAACATTTTCTACTAACCTTATATGTAAAATATTCCATATAAAAACTGAAAATGAAGATAAACTTACTGAAAAGCAAATAATATCTATTATTTCTAAGGGTAAAGATGATGGTATAATTGATACTCTTGAAAGGGATATGATTCTTAATATATTTAAGTTTGATGACACAGTAGCATCAAAAGTTATGACTGTTAGAGAAAAAATGATAGCTGTAGATACCTATATTAGTCATAAGGCACTCTTAAATATTGTAAAAGAATGCAAATATTCTAGAATACCTGTATATAAAGATAAGCTAGATAATATTGTTGGTGTACTTGTTATAAAAGACTTAATTCTACAATACTCAAAGGAATCTAAATTTGATATAAGTCAACTAGTGAGACCTGCGTATTTTGTTGATGCAAATGAAAAAGTAGATGATATATTTAGGCATATGCAACAAGATAAGCAGCCTATGGCAATAGTTCGTGAAAATAACAGAACAGTTGGACTTATAACCTTAGAGGATGCCATTGAAGAAATACTTGGAAATATTTCAGATGAATATAACTAAAAAAGACTGATGTTTAACATCAGTCTTTTTGGTTATATAATATTTTTTTATTTTACTTTTTTCTTCTAATGATAGTTCCTGGCTTTAAGTCATATGGTATTTTTATCTTTATTTGTTGACCTTTTACACCTGGGTTTATACTCTCTACTTTTTGATTATTCTTTACATCATAAAGCTCTTCAATATTAAATGCACATTCTTCTATAGAATCTGGTAATAGTATTTCTAATCTATCATTTAATGATAGCTTGTTCTTTATTTCAGCTAAATATATATTGTTATCTAGCTTTTCTACTACTCTTGCTCCATATTCATATTCCATATTTTCACTTTTACCATCAAAATCATGAATATCTTGGTTAGTATCATCTGTAAAGTAAAATTCAGAAAGCCCTCTTGTTTTTACTTTTTCAAGTTCAGCAAGATATTTAGTATAGTCATACTCTCCTTCTCTGCCTTCTTCTTTTAACTTTTCATAATCATCAATTGCATTTCTATATACTCTTACTACAGTAGCTAAGTAATAATCTGTCTTTAATCTTCCCTCAATTTTTAAGCTGTCTACTCCCATATCTACAATAGTTGGTATTTGCTTGATTAAACACATATCTTTTGATGAAAATAAGTATGTTCCTTTCTCATCATAGTCTATGTTTATTTTACTATCTGGATTATTTACTTCTTGTGCTGTTATGTTATATTGCCATCTGCATGGTTGTGCACAATCTCCTTGGTTGGCACATCTGTTAGCAAGATACTTACTTAAATAGCATCTTCCAGAATATGCATAGCAAATAGCACCATGTATAAACATCTCTATTTCTAAGTCTTCTGGCTTATTATCCATTATGTATTTTATTCTTTCTTTGCTTAGCTCACGTGCAAGTATTATTCTCTTTGCTCCAAAGCTTTTCCAGAACATTGCAGATTGTAGGCTTACAGTATTAGCTTGTGTACTAATATGTATATCTAGTTCAGGTGCAATTTCTTTTACTTTCATCATAACACCTGGATCACTAACAATTACAGCATCAGCTTTTACATTTTTTAATATTCTAATTTGATTTTCTATTTCTTCATAATCTGTATCATTTGCATATATATTTAATGCAACATATACTTTTTTACCTATGCTATGTGCATATTTAATTGTCTCTTCTAAAGAGTCGTCATTTAACTCTGCTCTTGATCTTAAAGACAATTTTGCTGTTCCTGCATAAACAGCATCTGCTCCATACATAAATGCGATTTTAGCTTTTTCTAAGCTCCCTGCTGGAGCTAATAATTCTACTTTACTCATTTTTATTTCCTTTCATTTCTAAATATATATTCTTCATTATCTTAGCGTCAACATCTTGTGTTCCTGCTGACTCACAAATAATTCTTGGTTCTAAATTTAAATCTATAAGTGCCTTACAAACGTTATTAAAATCTGGGCCATATCCTTCATCTTCAAATTTAACATGGCATTTTTCTCCACCATTTTCTGTATAAATCATGTGTGAAAAATGTGCATGAAAATTTTTCATTCTATCGTAGCCAAGCTCATTTATATACATTGATAGCTCATCCATCCAAGCCTCATACGTATTAAGTTTTCCTACACTTCTAGAGTACAAATGTCCAAAGTCTATGGTCGGTATAAGTCTTTCATCCACTTTACACATCTGTATTATCTCTTTACTATCTCCTAGCTGATTTATTTTTCCCATTGTTTCAGGACATATAACAATATCTCCAAGTCCCATACTATCTGCTTCATCTAATGCTCTTTTAAGCAGTTTGCATGCACTCTCTACAGCATATTCTCTTTCTAAGCCTAAAAGTGCTCCAGCATGTACTACAATTCTATCTGCACCCATCTTTTTAGCTACTTTCATAGTATCAGTTATATATTTAATTGTTTTCTTCTTATTCTCCTCATCTTGAGTAGATAAAGATATATAGTATGGTGCATGAACACTAAGCAATATATTATGATTTTTTGACTCTTCTTTTAGCTTTACTGCTAGCTCATCTGATACATTAACGCCTCTTGAACACTGATACTCATATGCATCAATACCATTTTTAGCTAAATAGCTTGGCATCTGATAAGAGTATTTGTTTTCTATATAAAAAGCCTCTGGTCCACCAGCTACTCCAAATTTTATCATAAGTTCACCCGCTAAGATTATACACTAAATTACGCCAAAAGTAAACATACATTATGTTAATTTGTATAATAAAAGTAGTAACAATTATTAGTGTTACTACTTAATTTATTCAATTATTTTTTGTATAATATTAAAGTACGTACTTGTTATTACACTTACAGGTACTATTGATATTATAAAAGTGCTAATGACTATGAATGGTGCAAATGGTAGATATTCGCATTTTTTCTTTTTTATCCAGCAATATATTAAAAAAGCTATGCTATAAATAGCAGATACAACTATGCTAAATATTATTATTACTATAATTTTACTCATACCATAAAATAGCCCTATTGCTGCAAGTAGCTTCATATCTCCAGCTCCAAAGCCAACTTTTCCAGTAAAAGCTTTAAATATTAAATCTATTACTAAAAAGAAAGCTCCACCAATTAGCATACCTATTATTCCACTTATAACATTATCCTTAGAAAAGTTAATAATGATATTTATTACTCCACAAATTGCTATTATAATGCTTGATGAATCTGGTATTATCATGTACTTTATATCCATTATAAATGCTAGAATAAGTGAAAAGCATAATGGTAAATATACTATAACTTGTGTTACCTCGAGACTTGCATACATAATTTCATATAATGCAAAAAATACAAGCATATACACTATACTTATATTTTTTATACTAAAATTAGCCAGATACTCTTTTATAGTAAAATCATTTCCATTTTTCTTACTTGCACATATTAAAAAATTATTTAATAATACACTACTTACTATAGCTACTACCAAAAAAATTATACTCTGCATTTTTCACTATTTTCCTCTTTTTTATAATAATGATTTAAAATCATTCTTTCAAAAGGTCTTTTAATTCTTGTTAAAATTATCTCTTTTTTATTTACTCTTTTAACTAAAATTGTTCTAATATTAAATCTATTTCCACCCCATACATCTGTAAATAGCTGATCTCCTATCATTAGAATTTCTTCTTTTTTTATGTCTGGGAAATTGTCACAAACCTTTTTAAACCCTTTTAATGATGGCTTTGATGCTTTATAAAAATACTGAAGTCCTAGCTCTTTTGCAATTCTTTTAACAGTTTTCTCTGAAAATGAATTACTAACTATATATAGTTTTATTCCTTTTCCTTTTATATCTTTTATCCATTTTTTTAATTCTTTTGTATACTCGCCCTTTGAATCAATAAGTGTATTATCCATATCCATAAGTACTAGTTTAATACCCAATTTTGAAAGTAAATCATATGTTATATTCTCTACTCTCTCAAATGTATAATCTGGATAAAAATTTTTAAATAAGGATTTCTTCTCTATCTTTTTTTCTCCAACTACATTTTCATTTCTTTCTTCGTTTTCCATATCATATCCTCCACTTATAGCTATATAATACTATATTTATGATATGTTTGCAATAAAATTATATTTTTTAGCAAAAATTTGACTTATTGTACTAGATTACACTTTAAATTTAATTTTAAATATGGTATACTAAAAAGCGTATTTAAAAAAGGTGGGATAAATATGGATAAAGAAATGACTTTATATGAAGACCTACAATGGAGAGGTCTAATAAAAGATATAAGTAGCGAAGACTTAATCGACAAATTAAATAACGGGCATCTAACTTTCTATCTTGGTACTGATCCAACAGCAGATAGTTTACACATAGGCCATTATTCTACATTCCTTGTAGCTAAAAGACTACAAAAAGCAGGACATACACCAATATTACTTGTTGGTGCAGCTACAGGTCTTGTAGGTGATCCTAGAGGAACAGGCGAAAGAGAAAAAGCTGATGCAAAAGTTATTGAAGAAAATTATACAAAATTAAAAGCACAAGTTGAAAAAATATTTGAGATAAAATGTCTTAATAACTATGACTGGTTTAAAGACGTTAAATATATAGACTTTTTAAGAGACTATGGTAAATATATAAACGTAAATTATATGATAAACAAAGATCTTGTTAAAAGACAACTAGAAATTGGAATATCTTATGCAGAGTTTTCATATATGCTAATACAAGGTGTAGACTATAAGTATCTACATGATAACTATGGAGTTACATTACAAATAGGTGGCTCTGATCAATGGGGTAACTTAACTACTGGTATAGAGATAATACGTAAGCTTACAGGTGATGAAGTTTATGCCTTTTCTATTCCACTTGCAACAGATTCTCAAGGTAAAAAAATGGGTAAATCTGAAGGTAATGCAGTATGGCTAGATATAAATAAGACATCTGCATATGAGTTATATCAATACCTATTTAACTTGGAAGATTCTATGATGGAGGCATACTTAAAAAGATTTACATTCTTATCTAGAAGCGAAATAGAAGAAATAATGGCAAAACATCTAGAAGCTCCAGAAAAAAGAATAGCTCAAGAAACACTTGCTCATGAAGTAATTAGAGATATACATGGTGAAGAAGAATATCAAAAAGCTGTAGAGATTAGTAAAGCATTATTTAGTGGAGATATTAAAAAAATACCTTCAAACTTAATAGGAAAAATATTTAATAATGTTGAACATATATCTGTTACAGAGCCTGAAAACATTGTAGATTTTCTTGCAAATCATAATATATGCTCAAGTAAAAGAGAAGCAAGAGAATTCTTAAATGCCGGAAGTATTTCAATTAACGGAGATAAAGTTACAGATAACGAGTTCGTTATAGATAAAAATATAGCATTAGAAGATAAATATGTTGTTATTCGTAAAGGTAAGAAAAAATATTTCTTAGGAGAGTTTTAATGAGTAAAAACGATAAGAAAAAAGAAACAAAAAAATTATATACTTTAGGTGAAGAATTAACCAATTCCATTTCTCATGGAGTTGGTTCTTTACTCTCTGTTATAGGGCTTGTAATAATGATTATTGTTGCAGCTAAGCATCATAATACAGTTGGAATAGTTACATCTACTATTTTTGGTGTAAGCCTAATAATACTTTATACTATGTCAACACTATATCACGCAATAACAAATATAAAAGCAAAAAATGTATTAAAAGTATTTGACCATTGCACAATCTATTTACTAATTGCAGGTACTTATACGCCATTTACACTTCTTTCAATTTACAAGATAAATCCAGTAAAAGCATGGATAGTTTTTGCAATAGTATGGATAATTGCTGTATTTGGTACTGTACTTTATTCAGTATTTAAAAATAAATTTAAAGTACTAAATATGATTTCATATATAGCTATGGGCTGGGCTGTGGTAATTGCAATTCCAGAAACAATAGCATATTTTAAAACATACAGCTCTATGGCGGGTCTTTACCTTTTACTAGCTGGCGGAATAACTTACACTCTAGGAACAATATTTTATGGACTACAGAAAAAGAATTTAAGATATTTCCATTCAATATGGCATTTCTTTGTTCTAGCAGGCTCAATATGCCAATTTTTATCTTTAACACTTTATGTATTATAATAAAATAGCAGACACAATCTGCTATTTTTATTATTTTTTTATTTTATACTTTACTAACTAAAACATTTATGCTATAATACTTATTGTGATGGCCCCTTGGTCAAGCGGTTAAGACGCGACCCTCTCAAGGTCGAATCATGGGTTCGATTCCCGTAGGGGTCACCATCTATAGTCTTGTACCTTAGGTACAAGGCTTTTATTATTTATAGGAGATGATATTATGGGTATACTTTCTATTGAGCAAACAGTTTCTGTATCAGATATAGGAGAAAATTACTTGCTATCTAATCATGGAATTCTTAGAATATTACAAGAAGCTGCAAATATTGCAAGTAATAAAGTAGGACACGGAATTTCAGATATAGAAAAAACTGGTACTTCTTGGGTAATATTATATTGGAGAGTTAATGTGCTAAAAAGAGTTGAATATAACTCAGCTTTAACTATAAAAACATGGACTAATTTTTCCAAAAAACTATACTCTATAAGATGCTTTGAAGTGTATTGTAATGATGAGCTAATTGCAAAAGCAGACTCAAAATGGGTATATGTTGATGCTGTAAAACATTCTATACAAAAAATACCAGATGAGCTTCTAACTTTATATGAGCCAATAGACCAAGTAGTTTTTGATGAAGAATATAGCAATAAATTTACTCTTCCTCAGGACTTAGAGCCATCATACTCTTATACTATTATGAAAAGAGATTTAGATCCTAATCATCATGTAAATAACATAGCTTTTCTAGATATTGCAATAGAAGCTTTACCTGACAACTTAAGAAATGAGGTTTTTGATGATATGTGTATAGTCTTTAAAAAAGAACTACGCTATAAAGATAATGTATCATGTTACTACGAAGAAAAAGAAGATAGCCATATAATCTATATATACAGCAATACAAACAATATACTAAGTGGTACAATAGTATTAAAAAAGAGCAAGTCTTGTTAATAAGACTTGTTCTTTTTATTTTTTATACTATTTCTAATTAAGATAATTATTATAACAAGCACTATGCCAGCAATTATACTGCCAACTAGCACTTTATGAATTACTATCCACTTTTTTAAACTAAATTCTAGCTTTTCGTTAAGCTGTATGTCTACATTTCCAACTAGTTCATTTTTATAATATATCTTTACTTTACCAAGACTAGTTCCAATTTTCATACTTGAATCTAGCACATCAATTCCATCATATATTATATTTATATCCTTACTTTCAACATTATCCACATATTTAACTATATCTTCTGGTAGAGTAAATACTACACTATCTTGCTTACAGCAATATGTGTTAAGCTCCAGTATTTTGTCTCCTTTACTTAATACATTTTGGTTGGAATATTTATCTGCTATATATTTATATAATTTCTCACTATCTATAATATTATATGGTATTGTAGAATACATAGAAGCGCCAGTAACTATAGATATTATTGTATTATCCTCATCTACAGTATAACTTGCAAGACATATTCCAGCATCTCCAGTTGTTCCAGTTTTACCACCAAGAACATAATCTAGGGTAATACCACTTCTTTGAGCAGACCTTGTAATAGTACTAGAAACAGTTATCTCTCCGTCAGTTGTAGTATATGATTTCATAGATATAATTTCTTTTAATGTATCATTTTTAAGAACATAACCTAGTAACTTTGCAACATCTTCAATTGTTGAATAGTTATTTTCGTCATCTAAGCCTGTCACGTTACTAAATCTTGTATTATTCATATCAATTTCTTGTGCTTTAATGTTCATATTTTCAATAAATTTTTCTTGACTATCAAAAACAACATTAGATAAAAACACAGCACTATCCGCACCAGATGGAATAAGCATTGTAGCAAGTAAATCATAGTATGTTAAGCTCTCCCCATCATATATTCCTGCAACAGCAAGTTCTGGATCAAGTGTCTTAGATATAATATCATAATCTACTGTTATTTTATCCTCTAAATTTGGTATGTTCTCTATTGATACAACAGCTGTCATTAGCTTTGTTAAACTAGCAATAGCTATCTTATCTTGTTCGTTTTTACCATATAACAGCTCCATATTATCTGCATTATATACTCCTGCATGTGTGGATGTTATGCTAATTTCATCTGCATATACAAAACTAAATGATACTATTGCAATAAATATATAAATAATACTAAATCTTAATTTTCTCATAGTTAATATTTTAACATAAGATACAGGCTATATCAATTAAAAAGAATTAAATCTTAGCAAATTTAAGATTTTATTCCTTTTAAATACACTGTTCTATGAGCCTTAATATATCTACGTCTTAGTATTATAAGTATAATATCTATTACAATTATCATGATAAGTAAACCTACTCCATTGTCTTTTAGCCAGCCAACAACGTCAAACTTTAATTTTTGATTTAAAAATACATCTACTGTTTTAACTAATACGTCATCATAATATACTTTTACACTCCCAAGCTTAGTGTACTCATTCATAGTAGAATCTACTTTGTTCTTTCCAGTATATACAAGTTTTACCTTTGACTTATCCATACTATCTATGTAATATTCAACACTTTCATTAAGACTAATACTTACTTTTTCTTCCTCACAATACTCTGCTGGTATATCTACTACAAAATCTCCAGCACTTGCTATTTCTTGCATCGAGTAGTTAGTTGCAATGTACTCATATAATTTTTCTGTATCTATTATATTGTATGGAACATACGAATACATATCTACTCCTGCAGTTATACAAAGTATTGTGTTTCCTTCATCTATGGCATAGCTTGCAAGACAAAGTCCTGCATCACCGGTTGAACCTGTCTTTCCACCAAGAGTATATTTTAGCTCTATTTTACGAGCATCAGCTATTACATTCATAGCATTTCTTACTGTAACTTTTTCGTCTGTTGTTGTATAACTATATGTACTTATTAGCTCTTTTATTATACTATTTTCTAGTGCGTATTTAAGCATTTTTGCCACATCATTTATAGTAGAATAATTTTGCTCATCATCAATACCAATAACATTTGCAAAGTGGCTATTTGTCATTCCAAGCTCTTGTGCTTTTTCATTCATCTTAGCTACAAAAGTATCCATGCTATCAAAAACAGAAAGTCCAAGTTGTACTGCACTATCTGCACCAGATGGAATAAGCATTGTAGCAACTAGGTCATAGTATGTAAGAGTATCACTTTCATCTATTCCTGCTACTGCATAGTCTGAGTCTATATATTGAGAGACTTTATCATAATCTATCCTTACTTTATCATTTAAATTTGGTATATTCTCTAATGCTACTATTGCAGTCATAAGCTTAGTTATACTTGCAATTGGAATTATGGTATCTTCACTTTTACCATAAAGTAATTCTAGATTATCCATTCTGTATACACCTGCATATGGGCATACAATGTCTGGTACCTCTGTAGCAAATATTTTAGGAATAAATATAATATTTAATAAAAATAATAAACAAATAAATCTAAAAACTATTTTTTTCATAACAACATTCTACCATAAATATATATTTTAGCAATACTATAATTATGAGTATATTAAAAAAAATATTGTAAAAAATATTTATAGGTGATGTTATGATACAGTTAACTCATAGATTTGAAATGCGTGATGGAATACCACAAATTGTAATTTACGCATACACCCCAGTAGATTATGAATTTGCAACAGACTTTGGTACAATAAGAAGAAATGCAATAAATACAGTAGGAAAAATACGTGAGTATGCACAGAAGAATTTCACAAATATAAATAACTCTACAGTAATGTTAATTGTAAATGGAATAATAATTGGAAGTGTAGCTCTAACTAACTTGCTTGCTCCTAAATAAAGCAAACCACCAGACAAAGTCTGGTGATTTTTCTATTTTACAATATTTTCACATGTTCCTGTTTCAAAGAATGTTTTTATATTCTCCATACTAATTTTTCCTATTTGCTCTAAAGCTTCTCTTGTAAAGAAAGCTTGATGTGACGTAATAACTACATTAGGCATAGATAAAAGTACAGAAAGATCTGCATTTCTATAATATGAGTTTGACATGTCATTTAAGAAAAAGTCTTCTTCTTCATCAAAGACGTCAAGACCAAGCCCACCTATCTTCTCCTTGCTAAGTTCTTCTATAAGTTCATCTGTATTTATTAGTTTTCCCCTACTAGTGTTAATTATTACTACACCTTTTTTCATTTTATTCATTGCCTCTTTATTTATCATATTCTGATTATCTTTAGTTAATGGGCAATGCAAAGATATAATGTCTGATTTTTCATATAATTCATCCAAATCAACATACTTAAACCCTACATCTTGTGCAAGTTTCTCATCTGGATATATATCATAGGCTAAAATTTCAGTACCAAATCCTTTCATTATGTTTATAAATGCTTTACCTATTTTTCCTGTACCAATTACACCTACTGTTTTTCCATGAATATCAAAACCTAAAAGACCATTTAAAGTAAAATTATACTTTTTAGTTCTCTGGTAAGATTTGTATATCTTTCTATCTATACTTAAAAGTAGTGCTACAGCATGCTCTGCAACTGCATATGGAGAATATCCTGGTACTCTTACAACACTCATATTATCTGGAAGATTCTGTATATCTACATTATTAAATCCAGCACATCTTAATACAACTAGCTTTACACCACAGTCTTTTAGAATTTCAAGAGTTTCTTTATCTGCTACATCATTTACAAATATACATACTGCATCATATCCTTTAGCCAGTGGAGCTGTCTCACTATTTAATTTAGTCTCCAAATACTTTATTTCATAGTTATATTGCTTATTATACTTTTCAAATAATTCTTTATCATATTCTTTTGTATCATAAAATAAAATTTTAATCATAAAAACCTCCCTTTAAGCCACTAATTATTATATCACTATTTTAGAAGATATAAAACATAAATCACTACTTTTTTTAATAATACAATAATATAATTTGCACATTATATAACTAATATGCTATAATTTTTTAGTGTGAGGTAAAAATGAAAATAGAGGAAAAATTAAAATCATTTAAAATATTACAAGATAACACAGTAACTACAAGCGACGAAGAATATAACTCTTTTGTATCTGAGCTACTAAATAATGATGTTGTACTTTCAATGAAGCAATTTATCCAGCATGGAACTACAACTTGCTATGACCATTGTGCAAGTGTATCATATTACAGTTATAAGATTGCTAAAAGGCTTCATTTAGATGCAAAATCTACAGCTAGAGCAGCTCTTTTGCATGATTTATTTTTATATGATTGGCATTTAAATCCAGAAAAAAAGCCACTTTTCCAAAAGCACGGTTTTACTCATCCTAAACGAGCTTTAGAAAACGCCAAAAAATATTTTAACTTAAATGAAATTGAGATGGATATTATAGCCAAACATATGTGGCCACTTACATTTAGACATATACCAAAATATAAGGAAAGTTTTGTAGTTACAATGGTAGATAAATATTGTTCAACTCTAGAAACTTTTGAACCACTAATATTAAGAATAAAAGGCATAAATGTATTACCAAAGCATCAATATTTAAAATAATCTATTGACAAATACTTACAAAGATGTTAAAATAAATGATGTTCGTAAGGGAGTGTGGCGGAACTGGCAGACGCACAGGACTTAAAATCCTGCGGGAGTCAAATCCCGTATCGGTTCGATTCCGATCATTCCCACCAATACGATAAGCAACTCATTCGAGTTGCTTTTTTTATATTATAGGAATTATCTCTAAAACAAAAAAAGAATATTTATTATATAATGGTACAAAATATATTGTTT
>CANROM010000004.1 GCA_947632225.1 uncultured Clostridia bacterium | reverse complement strand
ATGCTGTCAAAGAAATTGTGTTTACTGATTTAGTTGATAGAAATGTGTCGCTGTCTGTGTTCGATAGCGACATTTTTGTTTATAGAAAACCCCCAGATAGTCTGGGGGTTCAATAAAGCTTTCAGCGATGAGTAGACAAAAAATACCCCTTCATATATAATAATTTTGCGACTGACAATAAGCAAAATTATATATAGAGAAGGGGGAACATTAACATGAAAGATATCAAAATTAATAATATTCAAAGTCTAGCACATACAACGTGGAATTGCAAGTACCACGTTGTATTTGCACCAAAATATAGAAGAAAAGTATTTTATGAGGAAAAAAGATTAGAAATAGGACAAATATTGAGACAATTATGTGAGTGGAAAGGAATAACAATAATAGAAGCAGAAGTGTGTCCAGATCACATACATATGTTAGTTGAGATACCACCAAAATATAGTGTAGCAAGTGTAATGGGATTTTTAAAAGGAAAAAGTAGCATAATGATATACAGCAAGTGGGGAAATATGAGATATAAATATAGGAATAGAGAGTTTTGGTGTAGAGGATACTATGTGGATACAGTAGGAAAAAATACTAAAAAAATAAAAGAATACATAGCAAATCAACTAAAAGAGGATCAAGTAAGTGATCAAATGACAATAGAACAAATAGACCCTTTTAAAGGGTAGCGAGTGACAATTGCAAATGTCAGTCGCAAAGGCCACTTTAGTGGAGGCCAGTAGTATAGGCTTTTAGCCGAAAAGGAAAAACCACCAGCTAAGCTGGTGGAAATTTATTTTGCCTTCTGAAGAAATTGAAACTGATAAATTAGAAAATATAGTTTCAAATAATCAATTAAAATCAATCATACAGAAATTAAGTAATGATGAAAAAAAGATTTTATATTTTGGATTCATAGAAGAATTATCAAATTCAGAAATTGCTATAAAAATGAATTTAACAGAAAAGACAGTTAGAAATAAGAAAAGTATTATAAAAGCAAAAATAAAAGCAAATATGGAGGATTTTAACAATGAAAATAGATATGAATAATAAAGAACTTTATGAGGTTATAAAAAAGGCTGTAAATGGAAATATGAAAGCTAAATTTGAAATTATTTTAGAGTTTGATGAGTTAATTTCTAAAAATTCAAAAAAGCTAGGCAAATATAGTGAAGAATGTAGAGATTACATAGAAGATCGTATTTTAAAAGCTATTGAAAACTTTAAAATTTAAAAATGTTTAAGAAAATTTAAAATATTCGGGACAATTCATTTAAAAAATTCGTATATGTGTTTAATCAAAAAAATTGATTGATTATGCACATTGAAAATTTTATATATTAGTTACAAGACTTTAACTAATATAAGTAGCTCCAAGAAGGCGAATGTTAATTTTAATTAAATAGCGACTATAACAAGGGAAAAAATAAACAATGGTAAGTTTATGTTGGCGATAATCTATATTAGTGTGATAATGATACTTCGACTTGGCTTAACATTAGTTGAGAAGTCGCTCGGTTGATAACGGAGAGGTGCAATTCCTATGTAGATGATACTAAATCTACTTGTAACTAATCAAAAAAAGTTATAAGGAGGAATTTTAAAATGGAATTAAATAAAGTAAAAACTGTTAGTAAAAAACAAGCAAAGGCTTATGCTGTAATTGCATTAGATACTTTAGGTGTTGCTCCAAATGATCTTGATGTAAAAATGTTATGGGAAGAAATTGAAGTAGTTATGAAGTTGTACTCTCCTAGAGAGGCTACAAAAAAAGCTGAATCTATACTTAACAAAGGTGGTAATGCTATATGGCAGAAGAAAAAATAGGAATTAGTATAGATGAGGCAAGAAAAATGTTAGGCATAGGAAGAAATTTAATGCTTGAATTAGTAAAATTAGATGATTTCCCTTGTATTAAGTTTAAAAGAAAAATAGTAATAGATAAAGAAAAATTGCCTGAATGGTTTTCTAACAACTATGGCAAATATGATTATTGATTATTTATATATAAGGTTATGATTTTTAAATTAGAGGTGTTATAATATAAACAAAGTTCATTTTTGGTATTTTGACTGTTTATATTTTAACCTCTTTTTTTAGGAGGAATGATAAAAATGGTAAAAGTACAACAAAAAACAAAAACATATAATGGAATTAGTGTTAGAAAAAAAGGTAATGGTTTCGAGGCTAGAACAACACTAGAAATTGATGGTTTTCAGAGCATACCATTATCAAGGTATAGTTCTATATCAGATAAGGAGGCGATAAGAAGATTACAAGAGGCTATTGTTGAAACATATAATAGAGTAAATAATCAAACTGAGGGATACGGCAATATTTCTAAAGTTAGAAATATTAAAAATATTGATAAGTATATGAATTCAGGAGAAAAAAGGAAAGCTATTGAAAAGGTAAATGCAAGAAACAAGTTTTGTAATGTTACTCGTGAATGGTTGAAAGATAAACAAAAACAAACTGATCCTAACAAAAGCAGACATATTAGTCCTAAAACAATCGATGCTTATATCTATCCTTTAAAAAATCATCTTATACCTGCTTTTGGAGAAACTAACATTGAAGATATTACACAAGAGATGTTTCAAAAATATATTGATGAGAGAACAGGAAGTCCTAAAACTATTAGAGATGATTATGTTGTTATGAATCTAATAATGAAATATGCTAAGAAAAATAAACTAATTAAAGAAAATCCTATTGAAAATACAGAACTTCCTGAAAAGAGAAAACCTGAAATAAGTTATTTGACTGAAGAAAGACAAGAAGTATGGTTAGATTATATGGAACAAGATGGCAGACAATGGGTATTATTATTTGCTACTTTACTTCAAACAGGAATGCGACCTGAAGAAGGTTGTGGTTTAAAATGGCAATGTGTAGATTTTGACAATGAAGTTATAATTGTTGAAAATGCTTATAAGGAAAAAACTATTTATGATGAAAATTTTAAGCCAGTAGATCATATACACGAAGATGGAGAGCTAAAAACTTTAGAAAGTTATAGAAAAATACCTATGCGACCAAGAATAAAAAAAATACTTAAAGATATGAAAGATAAAAGAATTGAAGAACTTGCTATATCTCATAGAAAATTAAAGAAAGATGATTATGTATTTTTGAATATTGAAGGCAGACCTTATGTTCCTGAAAGATTATCAAATAAAATGCCTACTTTCAGGAAGAAATACGATTTAGAACATTGTACTGTATATGGATTAAGACATAGCTTTGCTACACTATGTAGCGAAAAAGGAGTACCTGATGTAGTTCTTAAAGAGCTAATGGGACACGCTGATTCTGATACTACAAAACAATATTATATACATATTTCTTTGGATAGAAAGAAAAGAGAAATACAAAGATTATGGGAATAAAAAAATCAAGAATCGTAGGAATCCTTGATTTGGTACACCCGACAGGACTTGAACCTGCAACCCCCAAGTTCGTAGCTTGGTACTCTATCCAGTTGAGCTACGGGTGCATATATAAATTTGATTTTTTTAGAAAAATCAACAAAACTATTCTCTCTGGGAATTTCTTGGGAAAGGTTTTGCGAACACTCCTAGAAATTCTTAGAGGCACAAGCTGTTGCACAGGTATTGGTTATATAGTTCGTAGCCGAATACTCTATCCAGTTGAGCTACTGGTGCCTACAACTAATATTATACACTAGTTTAAGATACTTTTCAAGCTTTTGTTACTTATTACGTAGCTCTTGAAAAAAATCTTTTAGTATTTTTGAACATTCATTGCTATACATAAGTTCGCAAATTTCATTTTCTTCTGCTATGTCAGGTTCGATTTTTTTTGAATCAGTTGCACCATAGTATACTTTCTGAATTCTAGATTGCTTAATAGCACCAAGGCACATTTGACATGGTAGAAGTGTTACATACATTTCACAGCCATCAAGTCTCCATGAGCCTAACTTTTTACATGCTTTATTTATGCACATTATTTCTGCATGAGCTAATGCATTTTTTTTAGTCTCTCTTAAGTTGTGAGCTCTTGCAATGATTTTTCCTTCTTTAACTATTACCGCTCCTACAGGAACTTCTTTTTTTGCATAAGCTTTTAATGCTTCTTCATATGCTTTTTTTAGATATACATTCAATTTATTCACCGTAAGTATTATACAATAATTTTAAGTAAAAATAAATACTATATAGTATTGAATTTATGGATAAAAATGATATAATAAGTATATGCTTCCGTAGCTCAGTGGATAGAGCAGCGACCTCCTAAGTCGTTGGTCGGACGTTCGATTCGTCTCGGGAGCACCAAAAAGGCCAGCATTTAGTGCTGGCTATTTTAAATATTATATTAGCAATTGATTTATTTTTTAAAAAATCGTATAATTTAATAAGTTTCAAAAAATATAGAGGTGTGATATGTATAGAAAAGCAAGTATAGCAGATATAGAAAAGATAATGAAAATACCAGAGTTAAATTTTACTAAAGATGAAATAAAAGATTACTTAAAGAATGGAAGTAAATTTTTATATGTATATGAAAATGATAGTAACGATATACTTAATGCCACTTTTTTTGGCACTGATGAGATAGAAGATGACTATTACGACTCAGAAATTTATGGTATATATACAAGAAATATTAAGAATAAAGATTATATAAATTCTGAAGTAATTGAAAATACAAAAAAAGAGCTATTTGAAAAGGGCTTTAGAAATTTAATTGTATGGTGTGACGAGAGTAATGATAAAATGAGAAAGCTTTTAGAATCTTCTGGAGGAGTGGAAAGCAAAACTAGACAACTTGATAATAAGATACAAGTAGCATATTCATATGAATTAAAGGAGGAATAAGGTGTACCTATGGTATACCTTTTTTTCTGTATTATTCAAAAAATACAACATATAATTAAATGAGGTGTGGATAATGTCGATAATTTTCAGCTTCATATTTATTATATGTGTAATATTTTCTTGTGTATTTTTAAGCCCCAATATAGTACTTGAGTCTATAACTAATAGTGCAAAAGGTGCTATTGAGAATATATGTATAATAGCAAGCATGTTAATATTTTGGAGTGGTATTTTTAATATTATGTCTAACACAAAATTATTAAGTAAAATATCTAAAAAATTATATAGTGTTTTTTCTTTTCTTTTTAAAAAAGACGAGGTAAGTGATAAAGCAAAAGAATATATAAGCTTAAACTTAGCATCTAATATAATGGGAGTGGGAAATGCTGCAACAGTCAATAGCTTAAATGGAATAGAAGAGCTTCAAAAAAGCAATAAAGATAAGAAAAAGCTAAATAAATCTATGGCAACTTTTATATTATTAAATACATCTTCATTACAAATAATTCCAACAAGTATGATATCACTAAGAGTGCTTTATGGCTCTCAAAACCCAAGTGCCATAATTATACCAGTAATAATAGTATCAGTTATATCTTTAAGTGTAGCACTTATATCTTTAAATTTAATCTGGAGATTTTATGAGTAATTACCTTGTACCAATATTCATACTTGTAGTCCTAATACTTGGAGTACTAGAAAGAAAAAACGTATATAATTTATTTATTGAAGGAGCAATTCAAGGCATAAAAACTGCGTACAATATCTTTCCATATGTTTTTGCCATAACTATAATATCTGGGCTTTTAAAAGATACAAAAATACTAAGTAATATTTCATTATTTGGAATGGACGGAAATCTACTCCCACTAATTATTATGAAACCTTTGTCTGGAGGGGCATCAGCATCAATTATTGTGGATATATTTAAAAATTTTGGAACTGATACATTTATTGGTATGGTGGCATCTATTCTTATGGCTTCAACAGAAACGACGTTATATGTAATATCAATTATGGCAAGTAGAATTAAGCTTAAAGATACGAAGATAGTTATTATTTGTGGTTTAATTGGAGATCTTACTGCAGCTATAGTTGCAGTTATTATTTCAAAGCTCATTACTGGATAAAAAAATAAGGAGGTAAAAAATTACCTCCAGTTGTATAGTTAGATATTTTGAAATTTGCCTTGGAAACTTACCAAATCTTTTGAAGTGGTTGTTATAATAAATTCAACACTATCGTATAAATCAGGTAAAGGTTCTATTTCTAGTGTTGCAAAGACTCCATCAACTTCAGATGCATTTAAATATCTTGTAATATTTGTATTAGAAGTTCCACTTAAAAGATCAAATATATTGCTTTTATAACTATCTTTAATAGTATAATGTACTATTACTTTAGATGATTTTTCATAAGCACTACTTTCTAGAATTTTATATTTAATAGGCTTATCATCTAAATTTATAATATTTATTTTAGAGCCAAAGTATATATCAGTGTCTTGTTCTTGCTGCATTGCAATATATTCTTTTGCATCGTCGCTATATAATATTTTGTTTACTCCGTAACTTAGTATGCTAAATCCTATTCCAGATACTACTATAAGACCTGTAAGAATTATTCCTAAGAAATCGTATTTAGCAGTTACATTCTCTTTGTTAGAATAATATATGATTTCTACTCCAATGGCTATAATTATAATTGGCCATAGCATAAGTATAAATCTTAAAATATCCATTGTAAAAATTGTTTGAACTACTAACGTAATACCAAATAATATGAGAGCTAGACCTAATGTTTTTCTTCCAATTAAGACTTTTCTGTTATTTTCCATATTTATACCTCCTTTTATTTTTTAATTATCATCTTCATACCGAAGAATATAGATAGTACAGATATTAGTATAGGAGTTAAATATGATCCTGCAATATTTAGATATCTTGCTATATAACTTAGACCAAATGCTCTAAATATAGATGGTAATGTGTTATATATTAGTATGTAAACACCTACAAATACTAGTATAATTCCAATAAATTTCTTGATGCTTGATGACTTAGTAGCAGTGCTTGTTTTTAGTATTTCAGATGTTTCCCATATGTATTTATCCTCAAATTTCTCATCAGTTCCAAGTATGCTTCTAATATTAAAAGTATCAAAGAAGCTATAGATGAATATAACTGGTAGAGGAATAGCAAAAAATGGAACTTCAACTGTTGCAAATATAGCAAAGCTAATTGCAAATAGTATAAGAATTGAAAGACCTCTTTTCATGTATCCTTGATACATTTGTCCTGCACCAGGACATAAACTAAAGCATAGTGTAAAAAATAGATTTTTTTTCATTATTCTTCTCTCCCTTCAGAATTTAATGGTTTTAACATAAATAGATTTAATTCTTTATATAAGTTAGATGCATCTAAAAATAGTGATTCGTCTTGAGAACACTCTGCGTTTACTTCTTTGTCAAATAGATTCATATTATCCATTGAGTCCATAGGAATTGCTTCCCATAGAAGTATAGAAAGAATAGTACAAGCAGCTATTTTTAGAATATCTACCATTTTTACCTTTTTCTTTTGTACATTATTTTGCTTACTAGTTATATAATTAAGAATATTGTTTTTTAGCTTATTAGGTGTTTTTATATTTTCTTGTTCAATATCTTTAATATATATATCTAAAGCATTTTCATCATTAAGTATTGTGTCTATTAAATCTAATTTTTCTTTCATGATATAAAACCACCTCCATAATCTCCTTCAAGTTTTTCTTTTAATATTTTTTTACCGCGATATATTTGTACTTTCAATGTCGGTTTAGCAATATTTAGCTTAGAAGATATTTCATCTAGACTCAGACAATCAATATAATAACAATAAAGAATATCATTATATGGTTCTTTTAGTTCGTTTATAATCTTTTGTATATAGTTTTGAGAATCTTGTTTAATTATCTCTTCTAGAATGTTGTTATCTTCTTCGTAGTTAGCTAAATCTGTTTCATCGTCATTTGTTAGTAACTTTAGCTTATATGATTTACTCTTTAGATAATCTTTGCATTTATTTAGAGCAATTTTGCATAGTATGTTTTTAATATCGTTTTCTGGTAGCGATATATATTCTTCCATATGCAAGTAAAAGCTAAGAAATACTTCTTGTGACATATCTTGAGCATCAGGAGAAGACGAAAGCATATCTAGACATATTTTATATATTAAGTTTGTGTATTTATTAACAATGTACTCAATGCTCATAACTCCTCCTTTTCTATATAAACCTTGTTACATCTATTATAACGAAAAAAAAGATGCAAAGATAACAATGATAATTTCATTTTATAATTAGATTATAATATACCTGTCAATTGCACAATAATAACAAGCTACTGCTATTAAGTTATGTTGCTTTTTTCTACTTTTTTTGATATAATAAACGTGTTTAAGGGGGACTAAAAATGGCAACAGTTACACCAATGATGCAAAACTATTTGGACACAAAAGAGAAATATAAAGACTGTATATTATTTTATAGACTTGGTGACTTTTACGAAATGTTTTTTGATGATGCCATAACAGCAAGTAAAGAGCTTGAACTTACATTAACAGGAAAAGATTGTGGCTTGGAAGAAAGAGCTCCTATGTGTGGAATACCACATCATGCTGTAAATACTTATATACCTAGACTTGTAGAAAAAGGATATAAAGTTGCAATATGTGAGCAATTGGAAGATCCAAGATTTGCTAAGGGAATAGTAAAAAGAGATGTAGTTAAAATTGTAACACCTGGTACAATAACTGATCTTACCATGTTAGATGAGAAAAAGAATAACTACATTGCCTCATTATTCATAGATAAAAAAGAAGCATCAATTTCTTTTTGTGATATTTCAACAGGTGAGTTCTTTATATCTAGCTTAAAAGGAGTAGATATAAATAGTAAGATTTTAAATGAAATATCTAGAATATCACCAGCAGAAATTGTGGTTAGTGATACTTCAAAAGAAAATGCTATATTTTTTAATGAATTTAACAAGTTATTTAATATATATGTAAGTACATATAATAATTTAGATAATAACAAAAAGCTAGATGAAATTACTAAAAACTGCACAGCAGATATTACCTCTTTGGAAAAACAAGCAGCTTTGTTATTATTAAACTATATTGAAGAAACACAAAAAGGCTCAATAGAGCAGATAAATAGTATAGAAAAATATGAAATTGAAAGATATATGCAACTAGATACTACAACAAGGAAAAATCTAGAAATTCTAGAAGCAAACAGAGAAAAAACTAAAAAGGGAAGCTTACTTTGGGTACTAGATGAAACAGTAACAGCAATGGGTGGTAGAGCTCTTAGACATTGGCTTGAATCACCTTTACTAGATAAAGCTGAAATAGATAAGAGACTAAATGCTGTTGAAGTACTATATAAAAACAATATTTATAGAGATGAGTTACAAGAAACATTAAAAACTGTTTATGATATAGAAAGACTTGTGTCAAAAGTAGTAGGTGGTAGTGTAAATGCTAGAGAACTAATATCTCTTAAAAACTCACTTCAAAAATTACCTACATTAAAAGCTCTACTAAATAAAATAGTAGATAGTACACAAGATGAATATTTTACCGAGTTTTACAATACTCTTGATACACTTGAAGATGTATATACTCTAATAGATAAGTCTATAGCAGAAGATGCTGGAGTTACAGTAAAAGATGGTGGAATAATTAAAGACGGGTTTAATGATTTAGTAGATGAGTATAGACTTGCATCTTCTAAAGGACAAGAATGGCTAATGGAACTTGAAGCAAAAGAAAAAGAGCTTACAGGAATAAAAGGAAAATGGCTAAGAATAGGATATAATAGAGTATTTGGATACTATATTGAGGTAACTAATTCATATAAAAGCATGGTACCTGAAGATAGATATATAAGAAAACAGACTTTAGCAGGTGCTGAAAGATATGTAACAGAAGAGTTAAAAAATATCGAAGACAAGATTGTTGGAGCAAAAGAAAAACTTGTAGACCTTGAGTACGACCTATTTTGCAGTATTCGTGATGAGGTTGCAAAACAAGTTATTCGTATACAAAAAACAGCTTCAATTGTATCTATACTTGATGTACTATCTGCATTTGCAACTGTAGCAGTAAATAACAACTATGTTAAACCTGAAATAACAGAAGATGGAGTTATAGATATAAAAAACGGAAGACATGCAGTAGTAGAAAAAGCAATAAAAGGCGAGCAGTTTATACCAAATGATGCATACTTAAATAATGATAATGATAGATTTTTAATAATTACTGGACCAAATATGGCAGGTAAATCTACTTATATGAGACAAGTAGCACTAATAACTTATATGGCACAACTTGGTTGCTTTGTACCAGCAGATAGTGCTAAGATATCTATTGTAGATAGAATATTTACTAGAATTGGAGCATCAGATGATCTTGCTATGGGACAATCTACATTTATGGTCGAGATGCAAGAGCTATCTAATATATTAGAAAATGCTACTAAAAATAGTTTACTTATATTAGATGAAATAGGAAGAGGCACATCAACTTATGATGGACTTGCTATAGCTTGGGCAACTGTAGAATATATAGCAGATCTTGAGAAGATAGGAGCTAAAACATTATTTGCAACACACTATCATGAACTAATAGAGCTAGAAGAAAAGATACCAGGGGTAAAAAATTACTCTGTAGCAGTAAAAGAAAGAGGAGACGATGTTATCTTCCTAAGAAAAATTACACCTGGTGGAGCGGATGAGTCATACGGTATATATGTTGCAAAACTTGCTGGAGTTAAAAAGCCAGTTATATCTAGAGCTAAAGAGATATTAAAATATCTAGAAAATGTAGACCTAGCTAAGAAGACTATTGACGAAAAGAAGAAAAAAATAACAACAGAAGAAGTACAAATGGATATGTTTAATTATAAAATGGCAGGAGTTGTAAGCTCACTAGAAAAGATAAACTTAGACGAGCTAACACCAAAAGATGCCCTAGAAGTATTATATAAATTAAAAGAAAAATTAGATTAGCGCAGAGTTTTTTGCGCTTTTTCTATTATCCTTGTAAAAAGTACAAAATAATAGTATAATTAGAGTGAAAAAAGGGAGATTTTTATATGGGAGACATTGTATTATTAGATGAACAAACTATAAATAAAATAGCTGCTGGCGAGGTTGTAGATAGACCTGCATCAATAGTAAAAGAACTTGTTGAAAATTCTATAGATGCTAAGGCTACAGCTATATCAATAGAAATAGGAAAAGGTGGAATAAGCTATATTAAGATAACAGATAACGGAACTGGTTTTAAGTCTGACGATATTGAGCTTGCATTTGAAAGACATGCTACAAGTAAAATAAGAAAAGAAGAAGATTTAGCAAAAATAACTTCTATGGGGTTTAGAGGTGAGGCATTAGCTTCTGTTGCTGCTATTTCTAAGATAACACTTGTTACTAAAAATGTCGATGAAAATGTTGGAACAAGGGTTAGAGTTGAAGCTGGAAATATTGTGTCAAAGGAAGTTGCTCCTGCAGTTAATGGAACAAAGATAGAGATTTTTGATGTCTTTTATAATGTACCTGCAAGATTTAAATTCTTAAAGAAAGATTATACTGAGGCAGGATACATTGAAGATGTAGTAACTAGAATAGCGCTTGCTAACCCACAAATTAGCTTTAGATATATAAATAATGGTAAGACTATTATACAAACATCTGGTACAGGAAATTTGCATGATACTATATATGATATATTTGGAAAAGAAATATATGATGCAGTTGTAGATATAGACTATGAGATAAATGATATGAAAGTGTTTGGTATGATTGGACTTCCATCTATTTCTAGATCAACAAGAATGCATCAGTATACATATATAAACAACAGATATATAAAAGATAAGACTATATCTACTGCAATAGATAAGGCTTGTGAGCAAAAGTTTGCTATAAATAAGCACCCATTTATTGTATGTAATGTATATATGAACCCTGCATCAATAGATGTAAATGTTCATCCTGCAAAGCTAGAAGTTAAGTTTGCAGATGAGTCTAAAGTATTTGATGTAGTTTATCACGCCGTTAGAAGTGCTTTAGAAAAAAATAATAGAGAGACAAGTCCTTTTTCTATTGTAAGAGAAGATAAAAAAATAGAGCAGATAACAAAAGATTTAATAAATAATGGTGTTATAGTAGAAAAAGATGAGAAAAAGTATGACTTTGAAGATGCAACACAAAAGCTATATAATAAGTCAGTTCAAAAAGTAGAGGCACCAGCACCAAATACTAATAGCTTAATAGAAAACTTAAATAATAAATTTGGAAATGTAAGTGAAAAAGTGCTAAATGAAGAAAAAGAGGAAGTACCTGAAATAGAAGAAAGTAAACCTGTATTTGAAGTTGAGCATTATGAAGAAGAGTCAATATTACCACAAGAGAAGGAAGAATTATTGTATAAATATATAGGTAATGTTTTTGATACTTATATTATTATTCAAATAAAAGATAAAATGTACATTATTGATCAGCATGCAGCTCATGAGAGACTTTTATATGAGCAAATTAAAGAGGCATACTATTCAAAAGATAGACAAACACAACTACTTCTAATACCTACATTAGTAGAGCTATCATCTAAGGAAATGGATGTAGTTACTAATAATATGGAAATGTTTGAAAAGGCTGGCTTTATGCTTGAAGAATTTGGAGATAATACTATAAAAATAGCTGGAGTACCAAATATAGGCTATGATATAGAATATAAGTCTATGTTTAAGGACATAATTGAGGAGCTTATGGGAGCATCTAAAACAGAAAAATCTGAAAAGGAATTTAGATTTCTTGCTACTCTTGCTTGCAAGGCTGCAGTAAAAGGAAAAATGAAACTAGATAGAGAAGAACAAATAAATTTAATAGACCAAATGGTAAAGCTAGATAATCCTTTTACATGTCCTCATGGCAGACCAACAGCTTACGAGATTTCTAAGTATGAAATAGAAAGAAGATTTTTAAGAAAGTAGGTAAAATTTTGGATAAGATTATTTGTATAGTTGGACCTACAGCATCTGGAAAAACAGGACTTGCTATTGAACTTGCTAAAAAAATCGATGCAGAGATAATATCTGCTGATTCAATGCAAATATATAAAGGACTAGATGTAGGAACAGCTAAGGTTACAAAAGAAGAAGCACAAGGAATACCTCATCACATTATTGATATATGTAATGTAGAAGATAACTTTAGCGTTGCAGACTTTAAAAAGATGTGCTATGATAAAATTGAAGAAATAAAAAGTAGAGGCAAAAATGTTATCATTGCAGGTGGCACAGGACTATATATGAATGCTGTAGTTTATGATATGAACTTTGAGGAAGAAGAACAAGATCAAGAACTAAGACAAAGACTAGAAAATATAGCAAAAGAAAAAGGAAATGAGTATCTACACAAAATGCTTGAGGAAATAGATTCTGAGAGTGCAGAAAAAATACATATGAATAATGTAAAACGTGTAATAAGAGCTATTGAAATGGCAAATAAATCTAAAATACTAAAGTCTGTGCACATGCAAAAGGAAAAAGAGCGTATAGAAAAAGAAGAAGGAAAATACGATTTTATTGTATTTTGCATTGAACAGGAAAGAGAATATTTGTATAATAGAATAAATCTTAGAGTAGACCTTATGGTTAAAGATGGAATATTAGACGAAGCAAGAAAAGTATATGATATGAACTTACCTTTAAATAATACGTGCATGCAAGCTATTGGATATAAGGAGTTTTTTCCTTACTTTAGAGGTGAAGTTACATTGGAAGCGGCAATTGAAACATTAAAGAAAGAGACTAGACACTATGCTAAAAGGCAAATGACTTGGTTTAATAATAAGCTAGATACTATAAAGCTAGACGGAAGCAAACCTAAAGACGCCTTAGTAGATGAAATTCTAAGAGTTGTGAAAAATAATTAGGAGAGTAATATGAGTAAAGTAGGTGAATTTTTAAAGTCTAATTTTAAAATTATAGCTTTAATATTAGTTATTGTTTTGTTTTTTGCTATTTCTTTAAGTAGAGATTCGTTAAAAAAGAAAACAACTTATACTGTAACTAAGGGAACAATAGAGATGGCTGAAGATACAAATGTATATATTATAAAAAATGATACGCTAGTAGATTATGATAAATCTTTACCAGTTACAGCAATTATAGAGCAAGGAAAGAAAGCGTCAAAAAATGAAGCTATAGCTACATACAGAAATAATGATTATGATGATTATTTAAAACAAATAAATGATATAGACAAGCAGATACAAACACTAGTAAAAGATTTGCCAGCTAACTATTCTACTTCTGCAGAAATTGCATCAATAGAGAAAAAAATACTAGAGTATTCAAAAGAGATACAAAAAAGTACTTCATACTTGAAAATGCAAGAGTATAAGACTAAGCTGGATGATTTAGCATATAAGAAGATAAATATTATTGCAAATGCTACACCTGATAGCTCAGCTATTAGAGATTTGGTAAATAAAAGAGAAGAACTAGTAAAACTTAGTAAACAATCTTCTAGTACAATATCTGCTCCTGTTACTGGACTTGTGACATACAAGATAGATGGACTAGAAAACAGTTATAATTTTTCAAATATTGAAAATTCTACAATACAAGATTTTAACAAAATAGTAAGTGATTATGATACGCACATAAGTAGTGATTTTGGAATAAAAATTGTAGATAATTACAGAACATATTTATTGCTAAAAACTGCAAGATCAGATAAAGATCAGTACATAAAAACAGGATATAACTATAGATTAAGAATAACAGACTTTGAAAACAGATATATCACTGCGTACCTAATTAAAAACATGCAAGATGATGAATACAACTATTCATTATTTCAAATAAGCAATGAGATTGAAGATCTAATAGATACAAGAAAACTTGCATGTGAAGTAATTTGGAAATCATATAATGGAATGGCAATACCACAAAATGCCATATATGAAGAAAATGGACATAAGTATGTACTCATGGTGTATGGTGCTGAATATGTAAAGGTACCTGTAAAAATAGTAACAAGTAGTGATAGTATAGCAATAGTAGAAAATTATTCAAATGAGGAAAAAGAAAAAATGGGATATGATACTACATTTAAGCTAGAGCTATATGATGAGTTAGTAATACAAGAGTAAAAAAGAGAGGAGCTAATTGCTCCTCTTTGTATATTTTGTACCACTTATAACATCTGTGTATATTTTAACATTTTTTACTTTTGAAACTTTGTATAATTTCTTCTGTTCACCAAGAATAAGTAATGTTTGATATAGCTCATACTTACTAAATTTATCTGTTTCCATTATTTCATTTATACATTTTTCATAGTAGAACTCACGTGAGTTTTGTACTAGTAAAGGTTTATCTAATATCTTATTATATGGATATAAATTCTCTGGCAAAATAGAAGAACATATAATAGCCTCAGGTGATTCATAATCACCATAGTTATATTCTTCTACATTACAAACATATTGTTCTATTAAATCTGTATTTTCACATATTTTATTAAATACTATTGCAGTTAAATTTTTGGTTGATACTCTTATACAATCAAACTCATCATCGCCATAAAGCTCGGAGTCTTTTGGTGTAAGATAAGCTTGTATTCCTCTTTTACTAATTTCATTTAACTTAAGAACTCTGTTTTCATACTCAGATAATTTAATGCCATACTTTAAACAATCGTTGACTTTATTCTTATCAACATATATGTATAAGTCTTGCACTTTTTATCACTCCTAAGTGTTACTATTATAACATAAACTTATACAAAAGTTAATACAAAAGCTAAAAAAAGAAGCATATTTGCTTCTTTATTTTGATGTACTTCCAAAGCCACCTGTACGAACACCATCTGCTGAATCGTTATCTACAGTTAAATACTTTTGGAATATAACTTGTCCAATTACATCTCCTTTTTTAATTACTAAATCTTCATCTTTGAAATTATAGTATTGAAAGTAGAAATGTCCATCATTTGTTTCATTACCATAATAGTCTGCGTCTATAATTCCTATGCTGTTAGCCATTATAAATCCTTTTTTTGGACCACTACTTCTGTTAACTAACATATAAAATTCATCTTCTTGGCAATATGCTTTAAGACCTGTTGGAATAAGAGTAGGCTTCATTCCAAATTTAAACGGTGGAATAACTACATCTTCTGCTGCTTCAACATCATATCCTGCAGAATTCTTTGTTTTTCTAACAGGTAAATGTATATCTTTATCTTCATATCCTTTTGCAATTTCAAAACCTCTAGTTCTCATAATTAACCTCCTAAATCACTATCGTTAGTATATCATATAGCATAGTAAATTGAAATAGAATAATGTAAAAAAACAAAAAAATTAGTCTCATTAAGAGACTAATTTATATGTTCAAGTCTTGCTATACGTTCAGATATTGGTGGGTGAGTAGAGAATATATCTGTTTTTTCTCTTTGCTTTTTGTCTGGCTCATTTATATACATATGAGCTGTTGCCTTACTAATATTTTTCATACTAGAATCATCACCCTGTAGTTTCTTTAGTGCGGATATAAGTCCCTGAGGATTTCTTGTAAATTCAACAGAATTTGCATCCGCTAAGAACTCTCTTTTTCTAGAGATAGCTAGTTCTATGAGCTTAGTAAATATTGGAGCAAGGACTATAAATACAAGTCCTACAACAAGGATAACTAAGTCTAGAATACTACTATCATTATCATTTGAACGTCTTCTTCTAAATCCATATCTAATTGCAAAGTCTGAAAGCATTACTACAAAACCAGCAAATACAGATATTACTGTTGAGAGTAATATATCATAATTTTTAATGTGAGATAACTCGTGTCCCATTACACCTTCAAGCTCGTATTTATCCATCTTTTCTAGTATACCTGTAGTAAAGCAGATAACTGCATGTTCTGGATTACGGCCTGTAGCAAAAGCATTAGGTGATGGGTCATCAATTATATATAATTTTGGTTTAGGGAGACCAGAAGCTAAGCATAAGCCCTCTAAAATATAATTAAGTTGCTTATCTTGCTCTTCATTTGCTGGTCTTGCACCATTCATAGCTAGCACCATTTTATCACAATTATAATATGAGATTATACTTGCAGTCGAAGAAAATATAACCGCAATTATAATTGAGTATACGCCTAAATCCATTAAGTAACATATAAAGTAAATAAATAATGTTACTATTAGAAGAAAGCCAAGTACTATGCCAAATGATTGTAATTTGTTATCTCTAACAGCTTTTAAAATCATAATTTTTCCTCACTTTTAGAATTGTACTTTAACTGGTTCTTTTTCTGCTTCTGAAATTTGGAAGAATGGCTCTTCTTTAAAATTGAACATTCCTGCAATTATATTAGATGGGAATCTCATTATAGCTGTGTTGTACATTTGAACAGTATCATTGTAAAATTGTCTTGAATAAGCAATTTTATCTTCTGTTCCAGTAAGCTCAGTTTGTAATTGCATGAAATTCTCGTTTGCTTTTAAATCTGGATAAGCTTCAGATAAAGCAAATAGATTTTTTAATGTTGCTGTCAATTGATTGTTAGCTGCAGCTTTATCTTCAACAGATGTAGCTGTAACGTATGTGTTTCTTGCAGCAATAACTTTTTCAAGAGTTTCTTGCTCATGTTTTGTATATCCTTTAACAGTCTCAACTAGATTTGGTATTAAGTCAAATCTTCTTTTTAATTGAGTGTCAATTTGTGCCCAAGCATTTTTTACTCTCATCTTAAGTGATACTAGGTTGTTGTATACACCAACAATAGCTAAAATTATTACTAGTATTACTCCTACTAAAATTATAATCCACATAAAAATATACCTCCTTATTTATGCATACAAACATTGTATCATTAAATTTAAGTATTTGCAATAAAAATAAAAAAGTATAACATATTTGAAATACAAGTGGACAGCCCGTGGGAGTAATAAAAATTTGACAAAGAATATATTATATAGTATAATTACAATGTTAAATAATCTTAGGAGGAATTTTAGTGGAAGAAGATAAAGCATATATATTAAGAAAGATTCTTACAGCTGTAAGTCTAGTTCTAATATTTGCTACAGCCGGATTACTTGCAATAACAACTCAACTTAAGACAATAACACTAAATTACTATGGTAATGTTATAAGTATAAAGACATTAGCTAGTTCTGTAGAAGCCTTTTTACTACAAAACAAGATATACTTAGGCGAGACTACAAACATAGAACCATCAAAAGATTCAAGATTACTAAACGGAATGACAATAGCAATTTCGTCAGATAACGAGGGCTCTTTTGATATTGAGAGTATTAGAGAGTCATATGCTCCAATAATAGCTAGTGTTAAAGAAGAAATACACACAATACCATTTGAAGAAGAAACAGTAAATAACGCAGACGTAGAATCTGGGACAACACAGGTATTACAAGAGGGCGTAGATGGATCAAAAGAAATAAGTTATATAGTAAAATCTAAAGAAAATAAAGTAATACAAAAAGATGAAATAAAGTCTAGAGTTTTAGCTCAGGCACAAAATAGAGTAGTAGAAGTAGGAACAAAAGTATCAAGAAGTAGTGTAGTTACATCAATCAGTTCACAAGTTGTAGATGGAGGCTTTGTAGCATATAACATAGCACTTCCTGTTGAACAACAACAATATGCATATAATCTTTGTAAAAGATATGGAGTAGATTATCCATTGTTTATAGCATTGATGTTTAGAGAAAGTGGATTTAATCCTAGTGTTTCTAGTGGATATGCTTATGGACTTTGTCAAATAGCTGCATCTAACTATTATAACCTAAACTCAAAATTAGGAATAACAGATTTATTTGATCCCTATGATAACATGACTGCTGGTGCGTATATGTTAAGCATTTACATGGGAATAGCTGCTACTAAAACTTCAGATTATCAGACACAGATAGTATATGCCCTAAACTCATATAACATGGGTGAGGGAGCATATTATAACAACTGCTATAGTCAGGGAATAATTGACAGAGCATACAGTAATAACGTTTTAGCAACAAGGGAAAGACTAATAAATACTGGTTCAATATAGATTATGAAGAATAGCTTAGGCTATTCTTTTACTTTATATACATTTAAAGGAGTAATATGAATACATTAAATAAAACTAAAAGTATAATGAACAGATTCGATATTAGGGCAAATAAAAGATATGGACAGAATTTTTTAGTAGACGACAACATTTTAGAACAAATTGTGAGGGCGTCAGGGGTTACAAAAGAAGATCTAGTTATAGAGATAGGCCCAGGACTTGGAAATCTTACTGAGTATTTGCTAGATAATGCAAAATATGCTTTACTTGTTGAAATAGATCCTAAAATGATTGAAGTTATACAAGATAGATTTAAAGATAGAACAAATTATACTTTGCTAAATGAAGATATATTAAAAGTAAATATAGATAGTGTGGTTAAAGAGATACAGCAGGAAAATAATATAGAATTTAGTAGTGTAAAAGTGGTAGCAAATTTACCATATTACATTACTACACCTATTATTTTTAAGTTACTTGAAGATGAAAATACAATATCAGATATAACTGTAATGGTGCAAAAAGAAGTCGCTAGTCGTATGGTAGCAGAGCCAAAAAGTAAGGAATTTGGCATACTTACTTTAATGGTTAGGTATTTTTCCAATGCAAGCATTGAGATAGAAGTACCTAATTCTAGCTTTATTCCATCTCCTGATGTAACGTCTGCTGTAATTACTTTGAAGAAGGAAAGAAAGTATAGTGTAAAAAATGAAAAGATTTTCTTTGAACTTATACATAAGGCTTTTGCTCAGAGAAGAAAGAAAATGATTAACTCACTAGAGGCAAGTAAATTTAACCAAATGAGTAAAAGTGACATTGAAGAACTTTTTAATAGATGCAATATAGATTTTAACACAAGAGCAGAGCAACTAGATATAGATGATTTTGTAAATATCGCAAATTCAATATAAGGAGGAAATATATGAATATTGAAAATTTTAGGTATGTAGCTCATAGAGGCTTATGTAATAAAACAGATATACCAGAAAATTCAATTAAAGCTTTTGAGGCTGCTGCAGAAAAAGGATATGCAATAGAGTTAGATTTAAATTTAACTAAAGATGGATATATAGTAGTATTTCATGATGATAATCTAAAAAGAGTAACTGGTATAAAAGGAGATATAACTACATTTGAGCTTAAAGAGCTAAAGCAGTTAAAACTACTTGGAACTGAGAATAAAATACCAACATTTGAAGACGTTCTTATGTGTATAAATGGTAGAGTTGGTCTTATGATAGAAATAAAGAAGACACCAAGATACAAGGAGTTAATGGAAAAACTAGTAAAAATGTTGGATAAATATGAAGGTGACTATGTAATAAAGTCCTTTGACCCAAGAGTCGTATATTGGTTAAAGAAAAATGCTCCACATATCGTTAGAGGACAGCTTTCTGGTAAAAATGTAAAAGAAATAAAGGGAAGAATTATGAAAATATTACTAGGTAATATGGTATTTAATGTATTTACTAAACCAAACTTTATTTCTTATCAATATTTAGATGTAGATGAGAAGTTTTATAATAAGCAAAAAAAGAAGAATAGATATGTAGCTGTTTGGACTATACGTAATAAAGAAGAACTTGAAAAAGTAAAAAATAGCTGTGATATGATAATATTTGAAAATGAAGAAACAGTAAAATAAAAAAAGCTTGAACTAATTCAAGCTTTTTTTATATTCCTTTAGATTCATACCATTTTCCAAGTTCTGTATTTTTATATGGTTTAAAGCATTGGAAAAATCCAAAACCAGTTGAAGTATTTCCTTCTAATACCCAAAAATCATTGTCGTCTGTAACTACAACATCCCAAGCAACAAAATTTATGTATGGAAACTTGTTTGCAACGTCTATTAACTTTTGCTTTATTTTATCAAAATTAGGTACTATAATTCCTGCGATTTGTTCCTTTGTGTCAGGATGAACATCTAGTACGTCATTATTTCTATAGCTCATTGCCTGTCCAATTTCACCAGTTCTAATATCTACTGGGCAGAAGATACCACCACTACAAGCATTATCTACTTGACCAGATTCATTGGTACCAAATCTGTGCATTGCTAGTGGTACTATTGCCCCATTTTCTTCTGTTTGTATAGTTACTATTCTAAGAGTATTTATTGCGCTGCTATATATTTTATTTGAATACTCATGTTGAAATGCATATTCTGTTACTAGGTTATTCCTTATATAAGATATGTATGAAGAAACTTCGTCGTAGTCAACTTCTTTGTTATTTATATAATATTTATCTTCTACATATTTAAGTATGTTAATTCCGCTGCCACCACCATTAGAAATTTCTTTAAAAGCTAAACCTTTATGTGACTTTAGAAGTTCAATGACATATTTTACATCTTTTAATTCATTAGTTTCATAATCATATATTTTATCATCTTTAATAAATAGTAATGTTTTAGGAACTTTTAAATGTTTTGAGAATGTCTCATAAAAAAGTCTCTTATCATCTAATACAATATTGTAATCTCCATTTATTTTTCTAGATTTCCATCTTTGAACATCTGTAAGATAGTCTTTATAATTATTTTTATCTAAGTGATAATTTACATATTGGTCACTGTTAAATCCGTGTAAGTACATTTTAATTCTATCTAAGAAGTGCACCTTTTTATATTTTTTAGCACATACAACACAGAACCACCAGTCACTGATGTTATGTTGCTTTTCCATTTTTTTCTTTAATTTGGCTGTTTTTTTATCTATATGCTTTCCAATTTTCTCTTTAATGAATTTAGATAGCCTATAATATAACATTCCCATAACTATACCTCCAAGATATATAGATTATAACATATATTAGCAAATTTTAAAATTGTTAAGCAATAAAAGTACTAAAATAGATTTTGTTGTTTTTTCAAACAAAAAGATATATAATGTGAAATATGTGAGGGAACATAATAGATATGAAGAAAGAAAAAATTTATGAACTAAGTAAAAATAAAAATGTGGCAAAAGTTTTAGCAAGAAGAAATGTTATTTCTAAAGTATTAAATGAAGATAGCGATGAGCTTTTTAATAAGCTATTGAAAGAGTATAGAGGTGAAGAGTTTGAAAAAGATAAAAAACTTGCAGATTTCTTAAGAAAAGATTTTTACTTTTCACTATTGCATTATAAAATAAAACCAATAGAATATTTTTTATATGATTTTGAAAATTTATCAGACTATGGAAGAAAACAATTTGTTGGAAATGTAGAAAGATACGAGTTTATGTATAGCTTACCACATTTAGAATTTAAACAAACATTAACAGATAAATACAAGTGCTATCAAAAATTCAAAAAGTATTATGGTAGAGAGATGATATATATTAAGGGCGAGGAATCTAAAAATGAATTTTTAGATTTTTGTAAAAGGCATACTAAATATATAATAAAGCCTTTTGATACAAGTCAAGGCTATGGTATTAGAGTAGTAGATTTAGAAAAAGATGACCAAAATGAAATATGGAATTATATATGTGGAGGAAGATTTGTACTTGAAGAGCTAATAAGGCAAGATGAACGTATGGCAAGATTACACCCTCAATCAGTAAATACAATAAGAATTGCAACGTATATTAAGGAAAAGAAGGTAAATATACTATTTGCAGTTGTAAGGATGGGGAGAGGTGGATCCGTTGTAGATAATGCCAGTGCTGGAGGTGTTGTAGGCTCTATAGATATAGATACTGGAATTATATACAGTATTGGTAAAACTGAAAGAGGAGAGAAATGCATTTTACATCCAGATACAGGTGTATGCATACCGGGATTTCAAATACCAGAATGGGATAAATTAAAAGAGATAGTAAAAGATTTAGGCACACAAGTAAAAGATTATCCATATATAAGCTGGGACTTTGCATTGCAGGATGGTAAATGGGTTATGGTCGAGGCCAATGGTGAAGGTGGATTTGTACTTCAACAGATGTTTGGAAAAAAATTAAGAAAAATATTACGTGACGTAAACGCTTGGAAATAATATAGAAGCACTCTTTAATATAAAGAGTGCTTTATCTTTTAATATATTCCTGCTACATGATGAGTTAGTTTTTTATAGCATTTCCTACATACAGCTTTGTATGAATCATTTCCACCAATTAAAATCTGTGCACCTGAAGTTGTAGGAATACCATTTACTAGTCGCATATTCACAGTAGCTTTTTTTCCACATTCACATATAGTCTTTATTTCTTCAATCTTATCTGCTACTTCCATAAGTGCTTTAGCTCCTTCAAAAAAATTTAGCCTAAAGTCTGAACGAAGCCCATAACATATAACTGGTATTTCTAGCATATCTACAACATCACTTAGCTGCATAACGTGTTTTCTTGATAGAAATTGAGCCTCATCAACTAAAACACAGTCAGGCTTTTTATCTAAACTTTTTATATATCTGTAAAAATTTGTGTCATTATCAAAAGTAATTGCATCAGATTGTATTCCAATTCTTGTAGTTACTTTTCCTACTTCATATCTGTTGTCTATTTTTGCTGTAAATATAACAACTTTTTGACCACGTTCTTTGTAATTATATGCTACCTTTAATAAATCTATAGTTTTACCGCTTCCCATTGCTCCATATCTAAAGTAGAATTTTGACATTTTTTGTCACCTCTTATTACAACAAGATTATAGCATAAAGTCTATATAAAGTTAAGACACTTTTTATAAAAAAATATCTTACTTTTTTTCTTGACATCGACAAAAAACTACTATATAATGAGGGTGGTTGATATATAAAAATGAGTTAAAAATATTTTTTTGCTTGAGAATACCTTACAAATTAATATGAGGAGGGATTTATATGAGAAATCAAAAAAATATTGTTAAAAAAATGCAAAAAGAACAACTCACGTTAAAACAATTAAAACTCACTATGAAAGATATAATATACTTGAGAGATATTGGTTATTGCGTAAAAGAACAATACGATCCAAGAGTTAAGGATTACGTTTACTATATAGTACCTGATGGAGAAACAGCGTACATTATAATATCTGAGAAACCAGCAAATAGCAACGAGGAAGTAAAGCTAAAACTTCTTGAAATATCCGATTTGCATACTGGTTGTCGTAATTTTGATAAAGAAGGACTAGATAAGACTCTATCAGAGGCTAAAAGTAGAGGTATAGAATTTGTTCATATCTCTGGTGACTTATTTGATGGCTTTGGAGTATACAGAGGACAAGAAAATAACTTAAAAAATAACAGAGCTATCGAGCAAGTTGAAGAACTTATGGCAATTCTTGAAAAGTATGACTTTTGGTATATAGCCACTATGGGAAACCATGATCAATCATTTTGCATGAAAGGTGGACTAGATCCTATCAAATACCTTGAAGCCAGAATGGCTAAAGCAGGTAAGAGATTTACGTATTTAAATGCATACGAAGGAAATATAGTTCATGCTGGAATTGTATTTAGATTGATTCACTTACAAGGTGGAGCTGCAAGAGCAGCATCATATAAGGTTCAAGTATATTTGTCTAGAGTATTTGAAAGTAACTTAAACGATGTATACATTGGTGGAAAATACTACAATTTAAGAAGTATTCAAGCAGGACATTTCCACACAACTTATGCACTTTCAATGAGCGGTGTTACAATTATAATGCCTGGTAACTTCCAACGTGACGGCGACTTAGAAAAACGCATGGGAATTTCAGGAAGAACAGGTGGAGTGTTTAGAGACTTAACCATAGTTGATGGTAAAATTGTCAAGGAAAAAATAGAATTCTATTCACCTTGGCAGAAGGAGGTATAGGATAATATGAAAGATGATTTTTTAACCTCACAAAAGGTTGCAGATGCACTTTCTAAAATGCGTGTAAAAGCCTGTACACTTGAAGAATTAGAGTTCACTAAACAAGAGATGGACGAATTAATATCAGCCACCGGTAACATTAAATATAATGCATCAAATAAAACATATTATATAACTCAATATAACGAAAAAAACTATGAGATAATATCTTTTGCTAGTAAAGATACAATCACAGAAAAATGGCTTGAATTAAGTGATATCTACTTTGGTAGTACTTTCTGTGATATGGACACTTTAAAATATGTTCTTGATTTAGCAAAAGAGGCCGGTTATACAAATGTCCATATATCTGGAGATTTATGTGCAGGTCATCCTAAGTATAAGAAACAAGACTTATATCTAACAGCTAAGACAGCTCAAGAGCAAGCTGATGTTGCAATAGAAGTTTTATCTCAGTATCCTGAGTTTAAGTATTACTGTATTAACGGCGAACGTGACGTTTCTTTTGAAAAAAATGGTTCAATTAACCCAATTGTGTTAGTTCAACGTGGACTTGCAGAAAAAGGAGTTGAATTTCACCATATAAACGAATTTGTTGCTAATCTAGTTATCCATGGCGTTGTTAAAAAAATGCAACACGGAACAGGAAAACTAGCCTATACAAAATCATACAAGATTGAAAAAGAAATGTGGCAACAATTCGAAAACGTAACAGATAATGTAAGAATTGAAAACAGAAATTATAACATTAGATTTGTACAATTTGGTCATTATCACGTAAACTCACTACAAATACTTGGTGGAATTATCATTACTTCGACTGCTGGTATGGTTTTTGATGATAAAGGCGTACTTAACGAAAATACAACTTATCCAACAGCTAAATTTTCAGAAGCTACGTTTAAACGAGGAAAAGTAATAAAATTCGTTACTGAGAATGTGGTTAGCCCTAAAAAGGTAATCATGTAAAAATACACTCTGCTAAGAGTGTATTTTTTGATATAATGAAAAGAATAAAATACATTGTAATAATTAAATACTCTTAATTTGCATGCACTTGATATAACTATTTTTTAATGTTAAAATATGAATGTATTAATAAGAGGTGAAATTATGCAATATAAGACAGACTATTGGGAGGTTGTGGATAATATAAAAATACCTAAAGTCATAGATGATGAGTTTGTAAATAAGATAAATGAGCATTATGAAAATATGCAATTTTCGGATATAAGATTATATGGTATTTGTGGTAAGGACGTATCAGAGATAGATATGTCAAAACTCTCATATGAGAAATTTTTACAGCTTTCTTTTGATACAAATACTATATTTTCAAAAGAGCAAAATGAAAAGTTTCATCCAGATAAAATATTAAAAGAATGTGAGAATTACTATAGTTGTATGCAAGATTTACACAAAGCTGGAATTACTGGAAAAGGCGTTAATGTTTTAATTGTGGATACTCCTTTTGATCATACTAGTGAACAATTTAAAGATATTAAATATAATGATAGCTTTGAAGAGGATAAGAATATGAGCCATATGCATGGAATGTCTGTTACAAGCATTTTCAAACATATAGCTCCTGGAGCTAGCATTAGCTTTGACGCATCTCAAGCAGATTGCGATAACTTTGAAAAGTTTTACCAGTACAGATACGAATTTTTAAAAAGCATAGGCAAAGATGGAAAAGTTCCAGATATAATTTCTATGTCATCATCAATTGGACGTATCAGTATGTTAAATGGAAAGACTGAAAAAGAAATAAGTAATGGATTGGTAGAAGAACTAAAAAGTAAAGGCTGTGAATTTGTAGATAGCATAAGATTTGGTAAGACTTTTGACCAGTGTAATTGTCATGGTGGAAACTATAATAAACCAGATTCATTTAGTATAACAGATGAGGAATATGAAGCTGCAAAAATCAAAATTAAGAGAGACTTAGATAATGTAGATAAATTTAAAGGTTCTTTCAGCGAAAAGGAATTTAATGAAAGAATTGAAATTTTAAAGAATTCATTAAAAAGCAAAGAAGAATACGAGAATTCTTTAAGAAGAGTTAGTGCAATGCGCAAACAAGGTGAGGTTAATATTGTGTCTGGCGGTATTACTTATTCACAAAATGATTGTAATGGAGGAAAAGTATATAGAGCTTATGCAAGTAGGAGCTGGGCAATTCCACAAGCTAGCGCAATGTATGCAGTGGCAAGACAAATGGATAAATACGTTACATATGATGAGTTTTGTGAAGTTTGTAGGAACACAGCAATAGAAAGTCCATCCCAATTAAAAGTTATAAATCCTGAGGGAATTGTAAGGCAAATAAACGAACAAAATAGGATAAAATCACAAACTGATTCAAGGTATGTTGATATATATAATAATTCTTCAAAACTTATTGATAATCTAGATAGAGTTAAAGAAGAAAAAAATAGAAATCAAATAAATATGCAAAGAGAGAGGTAGGAATAAAGCTTACCTCTTTTTTTGCATAAAAAAATCAAGCAACATAAAAGTTGCTTGATTACCACTGTTTAGATGGAGCTGAAACTCAGATTCGAACTGAGGACCTACGGTTTACAAGACCGTTGCTCTACCAGCTGAGCTATTCCAGCATATACTTTATATGGTGACCCGTAGGAGAGTCGAACTCCTCACTCCGCCGTGAAAGGGCGATGTCTTAACCGATTGACCAACGGGCCCCATTCTGGTGAGCCATCGCAGATTCGAACTGCGGACAACTTGATTAAAAGTCAAGTGCTCTGCCAACTGAGCTAATGGCCCATCAAAGTATATACAATCAGTTTCTCAACTGACTGCGCATATATAATACTACAAATTGAAATACTTGTCAATAGTTTTTTAAAAAAATTGCAAAAAAAGAGCAAAAATAAAGGGCTGGTTTACTTATTTCTACAAAAGTATTTTTATGTAGATTCTAGTTTTATCATATGCACTATTTACTATTGTTAGTCGAAAAGTCACGTGTTAATATTATATGCGTGATTCAAGTTTTTAATCAGCATTTTTTAATCATTTTGTTTATTTTCTAATTATGTATTTTTATCTTTTTTATTTTTCCTTTTTATATATTGTTTCTTAAATGTACCCTCTTGTGAGTTTTAATTATTGTGTGGGAGAATAAAATAAACTATGCTAGGTACATTTTTACTTGAATCACAACTTTTTTTGAAAGGACGTGGTTGTATTGAAAGTAAAAATTTTAGGGTGTGTTATACTAATAGCTCTTTTTGGTATAATGCTTACAGATGTATTTGCTGCAACAACGCCGACTCTTGTAAATAAGATAAACTCGGCATTTAAAAGAATTAAGGAGTATATTGAAAAACTAGCAACTCCAATAGCAAGTGTATGCATAGCATCTGGTATTTTAGTTAGAAAACTAAGTTTTGGAGATGAGCAGAAAATGATTTTAGGTAAGAAAATCATTATCAACAGCATTATAGGATACGCAGCAATAGAATCATTAGATCTGATAGTTAAATTTGTTGATGCGATAATAAAATAATGAATACTGAAAATTTTAATGAACTATTAAATAAGTTATATACCTCAGTAGAAAGTAGAGGATACGAGCTTATAGATGAAATTTCAAATATAAGCGAAGATATCTTTTTAAAAGAGCCAATAAAGACAATTACTTCCAGTGAGTGCTTAAACTATATATTTTTACTTTTAAATATGACGTTATTTGGAATTATATTATACAGTACGTGTAAAATGCTACTCTCATTATATAATGGTAATGAAGTAATGGGGTTCTATCGCTTTATTTTTAAAATTGTTATTATTCTAATTATAAGTCAAAGTAGCTATGATATATGCAAAGAAATAGTAAATATTAACTACAATTTTACTAGTTTAATATCTAGTATGCTAGAAGAAATAGCAGATAAAAAAATAAATTATAAAGTACTGCCAGCAGATATTAAGAGTGTTGAAGAATATTTTATGCTTGATGATAAAATAAATGTTGAAGGACTTTCTAAGCTTATAATTTGCATCTATGTAATAAATCTTCTTATTATCTTCTCTATAAGGTATGTTTATATAAATATAAGTATAATGCTTTCACCGTTTTTAATACTTCTATCATTACTAAAAGAAACACAGGGACTGTGTAAAATGTGGATAAAATTGTTTGTTTTTTGTTTAAGTGTGCAAACAATAAATAAAGTAATACTGTTTATACCAATTACAGCAAAAGAGGATAAGAGCATATATAGTGTTGTTCTAATAGGTACTTTATTGTTTATTAGTAAGCTAAATTGTTATGTGGTGGAGAAGATATGGAAAGAATAAATAAGCAGGAGATATACAATTTTTATAATAGAAAAAGCAAGTGGATGGGACTCATAGATTATAAGACTATGGTAGTACTATTAATATATTTTTTTATAATACTTAAAATCGTTATAAGCCTAAATATAAAAATTATTTTAAGAGTGTATATTATCTCAATTTTACTTACTCCTGCTGTTGTGTTTATAATATTAAATTTTAATGAGGAGTGTATAGTGGACAAGCTACTTGTAATACTTAAGTATTGTATGAATAAAGGTATATATATAAAAGAAATGGAAAAAGGAACTGTAGGCACTGTATACAAGAAAAATGTAAAAAGGTAGTATATTGTAAATTTCGTAATAAAGTGATATAATTAGCCCAAGAATCATGGGAGATTAGTTTATGAAGTTTATACAGAAAAACAAACTTGAGCTTGGTGATACACAAATACCAGATTTATTTATTCTAAATAATATGAAATCACTACAAGCAAATGACATTAAAGTATATATATACGTATTATATTTGTTGCAAAAGGGAATTGAAGTTGAAAGTGAAAATGTAGCTAAAGATTTGAATATGACTCCTGAGGAATTTAAGTCAGCCCTAGAAGTGCTAGAAGTAGAAGAGTTAATTGCTAAAAACTCACAAGGCTATGTTGTTGTAGATTTAAAAGAGACTGAGATAAACAAGTTGTATACACCTAAGTTTGACACAAGAACTAATAGAGCACAAACAGAGCTTGAAAGAAAAAGAACAGCAGCAGTTAATGCTATAAATGAGAGCTTCTTTAACGGCGTGATGACACTTGGCTGGTATACTGACATAGGTAACTTATTTAAGTCATATTCATTTTCTGAGGATGTAATGATAGCTCTTTTCCAATATTGTAAGGAAAGAAAAGCATTAAACAAAAAATATGTTTATGCAGTTGCTGAGACTTGGTCAAATGGTGGTGTTAAAACATTTGAGCAACTTGAAGGGTTTCTAGAAAAATATGATAAATTCTTAAAGACTAAGCAAAAAATAGTAAAAGCATTAGGTCTTAATAGGAACTTATCTAAGTATGAAGAAGCATATATTCAAAAATGGACTGATACATATAATTATGATTTTAACATAATTGAGGAGGGACTAAAAAGAAGTACTTCTACAACTAACCCATCAATTAAATATATAGATGCAATAATAACTAGCTGGCATGATAAAGGCTTTACTAGTGTTCAAGAAATAGAGCAAGACGAAATGCAACCAAAGACTACAAGCAAAACTTTAGAAAGTAAAAAAACTTCTGAACCAAAGAAAAAAAGTTACCAAAGTTACTCGCAACGTGAGTATGATAGTACAGATGACTTTTATGATAACTTATAGTAGGAGGTGAAAATATGCAAGGAAGCGTTTATAGAAAAGTAGAAAGAGATTATGATATTAAAAGACAAAGAGCTATAAGTGAAGCAAAAAAATTCAAGCAGAGTGTATATGATAATAACCCAAGACTTGCACAAATTGAGGATGAAATCAATACAATATCTTTAAAATCTGCTAAAGCTAGGATATTTTCAGACGATTTATCTCGTGAGGTAGAACAACAAAAGCTTGAGGTAGAACTTGCTAAATTAAACTTTGAATATGATGAAGAACTTAAAAAAATCGGCATGACTAGAAAAGATTTTGAGCCTAAATATGAGTGCTCAAAATGCAATGATACTGGATATTTTGAAAATAAGATTTGCAGTTGCTTTAGTCAACAGCTAATAAATGAGTCTTTTAAACAATCTAATCTTTCAAAAATTAAAGAGGAAAACTTTGAGACTTTTGACTATGGATATTATTCTACTTGCAATGATAAAGAAAAATATGGGATAGATAAGTCTCCACTTGAAAATATAGATGCAATAAGAAAGCTTGCATATAAATTCTCACATAATTTGGATGATCCAGAACAGAAAAATTTACTTTTTACAGGTAGTACAGGACTTGGTAAGACATTCCTTGCAAACTGTATAGCAGCAGAAGTAATAAAACAAGGAAAATCTGTAATTTATCAAACTGCACCAATACTTTTAGATAAAATGACAGACTATAAGTTTAAATTTAATAAAACTGAGGATGAAAAAGATGAGTATGATAAAATATTTGAGGTAGACCTTTTAATTATAGATGACCTTGGAACAGAAGCAATGAATAGTGCAAAGTTTAGCGAACTATTTAATATATTAAATACAAGACTTCTAAAAAATAAGAAAATACTAATATCTACTAATCTTACACCACAAGAAATAAAAAGAGAATATGAGGAACGTATTTTTTCAAGATTTGTTGGTGACTTTATGATATGTAGATTTGTAGGTGAAGATATAAGACTATTAAAAAAGAAAATTGCAAATAAATAAAAAAGGACGGTTATTTAACCGTCTTTTTTAGTCGTTGTCGTATGCGTAGTCACTTGCATATGAAGCAAATACTAATAGTATAGCATCTGTATCAATATCAGTGTCATTTGAAATTGTTACTGTGTAGTCTTTACGTAACCATCCAGAGTTGTATTCAGCAATTGTTTTACCAGTTGTATCTTTGATGACTCCGTTAGTACCCCAGTTGTTAAAATCAGCTTCACCAATCTTTTCTCCGTTAGCATCATAAAGATAATAAAGATCACCAAACACTTTAAGATTACCACTCATTTGAATATAAAATTCATCTTTAATAGAAATTGCATGTGAATCTTGTTCGATAAAATCATATTTATCACCAGCTTCACCAATAACTTCATTTTGAGTGTTTCTCATAACAAGTGGGTCTACTACTAAAACCTTTACATGTTCACTTTGAATAGTTGCATAGTCATTACCTTCACTATCTTTTACTTCAATTGTAGTACGTAAAAAGTCTAATGCATGATAATCACAATCATAAACAGTTGAGTTTTCTAAGTTGCTTTTAACATTACTAGTTACAATAACAATAATTGGTACTACTACCATAAACACAACGACAAACGCATCTTTTAAGAAATCTTTTATTTTCTCCATATATAATCATATCCTCCCATTAAATACAGTTTACAGCATTCACCTGTAAACTTTATAAAAAAATTTCTAATATAATTATACCATATTTTTATGTAAAATCCAAATTTGGAGGCTATTGGAAAACAAGTGGCAATTAAAAATATGCTCGTAAAATCTTTTCAAAAAGTAATTGTTGTGGTATAATATGTGAGTATTTTCGATAAAATAGCCCAATAATAATTTATAAGGGGTGATAGAATGAATAATTTTGTATTTTATGTTCTTGGAAATTATTCGCCTAATATATGTACATTTGGCAAACATAAGAGTACTTGCTATAGGTTATTAGGTTTTAGCAAAGATATCTTCTTAGATTTTGGTGCTGGAGTATTTTTAAAGTTTTTAAGAGTGGTCAAGAAAGAAAATATAGATATGAACAATGTACTATTTATCATATCGCACAATCATGTAGATCATAACTTTTCTTTGCTATTATTAGCTCCATATTTATATATATATAATTTGTTTCATAAAAATAAAAAAAGAGTACAAGTATATCTTCCTAGGAAAAGTATTTTGTATACCATTGTGAAAGCTCAAAAGAGCGTGTATGACGTCAAGGCACTAAACCATTTTGTTGAGTTTAGTATTGATGGATGCAATTTTACATTTTGCAAAACACTACATAAGGGAGAATCATTTGCTACTAAAATTCAACATAAAGATAAAACATTTGTATATACATCAGACGTTGCAAGATATTCTAAAGACTTAGAAGAATTTGTAGAAGGAACAGATGCTGTACTAATAGATGCGGGATATCCTACAAAAAGATTTAAGTCATTTAGAAACTATCATGGAATGACAGATAAGATAATAGCTGACACATGCAGCCTAAAAGTTAAAACTGTTTTTGCCACACATCTAAGAATTTTATATAAGCCGGAAGATTATGTGAATAAATTTCCAAAAGGAAAAGATGTGCACTTAGTGAAAGTAGATAAGAGCTACGAAATACTAAAATAAGAATACATATTTGTATTCTTTTTTTATATTATAGGAATTATCTCCAAAAAAAAAGAATATTTATTATATAATGGTACAAAATATATTGATTTTGGG
>CANROM010000003.1 GCA_947632225.1 uncultured Clostridia bacterium | reverse complement strand
TAAAACTTCCATCATATCCAAAAGTCAAATTATTTACACTTATTAAAGACATTGTTCCTCCCTACAAATTACTATTTTCGCTTATGATTATATCACACAAGATAAAATATATCTACATTTCTATATTATTTTCCTGATCATAATTTAACTCAATATATTGTTCAGCTTTTTCCATTGTATTTTCAAGTCTATTAAATAAATCTATCATTTTAACTTGTTTATCATTGTAGGGGTATTCTTCTTTTGCACCAGTTAAATTATTATTTTCTCTTTGTAAATTTCTTAGATCAATTCCTGCTAGTATTGTTCCTGCAACCCTAATACTCTGAAACCTATTTTTAGGATTATCATTTTCAAAATGTTTTAATAGTTTTTCATCTTTGCTAGTATCTTCTCTAAAGTCATTTCTTAATTTTTCCATTTCATCATTTATATACTTACAATAGGATTCCATTTCAGAATGATAAATATATTTATTTGAGCTTAAAGTAACTATAATTTCTCTTAATTTCAGAGGTGTATTATCTAGTTCAAACTTTAATTTTTCAAAGGCAATATCTTTGCTATTGCCACATTTTATAAATTCATTATATTTGTCAAAACTAAACTTTAAATCTACAAATAGTTTATTAAATCTATGCCCTTGTTCTTTTTTCTCATAGAAAAATATTGTTTTTCCTGTTGCATCCTCTAGCAAATCAGTTATTTTCTCGCATTCTTCAAAGGAATAGCCACTTGATAAAAATTCTCCAACAGGATATATGTTTTGTTTTATGAATTCTGAACGACCTTTATAAAGATTATCATATAAATATTTTAATTTATCATAATCTAGCTTATTTTCGTTTACTCGATCTGAAATATAATCTTCTAAATCTTTAAAGTATGATATATTTTTAAATTTATTAACTAATATTTTTGTTTTTATATCCAAATAAACCACCTCTTTTTAAACTTCATTTCCCCAAGAATCCCATCCATCTGCAGTCTGTCTTGCAAACAACTCAATTCGTGGGAGATCTCCAACCAGCTCTATTATTCTTTCTCTAACTATATCAGGTTTCTTGCTATGCTCTTGAATATGAGTATCTACTATTTGAAATACTTTATTAGACTTTCTTTTAATAGTTCCTTTTGTTCCAATTAAGCATAGTTCTGAATTAGCTCTAGTCCAATGTCCCATACCAAAAAACCAAGTATCACTTTTTTTATTTCTTTTAATCCAATTAAAACCACAAGTTTTATATTTAAAACCCCATTCTTTCATAGTTCGTAAACCTTCTAATAGGCAAGGGAAGGTTACCCATAAAAAAAGAATACAATCACTATTTGAAATTTTTTTGATTGTATCCTTCATATTTACTATACTTTCAATATCCATTGTAGGATAATGTTTTTCTGCTGTCCCTGAGCCTTCTCTCCAAGTTTTGTATTTCCAAGGAGGATCGGCATAGATTATATTATATGTTTTATCAGTTGTATATATATCTGTTATCAATTTACACCTCCTTATTTTCAAATAAATATTCTCTAGGATTTATGAAGTCGCCACTTTGCGACATTCTTATCTCAAAATGCAAGTGTGAGCCTGTACTATATCCAGGATTCGGATCACGATTCGGATCTCCTCCTTGAATTCCAACAACTGTGCCTTGCTGTATTTCTTGACCTTCTATAACATCAATCCTAGCTAAATGTGCATAGAAGGTATAATAAACTGTTCCACTTTCAGTAGTATGTTGTACTTCTACACAATTTCCATAACCACTTTGAACACCTGCCCAAACAACATTACCACTATTAACTGAAGTTATGTTAGAGTGCCAAACTCCTGCTAAGTCAATACCTGTATGAAAACTCTGTTTTCCTGTTACAGGGTGGACTCTTGATCCAAATTCACTTGTAACAGTAGCACCTTGAACAGGCATAGGGAATGTTCCGTTATATTCTAATTCTCCAACAGTTAGAGTAGGAGCATAAGTATCGTGCATTTCTACCAATGAATAATAAGAGCTATCTGAAGTTGTCCCATCATCTCCAAAGCCAAAAAAACTTTTGATTTTATCAATAGTAGAAGTAATAGCAAAAACAGGAATTAAGAGTATAAAAACTATAATTACAATAGTAATAATAATTCCTATAATTAGTCTTTGTCTTTTTTCTTCATCTGTTATTTGACTAATAACTGCTTGTGCTATAATTTTTGCTGTATGTGGATCTATCGCCATTAACGACCACCACCTTTACCAAAGAACTCAAACTCAATAGGGAAGATGTCAAACCTTACAAATATTCTATTTGAGCCAATGATAAATAAAGCTAAACCTCTTTTCTTTTTATATAAAAATTCTGCTTGTGCCTCACTTAATTTAAAAAGTTCAGTTGATTCCTCTAAATTTTGACCATCTGTACCCATAAGAATTTTATATGTAGCCATATCAAGTATTGCTTGACCATACATTTTTACAGAGCCATCTAAAAAGTCAACAATAGAGTGGGAAATAATAATTAAACTTCCTTCATATTTTCTACATCTCTTAGCAACATTTCTTAAAAATATCAATGTTTGAGGGACTTCAGGATCAATAAGCAAATAAGCCTCATCACATACAAGCATAGTTTTTTCAGTTTTATCTTTACTCATAATCTCCCAACAATAAGTTAGTATATTAAAGTATTGTGCTTTTTTTATTCTATCTGAGGCATTTTGTAAATTAAATGTATCAAAGCATACTACTTTTGCTATATCATTTACTGAGGTATATCCATTAAATAAGCCTTTTTCAGCACCTATACTTATTCCTCTTAACAAACTTCTTAAAGTTGCAAATATTTTTTGTTTATCTTTATCTTTTTCATTATTTGCTTTTTCTCCAAGCAAGTTATATAAATCAATCATAATAGGGAATTTATTATTAGGAATACCTGTTATATCTGTATCCCAAGTTATATTGAATTTTTTATATAATTCTTCTAAAACTTCTTCTAAATAAGCTACTTGTATTGAATTTAATTCAGGATATAATAGTTTAAAAAATGTTCTTAATGTTTGAAAATGTAGAGCCATAGCTCCCATTCCTTTGCCTTCATCTTTATATCCAATTTCTTCTTCGCCTTCATCATCTAGTGGTACAGCTTTTATTTGTAATGGATTTATAATTCCACCTTTACCACTACCCATGTCAATCCATTTTTCGCCTAGTTTTTCAGTCATTTCTTTATATTCTCTTTCAGGATCTATTAAAATAACTTTTGTATCTGTCATATATTCATTTAAAATTAAATGTTTAGCAACAGTAGATTTTCCAACACCTGCTGTACCCATAATTACAAAGTTTGAGTTAGTTCTGTCGCCACCTCTTTTCCAAGGATCAAGTATTACGATTCCACCTTTTGTATCTCTAGCAAAGTAATATTTGTTCCCATCATTAAAGCCTGAACTAGAAAAGGGAAGTCCACCAATCCAAGAGCTTTCTAGCATATTTCTATCAGCAATTTCTTTTATTACTGGATCTGTAATAGAAAAAGGCGACATTAACTTAAATGAGTTTCTACTCAAATTAGTTAATAATCGCCCTTTCATTTGCATAGTTGCAAGTTTTGTCAAAACAGCTTTTGACCTTTGTTTTAATTCTTCCATATCTTCAGCAATTACCATTATTGAAATAGTAACATATACAACAGTTTCTCCGTTTAGGTCAATTTTTTCAATAAGCTCTCTAGCATCGTTTATTTCTCTTTCTGTTCTTTGCCTTAATATTTCATCTTTTATGCTATCGTACTGAATTTCATTTTGCCTTATACCTTTACTGATATTTTGCATTAAAGTATCTTTTTCAGTAGGAGAGATATTAAGTGAACATACTGTATTAGGAATATTTGCAATACTTTCAAGCCAACCAACTCTAACTTTTTGAGGATATTTTGTAATAGCATATACTCTACCTAAATAATCTCCCACTCTAAAATAATTCTTTTTATATTCAATACCTCCAATAGGACTTAGAATATTAAGTAATGTATTATTTTCAACTATTCTTTCAATTTCTCTTTTTTTCAAATTAAGCCTCCTTCAGCATTAAAACTTTATCCTCAATTTCAGTATCTTCTCTGTGTGCATAGTTCATATTCAAAAAGCTGTTGCATAATTGTATCAGAGAAGGTTCATCAAGAATTTCTGTTTTAATGCTACATCTCTCAAATTTATTACTTAAATCTAAGCATCTTTTTAATAAGTCTTTTTCTGAGTTATCATCGTGCTTAGCATTTATCATTAAAAAAGATTGCCTTTCAACGATTTCTCCATTCAAAGACAATCTTTGTACTTCTTTTAAATGTGTTTTTAATAATCTTTTTTGTATTGCATTATCTGTTGTATTTATAATCTCTGTTAAATATTCTTGTAGAGGAGATATATCAACAGCTCTAGCAATATTAAAGTATTTAAGTTCTCCTTGTTCTGAAGAAAGTTCAGCAGATAATTCATTTATTAGGTTTTGTTTTTCTCTTTCAGTAAGTAATTGTGTATTTATTGAATATATTTTAAGTCCTGCAATTACATTACCATCCCTTGTATAAATATAGTTATTTCTAATATCTAAGATTCCAACTTCTTCATTGCAAGTAATGTCTTTTGATTTTTTACCAAATAAATTACTAATTATTTTAAACAATTTTCTACCTCCATTTATTAAAGTATTTATATCTATACTGTTTTTGTGTATTAGCAAAGTCAATTAAAAATTTTATTTGTCTAGTAACACATAAATTATTTTCATCTTTAGCAGTTGCTATAATTGTTCCTGCAACTCCTATAAACTCAATTACAACAGGTAGTAATAGATTACCTTTTAAGTTATAAATAATTAAACTAATAGGGAGTAAACAAGCAAAAACAATTATTGTAGATATAAGTTCTGTAACACCATACCCTTTAAAAAATTCCATTCTAGTTTTTACATTAGAAGGAATATATAGTTTGTATTCATCTTCATTGTTCATTAAAAGCCTCCTTTAGCATATTATCTACCTCCACCACCTGAGAAATGGGAAGGTATAATATCTCCTGTACCATAATAATTTTGAATTAAAGCAAGAACTACAAATATAAGCTCTGCTATAACTCCAAAAACTATGGTATTTCTAATTTTTTTCTTATATGAGCCTTGAGCATCTTCATCATAAATCATTTTTGTTAAGCAAAAAACAACTCTAAATACCACTCCTAGTGGTATTATCACAACTCTTAATAAACTTATTATTTCATTTAAAGTATCCATAAATTACCCTTTCTTTAATGTACTAAGTTTTCTCTTGATCTGAGAAGAAAGTTCCATAGTTTTACTTGTAGTAACTATTACATTACTAATGCCACCAGTTCCACCACCAAGCATAAATTCTTGTAAGAACTTAGGTGTTTTAATCGCCATTATAATTGAGGCGATTCCAAACAACATTTTTACATTCATTATCAGTATTATTGCGATTTTGCATAATATAATCTGTACTAAAACTGTTAAAATACTTTTAACTAGCTTTTCTGAATATGATTTAAAAACTCCTCCATCAGGATTTACTAAACCAACACAAGCTAAAGGAAATCCAAGTTTTAATACAAACATTTCTAAGGATCTCATTAAAAATTGTATATATAAAACAAATAATAGTATTAAAGCAATTAAAGCTACTATTGCTGTGAATAAACCTGAAGTCGCAATATTAGCAATGGTAGTAGTTAATGATATGTTATTTGCCATATTCATTGCTGTTAATATGGATTCTCCAAAAGACTTAGCGATCTGAATTATCCAGTCATATAAAACGGAAAAACTAACAGCTACAACTATTGCTCTAATAAAATAAACAATATATGTAAGTGGAGGAGTATCAGATTCTCCATCAGTCCATAAAATATACATATCGAAACCTTTTTTTAGAAACTTCAATACTATTAAAGATATTGCTAAACTTAAAATAAGTGCTTTTAATCCTGAAAAATCAACTACTGTACTTCCAAAATTAGAAGATATATAGTTTTCTGAATTAAAACACATATCAATAAGTCCATTAAATGCAGAGTTAATTACATTATCAGCACCACCAATAATACTGGTAATCAAACCAGTTAAAATTGATTCCAAAATGTACCTCCTTATTTATAATATCCAACTATTAAATTTATAAGTCCACTAGCAACTATTACACCTACACAGCATATAATTGCTACTTTTATTCTTGAGTCCCATCTCTTGCCATCCATTTCATCGCTTGATGATTTTCTAAGCAAGTAATAACCAACTAATAATACTGTTAAAACAGGAGCAAGTATTAAAAGCCAATTAGTTAAATCAGTTATTAAGTTTTGAGTTCCTGTTGCTATTTTGCTGTCTTGAACTCCTGCAAAACAAGTGCCTGTTGCACAAAAAAGACTTGTTATAACAAGTCCTGCTTTTCCTATTTTTTCTAAATATCTTTTTGTTTTTTCTTTTATTTTCTTCATACATAAATTCTCCTTATCTATACATATTCCAAATTCCCCATAGTTTTATATCTTCAATTTCTTTTATAGGTCTTTGATTTTCTCTTTCAAGTCTTAATCTTCTGTTATGCTCTTGATTTCCCATTCCAAATAAACTATTAAATTTCCATTTTGAAATATCAGGAAGTTTAGTGATAATAGGGAATAGACCTGTTTGAATTACTAAAACATAAGGTCTTTCTATTCTAAGTATTTCATCTTCAGTCAATAAATTTCTACTAATTAAATTTACTGATTCTGAGTTACTGCCATTTTGATATTTACTATAACTACTTGATCTACTATAACTAGAAGTTGTATAGCAACCTAGTTTTTTTGAAATTACTGAAGCTGTTTCATTTGAGGCAGTTTTCAAATAAATCCAAGTTTGACAGTTATCTCTAATATTTTCAGCAATTTCACGACCATATTTATTTTCAAGTTGTGAAAATGATTGTAAGAACAAATTAAATCTAATTTTTCTACCTCCTGAAACTGTGAGCATATTACTAAATGAGGGAATAGTTGTAAAATTTCCAAACTCATCTAAAATGTAATTTACTCTTGTTTTTAATTCGCCTCCTCGTTCATCAGCAGATTCAACAAGTGAAACATAGTTTTGATAAACAAAAAGTGAGGCAAGGGGATAATAAGTTGTTTTTTCATCAGGAAGTATAATATAAGTTACAGTCTTTTTTTCTCCTGCTTGTTTTAAGCTAAAATCACTTTTACAAGTCATTCCATAAATACTTTTACTTGTAAATAATCTAAGAGTAGTAAGGGCAGAAGTAAAAAAAGAGCCTCTAGTTTTTTCAGGTGCAATTCGTGCAATGCTAAAAATTGTGCTTGAAGGATGTTCAGGAGGCAAACTTTCAATATATTTATTTATAGGCATTTGTTGTCCTGTTGTTTTACACATTTCTGAAATAAAAGAATATACATTAGTTAAATTCTGATATTCAGGATTTTCTTTATTGTCAAAAACAACACTCATAATTGCACCTGCAATTACTGACATCTCGCCATCTCGCCAAATTTTTTCCATCTTAGTTTCTTCATTTCCAACTAAACTCTGTGTTATATCCCAAGCATATTCTTCAGCTTTTCTGAAGTCATTTCTATTTACTGCATCAATTACAGGTTGTAGAAAATTGTAACTTGTACTTTTAGTAGGATTTTTAAAATCTAAAGTTATAATGTCATAACCTAAATTTTCTAAGAATTTTGAAGTATAATGATATATTTCAGCTTTTGGATCTGAAATAATCATACTTTCGCCTGACAAGCCTAAATTTCCAACTGTTTGTAAAACAATACTTCTAGTTTTACCACTTCTAGTAGCACCAACTACTAAACTATGTATATTATCATCAATATAATAAATATTTTCCTGCTTTTTATTTTTTTCATAACCTACAATAATTCCACCTGAATTAAAAGTATCATTAGTATTACTTAAAGTATTACATTTAAAAGCCTTTCTAAATTCTTTTTTAGTTAGCCATCGTGCTGTTCCATGTTGCCCTTGTCCCATTATTTCAGGAGTTCTTAATTTATCTGTAATACTAACTGTTTCACTTTGAAAACTATTTTTATTTTCAAAACCAAAAAGCATAACTATTATAACCTCTACAAGCAAATATAAAAGAAAAAATAGTAGTAATAATTGCTTATCAACTACTATTTGTGCAAACTCTATTTTAGCCATTTTAGTATGAATTATAGCACTTAAAATTATGATTAATGGAATGTTCAGCATTGATAAAATTGCTATAATACTAATTTTCTTTTTATTCATTTTCTAGCTCATCTCCTTGTTCTAAGTTATTTTCTAATTCAAATTCAACAGTATATGCTTTTATTTGTTCTTCAGTTAAATCTTTAAAATCTTGATTTTTTGTATCGTTTCCTGTTATTACAAAATTTCCTCTTATATTTAATCCATCAATGATTCTATTTATAGGAAGTAACTTTTTAAATGCCTCCTCATCATATACTATAAGGACATCTTTATATTTAATTACTTCTATATGTTCATTTCCTACAATTCTTCTTAATGTATTAAGTCTATTTGGAATTCTTTTTAACTCAGGATCTTTATTATTTTCAACTATGAGAACTAACATATTCTGTTTATCAATAATTACCACCTCCTAAAGTTCCATATCTTCTAATTCTTCTGTGCTATAATGCATCTCAATAGCAAATTGTTTTTTAGCACTTTCATTTAATCCAGTTAAAGAGGTTGTATTATCTAATTGTTTATTTTTGCTTATTTGTTCAATAATGTCTGCAAGGTTAGAATGAATACTTTTATAAGTAATTTTTTCATTCTTAATACCTTTAATGTTCTTTCTTGATTTTTCTTTAAAATATTGCTCCATATTTTCTCGTAAGTATTTTTCTTTATGGAGTTTTTTATCACTACATTTATAACCAGTAGGAGTAGTGTATATAATACTTAATTTTTCTTTACTCCAATTTACTTTATAGCCTAGCTTATTCATACCTTTAAAAAATTCATATTTGTTGTTTGATTTTTCCATAACAGAATCAATATCATTTGTTAATAGTTGTTTCCAACTAATACCTTTTAATTTTGCTTGATATTCATTTATTTTAATATCTGAAACTTTTGATTTTTGTTCTGTTACAGTAAGTCCATATTCCTTGCATATTTTATTTGACAAGTCTTTAATTTTTTGTAAGTCAAGTTTACTTTGATGAAACTTTAAACCTGTTTCAAAATTTACAGTATTTAAAACAATATGATTATGTATATGTTCTCTATCAATATGTGTAGCAACTATTACTTGAAAACCTTTAAAATATTCAGCCATTCTAATTCCTATCTCGTGTGCTTGTTCATAAGTTAATTTATCAGTAGGAGAGAAGGATTGAACAAAATGTATTTTTTCTCTACCAATTAGCTTATTATACATATTCTTAACTGTCATCATTTCTTCGTAAGCATTTTCAGGTATGCAATCTTTACCTGTAATCAGCTTTTTATCTGTTTTTTCTTCTTTGCATATATAATCTAAAGTCTTTTTTAAACTGACTTTATTGTTAATAAATTTAATGATTGCCATAATTTTTGTAACTCCTTTTTTGTACCTTCTAAATCAACACAAGTAATAACTCTGCTATTAGCAAGTCTTGTTAATTGATTTATATTATTTCCGATTCTTCTAAGCTCAGTTACCATCTCAGGCAGTTCATTTATTACTACAATATTTTTTCCAGTAGAACTGTTTATTAAGAATTCAGAAATACTTTGATTAGCTTGTTTGCTTTTTAAAGTTATATTCATTTTTTCTTCAGGAGTTACTCTAATTTCTATTCTGTCTGTCTTTCTCAATATTTCTCCTTCCTTGTGCTAATAAAACTTATGTGGTGCAACCACTTGATCAAAAAAAGGTACTTTTTGCTCCCTTTGTACTGACAAAGGGGAATCTTGCTATGTATCGCTATCGCTCTTAAAATAATCATCTAATAATTTCTTAATTAAAATACTGAATTCTTTATCAGAATTAAACTTGTCTTTATATTCTTTAAAAACCTGTTTATTTAATTTACCTGTAAATTTTTCTGACTTTTCTTTTTTGTTTTTAAGTAGATTTAAAACTGATTCATAAGTAATTTTATTTTTCTTTAATCTAATTTTTTGTGCTTGAACAAGTGAGAGTTTTATTTGTTCATCATCTATTACTTGATTTATAATTTCCTGTTCTTCCTGTGATAAATAAGATAATTCAACTCCTGCTTTTATAGATATAATTTCATTATTTGTTTTTTCTTGTAGTGCTTTTATAAGTTCTGTAAGTCTTATATATCTATAAATCTGTGTTTTACTTTCAGAATTACCCTCAGGGGAATTTTCGTTAAACTCATTGATATTACTTATATTAGGGTTGTTTTTTAATATTTCCATTTTCATTTTGTAAGCATAACCTTTTTCAACAGGAGGTATTTTATCTCTATTACAAAGGTTAGTATCTAACATAATCAAACTAGCTTTATCATCATCACATTCCACAATTTGAGCAGGAATAGTGGATAATTGCAATTCTTTTGAGCATTCTACTCGATTATGTCCTGATATAATTTCGTATTTATCATTAGCAATTTTTCTAATAATAATAGGTACTAAAACTCCATTTTCTTTTATACTCTGTAAAACTTCTTGTTTTTTTATTTCATCATACATAGAAAAAGGTTGCCTTTTTCTAAAAGCAACCAATTTACTTAATTCAATATTTATAATATTATTAGTGTTTTCAACTTTTTTTGTTTCTGATTTTTCTATTGTTTCAGGTGTTTTATCAACCACAAACTTTTTTCTTGCATCTTCTATACTCAAAATACTTCCTCCTATTCAAGTTCTATATCAGATTCAATAGAATTTTGTTTTACATATAAGTCTTGAACTTCCTCATAATGTAAGCTATTTAATTCTTCATCTGTTATAAATTTTTTATCTCCTAAAATATCTTTATTTGTAACTAAAGAGCCTATATTGTTTGCAAGTACACCTCGTTCAACAGTATAGCCATTATCTATTTCAGAATTTCTTATATCATAATAAAATAGTTCAGGATTTCTTTCTTCAGGAGGAGGAATCTTATCAATCCATTGTAATTTTAAGTTCTTCATTCTATATCTCCATTTCTTCCTCATATTCAAGCTCTTTATTAAATTGTTCAATCTTATTTACAGCATCAAATATGTCTGTATTTGAACTTATTTGTAAATAGGGAATAGAGGATTTTAAGTTATTATATATATTAAAGGATCCATTTATAGGATCTAAAACTACTGCATAAAAAGAAACATTTTTTGATTTTAAATCTTTGCTTGTTTCGTTCCATACAATTTCATCATCGCTTGAAATATTATCTTTAGAAATATAAATCATTTCATTTATCTTTTTTATAATGGTAGGATTTCTAAATATATTTTCTTCAGGAAGTTCTGAATAGTTATTTACAATATAATTATATAAATAGCTTTCATCTGAAAATGCTTTTAGCATATTTAAGTTTTTATCTTTTATAAATAATCGTATATTTTTCAATTTAAGCCTCCAAAAAAAGAGTTAGTATAAAACTAACCCTTAACTAATACATTCAATTAACAAACATATTCCATCTTTAAAACCTTGCTTATAGTATTTATCTAATGTTGCAGATTGCTTTTTTAACATATCTTCTAAAGTTAAGTCTAAGTATTTGTCAATTTTTTTACTCAATTTTTTGTTATAGATTTTTTCAATAAGTTCTCGAAGTTTTTCCTCGTTGCCATCTCTTTTTATTTCATAGATAACTTCTTTTTCGTATTCACTTCTCTTTGAGAGTTCTCCTTGTTCTCTATCCCAATAAATTGATTCTAAAAGTTTTTCTTTTGGCATAATATTTTACCTCCTCGTAAAGCATTATATAATTAAATAAAATCGAATCCAAAACCCTTTTAGAAAAATTTTTTTAAAATTCCATATCATCAGTTTCCTCAATTTCTTCTAAGATAATTGTTCGATTTTCTAAGTCTTTTTTTATATCTTCTATTTGATTTTCTTCAATAGACTTAAAACCTGCATTTTCAAAGTCATCTCCTACTATAAAACAGTTCCCTGCAATGTAATCATAATCAAATTGAATATTAGGTTTTAAATTTGTAATTTTACCTTCTTCATTGCATATAAGGAGTAGATTTTCTTTGTAAGGTACAACTTCTATTAGTCCATCAACTAATTTTTGTTTAGCCTCTAAGGTATTATCAATTTCCATTACAACAGGATCTTTTCCAACTTCTTTATATACGATTTTTAATTTTTTATCTTCAATTTCTTCATTGTTATAATCTAACTCATCTTTAATTTCTTCTAAAGAATAGCGATGTAAATCGACTTCACTCATAGCAGTAGTATCAATATAACCACTATCATATAAAGTAACATCAAAATCATTACCGTATTTTTCATAGTCAAAATAATCTGTTATATTATGTTCGTCTAACACTTGTTGCACTCCATTAAGGTTAGCCTTAGTCATTCCGTATTTTTCTTCATTTGAAAGAAATTCGGAATCTTCATCATAAGAGTAGAAAGGTATATCATTTTCTTGTAGCATAATATTTATTATTTCTTCAATATCATCTGTATTTTGAGCATCAATATAAGCCTCAATAGCCTCCATATTGTCAACCTTTTCTGATGCCATTGCTAATAAATTGAGCATATTAAGATTACTATATTCACTAACCTTAATAGGTAGATCTGTTTCATAATCATTGATCATATATTCTTCATAGCATACACCATCTTTAGCAAGTGCCTCATCAACTTCTTTTTGTGTCAACTGGAGTCCAACTTTTTCTCTTAAAAATGTATCTAACTCTTTCTTTGAAACAGGAAGTTCTAACCATTCGCCAACAAGTTCTCCTTCATTGTATTTGCCTAAATTTCCTATCCAAACATTAAGCATATAAAAGCTCCTTTCCATAAAAAAAGAGCTAGTAATCTAACTCAATTTTTATATTTTCTGTAAAATATCTTTCATTAGAGCTTCATCAACTAAACCATCTATCATTTGTTGATATTTAGCAAGTATAGATATTTCGTGTGTATCAGGAGCTTTATATTTTTCTTTAATTTGTTTTTCAACTTGTTCCTTTAACTCTAAAATATACTTTTCTCGCTCAAATATTTTGACTTCAAGTTCGCCTGTGAGTTCTAATTCTTTTTTTCTATATGGATAATTATTTTCCATATTTGTTAATATCATTTCTCCATACTTTCCAAAAATCATTTTAATTACCTCCATTCTATAATCAATTTTACAATACACCAAGGGTTTATACCAAACCTAGAAACAAAAAAGAGGTGCAAAGAGCTTTTACTCTCTGCATCTCCTACATTTGTTTCATTATATACATTATAGCACTAAAAAATCTAGTTTCAATACAAAAATTTCTTTGTACTACATTTTGTGTGTACCATTTTTTATATAATATTTTTTATATAATTATTTAAAAGTAATTAAACCTTTTAGAATTGCTAATATTCCAATTTCGTATGTGAATTCAAATATATAATTTCTAATACAACCTTTAGAAATACATAATCGGTCGCATATAGAATCTTCTGATAAATTGCCTATAAATTTATATTCAACAACATTAGATTTTATATGATCCTCTTTAAATTCTTCAAAAACTGTTTCAATTATATTTTGCCATTCTTTAATTTCAGCAATTTTATTATCAATTTCAATACTTCTAATAGCCTCTGTTTCAACTGTTCTATTAACTTTATTTTTACTTCTTATAAACGAATTTTCATCTTTATTTACAGATAAAGATTTTTTGCTTTCTAATTCCTCTATGTCTTTATAGAATAGAGGATATTCGCAGAGCTTTTTTCGTACAACCTTTTTTACTTTATTTAATCTCATATTGATTATTCCTCCATATCTGAATTATTTTCATACTCTGTAATTTCTTCATCTTGCTCTTGTATAATTTCCTGTAAATAATCATTTAAAATTTTACATTCAATTAGTCGTTCTAGTAATTGTTTTTCATTTTCAATTTTTATGATATGAATTTTATTATAATATTCAACTATAACAATTTTCTCTTTTTCATCTTCTATAAGTATATATTCAATTTGTTCTCCAAAAACATTTTCATTAAAACTATATTTATTAACTTTCATCTAAATTTCCTCCTAAAATAAAAAAATCACAACCTTATTAGTTGTGTTACATATCAAGATCCATCTCATCTTCTTCTGAAGAAATAATAGGTGGATTTTCATATAAACTATTCCAAAATTCCTCTGGATATTCTCTTTGTTCATAATTACTAAAATTATTTTTCTTAGTTTTATTTTTGCTATTTTGCTTTTCTTGTCTTTGTTCAAGTTCTTCCACTCTAGCAACAACCCATCTTTTTATAGTAGCAAAATCGCTTTTGTATTCAATTCCTTTTGATTCTTTATATAAAGATAATTCTTCAATACACTTGTTAGCTTTCTTTTCTCCATAAGTATTAACTAACTCTGTGTATTCAAAATCATATAAATAGACATTTTCTAAAAATTTTTCTTTTGTAACTGTGTGTGTATTTATATTTATATTATTTATTATATTATCTTCCGTTTTTTGATGGGTAGGCTCTCCATTTTTTTGTGGAGGGGGGTACACATTATTTAATGGGTAGGGTACATCGTGAGGATAAATTTTCCTTTGTATAATTTCTTTATTCTCATTTCTAATAAGATCTACCATTATATAATTGTACTTTCTTAAATCAGCTAACCAACTTGTAATTGTCTTAGGATCAACTCCTAATTTTTCTCCTAAATACTTATTACTTGCATAACAGTAACCTTCTTTATTAGAAAGAGCTGTAATAAGAGCATAAAGTAATTTTTCATTCGGTTTTAAGCTGTTATTAAATAAAACAGTTGCAGGAATAACAGCAAAATAGCCAATTCTATTTACTTCATTCTCTGTATCCATTTCGTTTATCGCTTTCCTTTCCTGCTATAATACAAGCATATAATACTAAACTTAGGTTAGCTCCTATAAATAATCCTATACATAGTCCAAACCAAAACATAATTTAACACCTCCAATTTCAAATTAAATTTCTTATTTTCGCATTTTTATATATTAGGTCTAGTAATTTTACTTTTAAAATTTTTAGTTGCTTAAAATCGATTTTTAGAAGTTCTATAATTTCATCATTTTCTAATTTTAAAATAAATTTCGATTCTACATATTTATAAAATAAGGGTTTATTTTTACATAAAAAAACAAGCATTCCTTTAATGAATACTTGCCATCGTTTATATTCTAATATAACTGGATCTTCTATAATTTTTATTACTTGATCCTCTAATGTATTTCCATTGCCTTGTTTTGATTTTCTCCAAGCAATAGAAGATATATTTGTTTTTTCTATAATATCTGTTTTTCTTTTTTCAATTAAATTATCTATATTATTATAGTTATATAGATAAAATAGTATTTTGTTTATTTTTTCTTTGTTCATATCAACCTTTCTCCCTTCAGAAAATAGGCATAAAAAAGACAATAGTATAATTACTATTGCTTAGAAAATTCTTTTGTATTTTGCTTTTCTATGGGAAAGTTAAAAGTTCATTTTTTATTGATATTTCAACATTTATTCAACCTCAAAAAGTCGTTTTTTTGGGAATTTCGATTTTTTCCAAAATCTTTCCCAAGAAATTCCCATAGAATTTTAAACTTTTTAGGATTTTTTTAATCCTTTTTAAACTATTTTAAATTTTTAATACTTTGCTCAAATTAAGTTATTTCAATGCTTGTATCGTTTTTTACTGATTTTTAAATTATTCTATAAAGTGCCTTTTTTCATAAAACCTTCGGCTACGAACCGAACGGTTGGGGGTTCGAATCCCTTCTGGTGCACCAGTAATGAATCAGTTCAACTAATAGAACGAAAAGATACAAATATCATCCTTTTTTAGGATGATATTTTTTAGTTTTTTATTCAGTATATGCTGTTTAATCACTCCTAATTTTTTATAGTTTATAAAAATTATGGAAATTAGAAATATCTACTAAAATCAAATTTCCATTCTACAAGAAAGAAAAAAGATGAATGAAAAATCAGTCAGTATTTAAAAAAGGAGAAAATCAATATTTTAGATTTTCTCCTTTTACTAATGACTAACATAGCATAAATGCTATGGACACTAATGTAATAATATTATATGAAAGAACTTAAATTATATGCAAAAAACGATAGCCTTTCGGCTATCGGATCATAATGATTACGTTCTTTTCAGAACGGACACTAATGTTTTATTAATTTAATTATAAACTATTTAATATCATAAAGTCAAGTTAAATTCAAACTTTATTCATATTTTAGTGGTCTTAACCTATATAAACTTTCAAGTTGTAAGTTAATCTTTTCCCAGTCATTTGAAGAAATAGAAACTAAGTTTCCTTTTCTTCTATAAGGATTTATAATTCTTAATTTACTAACAACTTTCAATTGTTCAACTAAAACTGTTGAGTCAACTCCTTCTAAATCTATATGAAACCAGAATTCATCTTGTACTCTTTTTGTTGTTAATGGAAGAACTGTACATATAGGCGAGTTTTTAAAGTTTTTTAATATTAAAACTGGTCTTAATTTATTTTGTTCACTTCCAATATTTATTCCTAAATTGCACCAATAGATAAAGTTATTATATATTGGAAATTTAGGAAGTTTGCCATTATATCTTATATTTGCTTTTTCTTTAGTCCATTCTGAAAATTGAACTGCATCAAAAGTATTAATACTATTTAATAATTTTTCGGTTTCCTCAATATTATTGTGAATTTCATTATCCATAATCTCACCTCGGCTTCTAAGTATAACATATTATAGGCTATAAGTAAACAAAAGTTCGAATATTTTTATAAAACAATTTATAGTGTTACAACTATTGCTCTTTTTTTATTTTCTTTTATTGATTTTATGTAAATTACATGATATAATCTTCCTACATAATTTTAAATTCACCTTAAGTATAATTATGAAAGGAAGGTTTGAATGAATAAAAATCAAAAAATTTTAAGATTTTATCTTTTAGCAACAACGCTAAAAAATAAAATAAGACAGGGCTCTATATATTGGAACGTACAAGCACCAAGACGTGAAAGTGTTGCAGAACACATATATGATACATGTATACTTGCAATATCTATAAACTCTGAGCTTGATTTAAATATCGATATCAAGAAGACTTTAGAGATGCTAATAATTCACGAGCTTGAGGAAATTGTTATTGGAGATATTACTCCTTTTGATAATGTAACGGAAGAAGAAAAACTAGCAATAGGAAAAAAAGCTGTTCTAGAAATTCTTTCTGGACTTACTAAGGAAAATAAGTACATTGCTCTAACTAACGAATTTAATAAAAGAAAATCACGTGAGGCTAAATTTGCATATCTATGTGATAAGTTAGATTTCGACTTACAAATGAAACTGTATATAGATAAAGGGCAAATAGTACTCGACAAAGATTTTAACTCACCAGTATTTAAAACGCCTAAAGTACAGGAAATGATTAAAGATGGTTGTACTGATCCAGCAGACATATTCTATGAATATGATTATAAAAAATTTGAAGATTGTCCAGAAATACTAGACTTACTTAACTATAGTTATAGCACAGACTTGTCTAAACTATTAGATAAGTATCTAAATGAATTAAAGTAGTTTTTTAAACTACTTTTTTTTAATTTTGAAAATACTCTTGTAGCCCTATGTATATTCCCCATGCTAGTTTATCTTGATAGTTCTCATCCTCTAGCTCTTTAGCTTCTTCTGGGTTAGATAAAAAGCCACATTCAACAGTAACAGCTGTATTTTCTAGATGATCCATTATGTATATACCGCTTAGTGGTAATGGTGTTCTATTATTAGGCTTAGATATTGTATTATTTAAGCTATTTTGTATGCAATTAGCTAGTTTAGTGCTTTCTTCATTTCCTTTTTGAAAAAAGGTTTGCCAGCCACTATATATTCCAGAGGGATACTTATTTAGATGTATTGATACAAAAGCATCTACATCTTCTTGATTACCTATTAGCACCCTATTTTTTATATCACTTACCTTTTTTTCTCTTAACGTATTACTATCGCTCGAATATATACCATTCTCATCACTTCTAGTAAGAAAGACAATTCCGCCACTTTGCTCTATTAGTTTTTGAAGTTTTAATGCTATCTTTAAATTTATTGCCTCTTCACTTGTTCCATATACTCCAACAGCACCCTCATCAGGCTTTCCGTGTCCCGCATCAACTACTATAACATGAGAAGTAATGGCAGTAGCATTTGTTGTCTGTGTCTTAGGAGCTTGATATATGTTAATTACCATAGCACATACATTTAACATTAAAATAACAGCAAGTATTGCCACAATAATATATTTATTTTTCACAAAACCACCCAATACATAATATGTAAGGTACTCAAATTTAATGAAAAAAAAAGAATGCACAAGGCATTCTTTTTAGATGCAAAAAATATTACTCTAAGTGAGATATATTTTGTTGTGATATATAATCACTAATTTGGTTACTTTTAAAATTTAAATGTATAACTAGACTCATAAGTACTACAACTATAGCAAGTACAACTCCAGTTACTATTTTAAATTTTCTCTCGTCTTTTCTAGCCATCTCAATTATTATATCTAAATCTAACAATTTAGCTGGCACTTCTATTTCATCATACTTTTTCTTAATAATATCTTCTATTGTTCCAGTCATTTAAATATTCCTTTCCATACTTCATCTGTATTTTTTCCTTTATTCTTCTAACTTTTGTTCTTACTGTGTTTTCATTCATATCTAAAATATTTGCTATTTCATTAGTAGTATATCCTTCTGAAAAGTACAAAACTACTATAGTTTGCTCTTCTATTGGTAAGAAATCTACTAGTGAAAATAGATCCATATTGCTGTCTACATATATGAAGTTATCATAGTATTCAATAAGTGATGGATTATTCTCACTTAATTCTTCATACGAATAGCAATATTTAATTTTCTTCTTTATGATGTCATTACATTTATTTATAAGTATTCTACTTATCCATGCATTAAATGAATCATCATTTTTTAATTTATCTATACTAGCTAGTACTTCAAGTGATGTATCTTGCAAAGCATCTTTTACATCCTCTTCGCATTCTAGCCTGCTTCTCGCTATAACATATAACTTCTTTTCATAGCTTTCCATTAGTTTGACAAAAGCGTCTTTTTCTCCTAACTTCAATGCTTTCACTAAATACTCTTCCATATTTTCTCCTCTATTAAAAAACATATCCAGGATTCGGTTAAAGCCCGAATCCCTTAAATACAACTATTTCTCTGTATTACCAATATGCATATCTATGTATGCCTGTAAAGGTTCGAACTCACCTGTTGTATTATCCTTAATTTCTAGTGAGCTAATATCTAGAGCTTGTCTTGAAATTGTTGTAGTTTCTTGTGCTACATTTACTTCTCTTAAACCAACTCCAAGACCAATAATTTCATAGCCAGAGCTATTTTCTTTTAAATATGCTAAATATGTTTTTCCAGCTTCGATTTCTATATCTCCACCTACTAATACATTTATGTATGTATTATCTAAATCAATATTTACTCCATATTTTTCCCTTAAATATTTACGCTTTTGTGTAGCTGCTTCAGGTTGACTCTTCTCCCATTCAGACATTTTCATCATGCCACCAGGTTTTGAGTAATTTATAACTTGTCCTTCCTTCAAATTACCAGCTAAAACATTATTTACTAATAATTTACCATTTGTAGTTCCTACTATACTACCTTCAGGATCTGAACCATCCAAAGATATTATACTTACAATAGCAATACTATCAGCATCGCGTTCTAGTTTTTCAGGTGTAAATTCTTCTACCAAGCATAACTCAGTAGCACAAACTGGTGATTCGTCTTTCATTTGTTGTGTTACATAAGACTTCACCTTATAAATATCTGCTTCATCGCCAACTGAAGCATCGACTTGTGACACTTTATCCATATTTGCTAGCTTGTAGCCAACAAATCCTGTCACTCCTAAACATAATGCAAGAACCATTACAATTATAAATACTCTGTACTTATCTCTCATAATTACCTCCTTTATTTTTTGCATCTACTATATAGACGATTTAAAAGGCCAAAATGTTTCAAAAAAATAGTAAAAAATGAAATTTTTTTAATTTTTTACTATTTTTGACCATTTTTTAAGGTATTTTTTTTTATTTTTTCCGTTTTATATAACTTGAGTGTTTATATATCTTGCTGGTTTAACATTAAAGTTTGCTGGTCTATTTAATGATTTTAATATATTTTCTCTAATGTTTCCTACTCTATAATCTATATCATCATCATCTGATTGAATACATTGCTTTAGCATTCCTGAGCTTGTAACTCTTAAATGCATTTTTTTGCAAACATCACATTCTCTAATTCTACAATGGGAGTGAAAAAATGTTACAGCAGTAAAGTCTCCTTGCATTCCATGATACTCTTTAAATTTTTCATCGTATCTAGAAGTTAAATTAAAGTCTTTAAGAATTCTTTGCTTCATATTTAAGTATTCCTTATCTGGTGAATCTGCAACTTCATTTTTAACTTCTTCTAATATCTTAATTCTTATTTGATTTTTATTTGCCCAATTTACAAGATTGTATAAGTTATTATAGTCTCCATCATATACAGTTGATATAGTAACATTTACACCCGCATTTTTTACTCTTAAGATGTTTTCTAGTACTTGTTTTGAGCTAATTCCAACTGGTGACTGTTTAGATATAGGAGCATCATAATAGTCTAGTCCTACTACAACTCTATAGATCCAACCTTTTTCAATCATATACATTAGTTTATCTATCTCAATAATATTAGTATTTATTCCTACCTTCAAATGATATTTCTCTGCTAGCATTTGACAGATTTCAAATATTTCTTTATGTATTAAAGGCTCTCCACCAGTAAGTCTTACTTGCTCTAGTCCTAAGTCATAAGAGTTTTTTATTAAATTTTCTATATCGTCCTTTGTTAGTTGGTTAATAACCTTATTTCCTTCGTTATGACAATATACACATTTCATGTTGCAACCTGAAGTTATGGATATTCTATATTCATTCTTTGGTAATTGTAACATCTTTTACTTCCTCACTTTCAATATTTATTAGTATCTTTTTTTACCTAAATCTATTCTTAAATCATCAAAATCTATATTATAATTTCTAACTGAGTAGTCATATAAATTATTAACTCTAATTATCTTTTCTTCTTTTGATGTACCTTCTTCTATAGCTTTAAAATATAATTCTAAAAATTCTTTTTCAGGAACTTTTTTATGCTGCACTTCTTGTAGTTCCTTATGTATATATAACTTACACACCTTAGTTTGTGGTAAATTCGAAAACCCATTAAGTTTATGATAAAATTCCCTTATTCTCTCAACAGTTAAAAAGTAATATGTCTCAAAGTATGGATCATTTTGTAGCATTAGCTCTTCAACTCCGAGTACGGCTTTTTTTATTCCAGCTATATGATAAGTGGCTTCATGTTTTGTATAACATGGTAAAGGTCTTGCATATTTCTCTTTTACATACTCGACCAAATCATTTACTTTTCCACTTCTATCAAAAATTACTTCACCATAGCCAATTATTGATAATAAAGAATCTTCGCACTTCATATAATCTGAATTAGCTCTTTCATGCATTTTAGAGATTGTTCTTTCAAAGTATTCTACTTGAATTCCATTTACTGTTTTATACCCTTTAATCTGATTTATGTCCGAATCATCATTAAAAAGAATCATTAAGTCTATATCTGAGAACTCATTTGATGTATTAGTGTGAAAACTTCCATAAAAAACAATTCCTTCAACTTCTGGATTTTTTAAATAATTCATATCATCGATAAATTTGTTTAATACTTCTCTATAATTCATTTTTATCTCCATACGACCAAAAAAAACCAATAGAAAAAAATTTTTCTACTGGGTTTTATTATATCACATTCAACTTATTTTTTCAATAGTATAAAGCACATATTTTACATAAGTTAATTTCATAATTAGTTTACACTTCTATAATTATCTTTTTATGTTCTATTTTTGCATTCTTACACTCATAATTTTTAACGTCATCTGGAGCATCATTTACATTACCAGAGTATATAACACTGTTATCTTTATATACCTCTATGTCGTAATTTCTAATGTCTTTTATCCACATAGTACACCTTAGAACTTAATTAGCTCTTCTACAGCTTCTCCAATAACTTTTTGTAAGTCTGCTAATATAACATTTATTTTCATTTCACATTCAAGTAGTTTTCTACAATCTTCATTTTTAATTACAATGGCATATAATTTTTCCATTTCCTCTTGCTTTTCTTTTGATATATCTTGACCATTTAAATATGCAATTTGTACCTCATTCTGCTTATCTTTAAAATCTTTTATCATGTTGTATGTATCTTGATCTGCTTTTAGCTTTTCTTTCAATTGTAAATATTCTTTATATTCATCTGTATTTTTAAATGATGAAGCTAAATTGTTAATATTATCATAAAAATTCATAAATATCATCCTTTCATATGACAATATTATACTACATTTTTATATAATTTTAAAGTGATTTTTATATTTGATTTAAACCTGTATAAATATCGAACTGAACTTTAGAAAGCTTTCTATTTCTTTTTCCAACAAATTCAGTCACATTTTGTATCATTGCATTCTCGTTTATACAATCATTATTAAAGTCCACCTTATTTTTTAGCTTATTTAATTTTCCGGCTATTTCCTTTATATCACTCATATTGAATTTATCATAGGCATCATACCAATCATTACATAGCTCTTTAAATGTATCAACTTTATCTAAACATTTTTCTATATTAGAATATATCTTAGCTTTAAAGTCTGGACTTTTAACAAATGATTTTAATTTATCAAAAAAATCTTCAATATATGTATAGAATATATTTCCACATTCTTTTCCTGCACTTATTATATCTATTCCTATATTAACACAATTTGCTAGTCCTCCTTTAAAAGCAGTATCTACAAACCTATCTATCTCTTCTATATCTGACTTGTTTAGACCAACCATTTGCATCCCATCCTTAATACTGCTTCTTATAGCAACATCCAAAATATTTGCAAAATCTTTTTCATTTATGACTTCTTTAACATTGATTAGTATATCTTTTATATGCTTGTTTACAGGCATTGACTTAATTACGTAATTTGCACCTTTATCTAATATACTTTTTATTATATTTATAACTTGTTGACTATTTTTATTTACACTTACATCTGTTTCTTCCATTTTTTATTCCTCCTCTATATTTATTATTTTTTCAATTAAAGATGATCTAATCTTTTCAAATTTTACTATTCCTAGTTGTTTTAACAGTTTTCGTATATTATACTTTAGAACTATTTTTATGTTTCTATCTATATAGTAATTTATATATCTACTCCATTTTACTGTTCCATATATGTTTATATCGCTATATTTTTTAATTTGCTGTATTATATTTTTCTTTTTATATTCATTTACAATAAAAAGCATATCTTGTACTACCTTATCTTCTAAAAATAAAGTATCTATTCTAAATTCTCTTACAGACTTGATACTTGGTATCATAACATATACTATATTTGCATTTAGCTCTTTTGCAACACTGCACATTTTATATAGCATTATGCTTGCTGTATCTACAATTATATAGTCATAATAGTCTTTTAAATATTTTAGAACTTGAATCATACTGCTAGTATCTATAACAGATATACATTTAAAATTTAGTATGTACTTTAGGTTTTCATATTTTTTATCTATACTTTCATAGTATCTAATATCCCTTTTCACATTGCTTTTTACATCTTCAATAAGCTTAGAGAGTGAATAGTTTGCTTCACACTGAGTATATATATCCAAACACGGTTTCATAAAATTAAAGTCTAATACCAAAATCTTTTTATCTTTATTTTTAGCTATACTTTGAGCTAGTAGTTTAGCAATAAATGTTTTACCAGATTTTTCTATTCCTGATACAATTATTATCTTGCTATTATTTTTTGTTAGTGTTTTATTTTTATATACTACCATTTTAGGTGAGTCTATACACTCAACCAGTTCTTCAAATGAAAAACTTTTCCCTTCTACTATATTAAATACTTCTTTTGCAAATAATTTTTCTTTTAAGTCTTCTGTTAGCTTATCTACTATAACAACAACTCTAATATTTTTACCTTTCTTTTTGATGTTACCTATTATGCACATTACCTTTTCTTGAAGGTTTGTATCACATCTAATTATTACTATATCTTCTTCCTGTATATTATCCAGAATTTCTTCAACACCTTTAAGTATTACAATATAGTACACGTCTTTGTATTTTTGATATATCTTTTTCTCAAGTCTCAGATTATTTACAAAAACTATCATCTTCATTTAGTATCTTCCTTTCAAAATTACTTGGAATTATTACTAATGGCAAGTTATTGTTAGCAACAGAAAGATAAGCCTCACCTTTTTTAAGCTGTGAAAAATCTTCTTTTGATGTATTTAATATTTTAGAATATATCTGACTATCTTCATAATTTAGTCTAAAAACAAATTTAAAGGTAGAATTATTTAGCACACCCTTAGCATATCTTCCATCTTTATATGTAAAAAAATCTGCTATATCTTGAGTTATTGTGACTATTGCACCATTGCGTTTTCTTATTGTTTTATACATGTTTGTTATACTAGACAAAATCTCCTCGTTTTTGGTATATTTCCATACTTCATCTATATATATGATAGTCTGCTTTTCACCCAAATTCTCCTCTAATACATATTCTAATATATATTTTACAATTAGCCCATTTCCAAGTATTTCTTTGTTACTTATACTATATAATGAATTATTCATATCTATATTTGTAGTATTTGAGAAAAAGTTAAGTACTCCATCAATATTGTCTTTGAGCATTTTTTCTATACTCTCATTTTTAGTATAACGTAGCCAGTCTCTTAATGTTGGAAACTCTTCTTTAGATATTATCTGCTCTTCTAAGTCTATTGTATCTCCTTCTTGTTTTAGTATTATAGTGTCAACATCGTCAGTTATATTGAACTCATTATATAGTTCTTTGAGTTCTTTTTTCATAATGTCTATATCTACATTTTTTACAACTGCTAATTTTTTAAATACATCCACTACATGATCTATTTTTAAAGCTAGAAAATTATCTTTTGTAGACTCTTCCTTTTTAATTTGCAATATATTGTAGTATGAATTACTTGAAATTTCATAGCCTTCAAGATTATTTACTAAGGCAGAATATTCTTTTTCAATATCTAGTATTATTTGTATTCTTCCTTTAAAAAAGTTACGCAAAATAAAAAGCTTAGTAAAATATGACTTACCAGTGCCACTACTACCAAATATACACATATTAGGGTTTTCATATTTATTTGAAAAAATATCTAATATGCATACTCTCCTATCATTTTTTGTATATCCTAGTAACACTCCACTTGTATCTATTATGTTTGTTGCATAAAATGGATATATATTAGCTAAAGCACTTGTAGTTATATATAAATTATTTTTTAAATATTTGCTTCTTATGTTTAATGGTAAATTTGAAAGATAAAACTCTAAATGTCTAAAATTTGTGACTTCTGAAATAATTTGTTTTGAATAAAGCTTTGCTTTAAAAGCTGATATGATTTTAAAAATTTTTTCTAAATTACTTGAGTAAAATGTAAAGATTATATTGATACTATATATTTCTTCATTTGCTATTTGAATTTTTTTCCTTAGATTTTTAGCATCCTCACTAGACTTGTTTATTACATCCACATCTCTTTGATTTTTATTTATTGTATGTAGTTCACTTTGACTTAAAGATAAATTGTATGTAATTTTATTTAAAGCTTTTATTGGGTCTAATTTGTTTATGTACATTGCCAGATCATACTCAACAAGGCTATCTATATCCTTTATAACATCCAAGAAGTATACTGACTCTGGTAACGCCTTTACGTTTAGGGAAACTATGTATTTATTATCCAAGCTTATATACCGAAAGTTTTGATTGTCAATAAAATCTGGTAGTATATCTATAGTATCTATATTACTACTTCCTTATTTATGCTTTCATAAAGTAAAGTCTTAAGCTTATTCTTTGATACTATCCTATTTACGTGACAACCAATTGATTCTAGCCTTTTAATAATATTATCTATGGTAATAATATCTACAGAGCTGGAATTATCTAGCGATATAACAATATAAAACTTAGTTGTATAAATTTCTTCCTTTTCTATTTGTTCCTTAATACTAGCTATATATTCATTATACAGCTCAATATATCTTTTACTTGAATTTTTTATCATTGTTTTTTGTATACCTTTAATGTACATATCTGGATTTACTTTTTTATTTGAAATAAAAATTTGAAATTCTAAATTTAATTCACGAAGAAACTCGCTATATAGATTTAATATATTAGATTGAACATCTATTGAAAAATTTAAAAATGTAACTGGCTCAATTTCATAGATATAGATATTTTGCGTTTTTTCATTATGTTTTAGCATTATGCATTCATTAGTAACATCTATGAAATTATATAATTTGCTAATATTATCATATTTTATTGTACATCCCTCCAATCTGCTATATCTTATACCACCATTTATTTAATTGGTCAATATTTATCTATCAACTTTTGACCGCAAGTTTCGACATACATAAATTTTTATAATATAATCACAAAGGAAAAAGTACAGCATATAATTTAAATATATAGGAGATGATGTTATGAATAGTACAAATAATAATGAAATGAATCAAAAGCTAATGAACATATTAGGTTCTTTAGACAAAGAGAAAATTGAGCAGGTAACAAGGATGGTACAAAGTATGTCTAGTGAAGATTTAAACAATATCGCTAAAATGTTAGGCGTAAATAATAAGAAGAACTAGTATGGATGAAAATAATATGGATGCTATAAACAATTTAATAAATAGCATCCAAGAAAAAATGAATAATGACACTAGTAACGACAAGAGTGAAAGTAAGTCTAATACAGATTTTTCAAGTGTTCTTAATAGCTTAAGTGGTAATTCTAGTACTTCTAATAGCAGTTTTGATCCCTCAATTTTACTCAAATTTCAAAAAATAATGAGTCGCATGAATGCTGAAAACCCTCAAAAGAACTTGCTTCTTTCACTAAAGCCATTCCTTAGAAAATCTAGACAAGATAAAATCAATGAGTATATGACAATACTAAACGTTATTACAGCATTAGATTCTTTAAAAGATAAGGGTGATTGATATGTTTTATCCAAATTATAATCCTTTTTATATGAGAAATTATAATTATATGCATAATAATATTTATAATAATACTGCAAGTCAAGTTAAAACGGAGCCAAAAAAAGATACTGCATCACAAAATGACACAATACCTTTTCAAGATTTCTGTAATTACTCTCCTAAAGATAACCAGGAGAGTGATACACCTAAAAATAAAGTATTTAGTATTAAAAATAATACAATACATATTTTTGGCTACTCAATTCAAATTGACGACTTAATTTTAATAGGTCTTATTATTTTACTATTCATGGATACAGAAGAAAATAATATGGCTCTAATAATCATACTCGGACTAATGCTACTAAATATAAACTTAGGTGATATCCTCAACCTTTTCTAAGTAATATTTAGCGAGTAAAACATCAATTTCTCTACTTGTTTTTAGTACTTGTTCATATGAGCATCCTTGCTCTATTTCTTTGTCTAATTTTTGTTTTAAGAGTTCAATTTCATTTATCATCGTAATCATCAACCCCAATTTTACATATTTATACCATTTATAACAAGTATAGTCAATATTTTTAAAAGATAAATCGGTCGCAAGTTTCGACATATATCTTCTTTTGACTATATAAGTATTTTATGCATTTATTTATATGATAATACTTCATATATAAAATTAGATATTTCTCTATTTATTTTGATATAATTTTTGATGTTACTCTATTAGCTTCTGTTAAATTATTTAAAAATTGTTTAATATCATCTTTTGTAATATTTTTTAATATTTCAACATCTGAGTATACATCTATATTATTTAATATAGAATCTATAATTCTTCTATAGCTTACCTCTAAATTATCTGATGCTAATATAAATTCACCTATTTTCTTTCTTTTAACTATTTCAAATAGTTCTTCATTAACTTCTTCGTTTTTTATCTTGTTCATGTATTCTAAAATATCCTTTTCAAGTTCATCTATATTAGTTGAAGTGCTAGATATTAAGACATGTGAAAATGCGTCACTTCCCTCATATTGCATATCTATACTCTCATTTACTTTTCCCTCTTTATATTCTTTTTCAAAGAATTCTGTTTGTTTAGAGAAGTACATATCAGATAATATACTTACAATATGTTCATTTTTTGTTATCTGCATTCCATCTACTAAATCTAGCTTATATCCAATGCATAGTTGAGGCATATATACTTCCATTTTCTGTACTATATCTTTCTTTGCAATTTCTTTTGGTTCTTGTGCATTATACTTAACAATCTTAGTATTAGGCACACTATTATTTTCATATTTATTTATATTTTCTTCTATTAAGTCTATTGTTTCATCAACATCAACATCTCCAATAACTATAAAGAACATATTTTGTGGGCTATAAAATGTATTGTAACATGTATAAAGTAATTCTTTAGTTATATGTGATATAGATTCTATTGTACCAGCTATATCTATTCTTACTGGATTTTTTTGATACATAGCTCTTAACGCATTAAAATATACCATAAAGCTTGGATCGTCATCATACATACTTATTTCTTGACCTATTATTCCTTGCTCTTTTTGAACATTTTCATCTGTAAAATATGGCTCTTTAATTAGTTTAACGAGCATAGCGATTGCCTCTTTATACTTTTCAGATGTTTCAAAGAAGTATACAGTTTGGTCAAAAGATGTATATGCATTAGATGATACACCCATTTTTGAGAATAAATCTAAGGCGTTTGCTCCTTCTTTTTCAAATAGCTTATGCTCTAGGAAATGAGCTATTCCGTCAGGCACTTGTATTCTTTTTCCTGTAAGTATATCCACAAAATCATTTACTATAGATCCATATTTAGTTCCAAATAGTCCTATTTTCTTAGAAAATCCCTGTTTTTTACATACATATACATTAAGTCCATTAGATACAGTTGTACTAAATGTAGTCTCATTTAATTCAGGTGAATTCTGTACACACATTTTACGCATTTTCAACACCTCCAAGTAAAAATACTTTTTCTACACTAACCCTATTAGCAATTTCAACAACATCACTAAATGAGACATCACTCATTGCCTTTCTCATTTGCTCAATAGAAATATCTGCAGACTTAAATGCAATTAGATTAGATATTTTCATCTTTGCCATTGCAATTTTTGAGTCATTCCACTCTAGTAAATCTGCTAACAAGCTATCTTTTGCACTAGTAAATTCTTCATCTGTAATTTTTCCTTCTTTTAGGTCTGTTATCTGTTTATTTATAACTGACAAAGCTTTATCGTAATTTTCTTTATTTATACCTGCAAAAATTATAATTATATCTTTAAATCTATAGTATCTAGATCTTACAGTATATGCTAAAGATTCTTTTTCCCTTACATTTTGGAATAATTTTGAAGATGGAGTTGTTCCTAAAATAGCATTATATATGCTTATTTTATAAAAATCATCAGGTGTGCAGTTGTTTAGTCTTAAGCCTAAAGATAGAACACTTTGTGTTGTATCTTGATATTCTTTTACTTCTTTGTATTCTCCAGACTTACTTAATTTCTTATCATAAACTAAATCTTCAATTAAGGTGTCATTTGTCACATATTTTTTAAATCTATTTTCTATTTTCTTATCTATATCTTCGTAACCAGTTAAATTTCCTGATACAATAACTGTAACACAACCATTTGTTATATTTTTATATGCCTCTTCAACATCATCATGGCCTACTTTTTCTACAACGTCTGTACTACCATATAGGTATGTACCAAAAGGCTCGCCCTCACAAAGTATTTCTTCTGCTCTTTGAATTCCGTATTTAAGCTTTTCATCTTTTCTTTCATTTATTCTCTCAATTATAAACTGCTTTTCTCTTTCGATATTTTCAGCTGACCACTTTGCAGGATGATAAATCATTTCCTCTAGAAATTCTAACATTTTATCTAAAAGTTCTTCATGATTTGGTAAGTATTCTTTATTTATAAACTCAGCTCTTATTTCTAAGTTATATAAATCACCTAGTTTCTCTATATTTACATCATATACTGAGCTATATAGATAATTTAAGTATTTTTCTATCTCCTTTTGAGTCTTATATTTTTCTGAGCTTTTGGCCATTAAAGCTGCAAGCACAGCTCCCTTTGAATAAAGCTTAGTATCAGTTACATCTACAGTTAAGTTATATGATACATATATGCTTTTAAACTTATTATCATTTATTTTGTATACTCTCATTTCACTACTCCTTTACAATAAATTAAGCCAAGACTTAACTTGGCTTATTACTTAAATATTAGCAAGTTTTTCTTTAACTATATCACTTACTAATTTACCATCAGCTTTTCCAGCAGTTTGTGGTCTTAGTATTCCCATTACTTTACCCATATCTCTTGGAGATTGAGCACCAGACTTAGCTATTGCTTCATCTACTAGTTTTTCAATCTCTTCTTGTGTTAGCTGTTCAGGTAGATACTTAGATAAAATTTCTATTTCCCTTTTCAAATTTTCTGCTATATCTTCTCTGCCTGCTTCCTCATATTCTTTAATAGACTCTTTTCTCTTTTTAACTTCCTTAGCAACTACTGCACATATCTCATCATCTGTTAAAACTTTTTGTGAGTCTTTCTCAACTTGCAATATTGCTGCTCTTAGCATAGTAATTGTATCTTTTTTCAAAGTATCCTTTTGCTTCATTGCCTCTTTTAAATCTTGTAATAATTCATCTTTCATTATATATTATCTCCCTTCAATTTAATTATATTACTATTTTATACATTATCTGCTTTAAAATTACTATTTATTGTCTGATCCACTTTAATATCTCTACTTTTTATCATACTAGCAATCCATAATACAATGAATATTGTAGACATTGCTACTAAAAGTGCTAGTTTCCACATATCCTGAGTAATAAGTGATACAGCTATAATACATAAAGTACTTGTTATTGTGTATAGTATTAGAACTGCTTGTCTTTGTGTAAAGCCAAATTTAATTAGTCTATGATGAATATGTCCACCATCTGGAGCAAAAAGTGGTTTTCTCTTTATTGCTCTTCTTACCATAGCAAATATAGTATCAAAAATAGGTACACCAAGTATTAGTACAGGAGCTAAATATTCAACTGCTGTATATCCTCTTGAAAATCCCATTATTGTTACACACGCCATTGTAAATCCTAAAAAGTTTGAACTGCAATCACCCATAAAAGTTTTTGCAGGATTAAAGTTAAATGGTAAAAAGCCTAAGCTTGCTCCAACTATTGCTGCTGTTATTAAAATTGCTTCCAAGCTTGCTGATGTGGATATAAATAGCATAAGTAATGCTAGTGCAGATATTGATGTTATTCCTGCTGCAAGTCCATCCAATCCATCAATTAAATTCATGGCATTTAAAACTGTTATTATCCAAAGGAAAGTTACAGGTAAAGAGAAATAGCCAAGCTGTAAGTTTCCTATATTCTCTATCCTTATTCCAAAAGCAAACACTATAAATATAGACGCAAATTCAAATATAGCTTTATATCTTGCTTTTAAAGTAAATACGTCATCAATTATTCCCATTGCAAATATTAGTAAAGCACCAATTAAATATCCCCAAAACTGTGTATTAAAAGCAATAGATGGTATATCTTTTGTTATAAAATAATACACAAAAAGAGCTATTAAAGTTGATGTGAAGATTGCTATTCCACCACATCTTGGCATTGGTTTAGAATGCACTCTTCTGCTATCTTTAGGAACATCAACAAGTCCTTTTTTTATGCACATTTTTATTACAAATGGTGTTAAGCAAAAACAGCATAGAAATGCTACAACGGTTACACTATAAACTATGAACATATTCTACACCTTCCTTTTGACACTTTTCTATTTTTGCAATTTTGTCTACTCTTTTTTGGTGTCTTCCACCTAAGAATTCACTGTTTAAGAACTCGTCCACAATTTCGAAAACATTCTCTATTCCTAGGCGTGCACCTAAGCACAAAACATTTGCATTATTATCATTTCGAGTCATCTTTGCCATATACTTATCTGTGCAGACAGCAGCACGTATTCCATTAACTTTATTACATGCTATAGAAATTCCTATTCCAGTACCACAAATTGCTATACCAAGTGCATTTTCTTTTTTTACATTTTGGCATACTATATATGCAATATCTGGATAGTCATCTCCAGTCTGATCTAAAAAGTCTGTGACATCTTTAACTTCAATTTCTTTCTCTTTTAGGTGAGCTATTATGCTCTTTTTTAACTCTATTCCTGTATGATCAGAGCCTATTATAATCATAAGTTCACTTCCTTTATATCTTTTCAAGGAGTTTATCCACACAATCCACAATTTCTTTAGAACATGATTTATATATTTCTATACCATATCCCCATGGATCATCTATATCTACATTATTTATTTTATCTCCAAAAACATATTCTTTTAGTGTGAAAACCTTTTCTTTTAGTTTTGGAAAATATGCGAGTATGCTATATTTATGCTGTTGTGTCATGCAAATAATTAAATCGTAGTTTTCTATGTCTATATCAAACATATTAGTAGCACGATGCTTTGTTAAATCTACTCCATATTCTTTCATGACTTCTATAGCATTATTAGTAGATCTATCTCCATTTTCTGCTTGTGTTCCACATGATGAAACTACAATTTCATTTTCTTTTTTTAGGTCATACACTCTTTTTTGCATGTAGTGATGTGCCATTGCACTTCTACATATATTACCAGTGCACACAAACATAACACTTTTCATAAAATATCCTCCAAATATAACTAAAAATATATTATCACATTTAACTTTTAAAGTCAACGATAGTGCTAATTTTACACAATTTAATCATAATATATTATGCACATTTTTTTATAAAAAAACACCATTAAATTATATTTTAAATTTGGTATTATTGAATAATTTTTCTTTTTATGCTAATATTAAATTAAATAAAAAAGGAGAGATTTTATGATAAATACAATAAAAAAGTATGAAAAGATGTCAATTGCTACATCTATACTACTAATAATATTTTCTTTGTTTTTAATTTTTAGACCAGAATCTTCACTTACATTTATGGTCATATTGATAGGAACAGTACTTGCTTTAATTGGTATTGTACACATTGTTTCTTATTTTACTGCAAACAAAGAATTTAGAGCTATAAGTACAGAGCTTATTGAAGGAACACTTTATACAGTAGTTGGTATATTTTTAATATTTAAACCAGCTATACTAAATGAATTCTTAGGAATAATAATTGGATCTTGGTTAATTATACAATTTATCATTAAATTCCAATTTGCATTTAATTTAAAATCATCATCTTCACCTGCTTGGTCAATGATGCTTATTAGCTCACTTGTACATCTAGTATTTGGTATTGTTATACTATTTAACCCATTTGCAGCAATGCTTGCAATAACTACAGTATCTGGTATAACATTGCTAATATCTGAAATTTC
>CANROM010000002.1 GCA_947632225.1 uncultured Clostridia bacterium | reverse complement strand
AGGATAAACAAATGTTAATTTTACCAATTAAAAAGAAATGGTTTGACATGATACAAAGTGGAGAGAAAAAAGAAGAATATAGAGAAATAAAGCCATATTGGACAAGTAGATTTAACAATGAATTTGATAAAATATTAAAACCAATTATTCCAACCAATGTAAAAAGAGATTTAAGAAAATATCCTTTATGGCTAACTGTATATTTTAAGAACGGATATAGTAAATCAAGTCCAGCAATAAAATGTAAGTGTAAATTAAAAATAGGACAAGGTAAAGAAGAATGGGGAGCCTCACCTAGAAAAGAATACTATGTTATAGAAATATTGAAGGAGATAGAAGATGAGCGAAGCTGATAAAATTATATGTGGCGAGGGATTTGAAAAGTTTGACTATATACGTTTTTTAGATTATTTTCATAAAGATTTAAAACTTTATATTCAGTTTGATAGAAAAGAGCGTAAAGTTGAATTATGTGGAGCAGATATAGATAAATATGAAATAAATTTATTTCTACATATAGCAATAAAAGAAAAAATTAAAGAAGAGTGGGGTTAAAATAATGCGTGAAATAGAGTTTAGATGAAAAAGTAAATCTAGTAACAAAGTAGAATGAATAGTTGATTTAATATATGACTTAACTCAAGCAGGAATAATTGAGAAAGCGAGATGAAATTATATATAACATGAGAATAATAATATTTAGTGAAAAAGAGAAAAAATGGAACAGACCAGACAGATATATAGAGTATATAAGAAAATTGCAAGATACACTGTTGAAAGGGGTTGGAGTAAATGAATAGTTATGAGTTCGAAAAAATATGTAAGAATGCTTTAATAAAAATAATAAAAAAAGATTATGCTGAAGAATTAACAATAGAAGATATACATTTAGTATGGTTTGCAAAAATACTACAAAATTATAAATGTACTATGTGTGATAAAAATGTAAAAGAAAATAAAAGATATTATGAGTGTACTTATAACGGAGATAAGAAGCAAATATATATAGATGTTTATAATAAAGATTTGAATGTAGTTGTAGAAGAACAAGAGTTTAATAAAGAGGCAAAAGAATAAAAAATAAATGCACTTATGCAAAAATAAGAGAAAGTAGGTAATTAAAATGTTAAGTGAAAAAGAAATATTATATTGCATAAAAAAAAGAAAAATAGAAGAAGCTAGAAGCAATATACTGAGAGGTAATGATATAGAATCAGCATGTTTAATAATTAAAGAAGCATTATATAATAGTGTAATAATGGTTGATGATGAAATAAATATAACAAAAATTGCAATAAGACAAGCTTTGGACTTTATAGAAGAATATAAAAATAAAGGTTACTTAGATGTTGTTAGAGAAAAAGTGCAATTAAAAGAGAGAAATAAAGAGCTAGAACAAGAAAATAATAAGCAAAATAAAATAATTGATGAAATGGCCGATATGATTTCAAGTCTTGATTTAACAATAAATAGAGTCGCTTTTGGAGGAAAAACTAGGTTTGAAAGTAATGAAGAAATAAAACAATATTTTGAAAAGAAAGTAGAGGATGAAAAATGTGTAAATATTGTGAAAAAATAGATGAAAGTTATAAAGATAGTTTTGAAGGAGTGAAACATTATCAAGAGCTAATTCCTCAATATAGCAGGAATGAAATGTTTTATCATAGAGGAACACACATCTATGAAACAAATGGAAAAGCTGTTTTAGATGTTGAAAGCTTTCAATATTTAATAAATTATTGCCCAATATGTGGGAGAAAGTTAGGTAAAAAATGAGTAGAAAAATACCTATGAAAGGAATAAAAAGTGATTTGGCTTGGATATTTAAAAGTAGATTCGATAGATTAGGATTTTCAACTTGGAAAGAATTTACAGACAAATTAGGCCTTGAAAATCCTAGAACATTTATAGACTTTTTTAATGGTAGGCAATGTATAAGTAAAGAAACTTTAGAAAAAGCATTTAGAGAATTAAATATACCATTACAATTATTAGAAATTTATACAGAGCCAGTAATTAAGTATAAAGTTAAGGAGGAAAATTAAATGAATAAACTGGATAGTTTAAAAAGTCAATTAAATAAAACAAAAGCTAAAATAAAAAGCTAGAAGAAGAAATTAAGAACCTAGAAGAAAATAAGGGAAAATGGGAACCTAAATATGGAGAAAAATATTATTTTATTACTAGCGATATAGAAAAAATAGATTGGACAATAAATAATTCTGATTATGATAAAAGAATTATAAAATACAATAAAGTTTTTAAATCAAGAGAAGAAGCACAAGATTATGCAGATTATTTAAAAGCATTAAAAGAAGCTAGTTATGAATTTACAGCGAAAGAATTTGAAAATATTTATATAAGAAAACATTATATATATTTTGATCCTGATAGAAAAATATTAGATGTATTCTATGATTTAACTAGTAGAAAACTAAATACTATATATTTTAAAACATTAGAAGTAGCAAAGGATTTTATATGCAAATACAAAAAACAGATTCTAAAATACGAATTTGGAATCGAGGAGGAACAAGAATTATGAATAAATATTATCGAATAGGAGAAGTTGGAGATAGAATAACATATGAATATTATGATAAAAATTTAAATCAGATGGTTAAAACAACAGCAGTAGTTACTAGTGAAAATATGGAGTTAAATCCTGATGCAAATATATTAAAAATTGAGCATCCATGTTATGAAGAAACATATGTAAAACCAGAAATATTAGATAATGAAGAAAGAAAATATTTAAGCAATGTTATAAAGCCATTTAGAAATAAAGTAAGGCATATTAAAAAAAGCGCAAATTTTAATGTTGGAAGAAAACACTTTTATGAATTTTTGAGTATATCAATGCCTGGTGAAGATAGTTTTGATTTACCATATTTTGAAACGAATGCTATGTATAAAGGAATGAAATTAGACAAAGAGTATACATTGGAAGAATTAGGATTATTTAAAAAATAAATAGTTTAGGTGAATTTATGTATAAAAAAATAAATGATTTAAAAAACATCAAGTATAAAAAGTTAAATAAAAGCTCAAAAGAAAATGATCTTCAAAGTAGATTGTATGATAAAAGATATATATGTGTAAGTAAAAAATGGATTAAATGGGCTAAAAATTACATGAATAGAAGTCTCAGAAGGAGAGCAAAGCAAAAAATAAAAGGAGAAAAATATTCAGACAATTAAGAAAAAAATTACAAGAATTTATTTTATAAAAAGGAGGAATATATGAAAGAAGAGTTAAAAAAGTATAATAATTATAAATATACATTGAAAGTATTAAAAAGAAAATTAAGAATAGAGCTAAATAAAGAGGTAAATATAGGAGGATCAAATTTTGAAATAAATGGTTACATTAGGCCTACAGGATACATGAATAATAATATTGAAAATCAAGTCATTACAAAAACAGATAAAATTAAACAGCTAGAAGCACAGATAAAAGATATAGAGGAAAGGATAGATATAATAGATTCGGCTTTAAAAACATTAAAAAATAATGATAGAATAGCAGTTCAAATGCGATTTTTTGACAGACTAGAATACGATACTATTGCTACTACATTAGGGTTGGCATCGTCAAAAGAAGCAGAGCAAAAAATTAGGCTTGCGGTATTAAAAATGGATAAAATATATAAAAATACAGTAAAAATACAGCAAAAATAAGGTTTTTCTTGACTTTTAAATGTGTTATACTATAAGTGGAAAAAAGGGGAGAAAGATATAAAAATGTATTAAACTCTCCTTATTTATTATTTATGAATGCTAAATAATGAAAGTATTTTTCATATATCAACCTTCTTGGGACAGAATTATCTGTCCTTTTTTATGTGTTTATAAAAAAATAAATAGATAAAAGAGGATAAAATATGAGATATTCAGAAGTGAGAGAAAACATATATAATTCAATTATATACGATAAAATGTATAAAGGATATATTCAACAAGTGGATATGATAAAAGAGGAACAGTGTGTCTACTGCAAGAAAATGAAAAAGAGTAATTGTAGGTTAAAAATAGAAAATGAGGAATGTACAAACTATGAAAAAATGGACAAAAGAAAGCGCAAATAAATACGTGGAAAAAGTACAAAAAGGAAAACAAGAAATTGGACTAACATATTTAAGTGCTAAGGATTTCCTGAAAAATCATAAAAAAGGAAACTCAATTATAGGTGTTTAAATGATAATTGATATAAATAATGTAAAACGATGTAATAATATTGAATAGGAAAAAATATTTATGGTTAATTTTGATAAAAATATAAGTAATTTACTATATGTGTTGAGTTTGAAAGGCAATATATATAAAGTAAATAGCTTTAAATTTTACAGTAATTCTAATAAAAAATATTGCGTAAAATACCAAATATTAAAGAGAAAGTATAACACAATAAAAGAAGAAAAATATGTAGTAGTTTATGAGTGCTATTCAAAAATAGATCTGATGAAATTTTTGATAAGTGAAGTACAAGAGGGTGATGCTGGTGGAAAATATAGTTAATAGTACAGATATTAAAAATTTTGATTATGAAACGGAATATAATAAATTAACTGAAAGGCAGAAAAGATTTATTGATTATTATTTAGAAACAGCCAATGCAACAGAAAGTGCAAGAAAAGCTGGATATAGTAAAAAAACAGCAAAGAATATAGGAAATGAAAACCTAACAAAACTTAACATTTTTATAAAATATAAATTAGAAGAAAAAGAAAATGAAAGAATAGCTTCACAAAATGAGGTGTTGCAATATTTAACTAAAGTGATGCGAGGAGAAGAAAAAGATCAATTTGGATTAGATGCATCTTTGCAAGATCGTACAAGGTGTGCAGAATTATTAGGTAAAAGATATGGAACTTTTAGGGAAAAAATTGATGTTGGAGGAATGATTCCAATAATAATATCTGGAGATGATAAGCTTGAAGATTGACAGTCCAAAACATGAAGAAATATATTTGCCAGATATAGTTGGTAAAGGATATGGAACAATATGGAACTATAAAGGCAGATATAAGGTTATAAAAGGCAGCAGAGCAAGTAAGAAATCAAAGACAACTGCTTTATGGATAATATATAATATGATGAAATACCCTCAAGCCAATACAGTTGTAGTAAGAAAAGTCAAAGATACATTAAGAGATAGTTGTTGTGCGGATTTGATATGGGCAATCACAAGATTGAAAGTAAATTCTTATTGGGCTTATCCAGAAAAACCAACAAGTAAACTAGAGATAACATATTTACCTACTGGACAAAAAATACTTTTTAGAGGTTTAGATGATTCTTTCAAAATAACATCAATTGCTGTAGAAAATGGCTGCTTATGTTGGTGCTGGATAGAAGAGGCTTACGAAATTATGAATGAAAAGGATTTTGATAAATTGGATGAGTCTATAAGAGGCGAAGTTCCAAGAGGCTTATTTAAACAAATAATACTAACCTTTAATCCATGGAATGAGCACCATTGGATAAAGAAAAGATTCTATGATGTTAAAGATGAAGATATATTGGCAGTAACAACTAATTATTTATGCAATGAATGGTTAGATGAGGCAGATAAAAAGGTATTTGAAAGGATGAAAAAAAATAATCCCAGAAGATATCAGGTTGCAGGTTTAGGTAATTGGGGCATAGTAGAAGGTGTCATTTATGAAAACTGGAAAGAAGAAAAATTTGATTTGGATAAAATAAAAAATTTAGAAAGTGCTTTTGGATTAGACTTTGGGTACACTAACGATCCAACAGCACTTTTTTGTGGCGCTATAGATTTAAAAAATAAAAAAATATATGTTTTTGATGAGTTATATCGAAAAGGTATGAGTAATAAAGAAATATATGAAAAAGTATATAAAATGGGTTACGAGAAGGAAAGAATAACTGCAGATAGTGCAGAACCAAAGTCAATAGATGAATTACAAGGATTAGGATTAAGAAGAATAACAAGTGCGGTAAAAGGAAAAGATAGTGTAAACAATGGAATACAATTTATACAAGATTTTGAAATTATAATACATCCTAAATGTGTAAATTTTATAACAGAAATAAGCAATTATACTTGGGATGAAGATAAATTCGGCAATAAGATCAATAAACCGATAGATGATTTTAATCATTTAATGGACGCAATGAGGTACGCAGTTGAAAGGTATATTAGAAATAGCAGTTGTGTTGCAATATTAAAATAAGAGGTGAAAATATGTTAGATGTGAATAAAATAAAAATGATAATAATGTACGATTATGAAAGAAGAAGGCAAATAGAAATTGCTAAAAGATATTACGAAAATGATAATATAATTAAAGATAAAGGAATATTAACAGAAGAAGCTAATCCAGTTAGAAATGCAGATAATAGAATATCGCACAATTTTCACCAGTTGATAACAGATGAAAAAGTGGCATACATGTTTACTTATCCGGTGCTATTTGATGTTGGAGATATAGATATAAATAATAAAATTAAAGAAATATTAGGCGACGATTTTAAAAGCGAATGTGCGTATCTTTGTACAAATGCAACCAATAATAAAGTGGGATGGTTGCATTATTGGATAGAAGATGGAAAATTTTTATACTCTGTTGTTGAAACAGAGCAATGTTTGCCAGTTTTTGATGAAGGACTAAAGAAAAAGTTAATAGGTTTTTATAGATATTATCCAGTTATAGAGGAAAATACTGTAGGGAGAATAAGAGAATATGTAATATTTGAATATTGGGATGCTGTACATTGTGAAAAATATAAATTTAGAGGAAATTTAAAAGGTGCAGGCTTAACATATATGCCAGAAGAGTATGAAGATTTTACTCATGATTTAGGCGAAGTCCCATTTATTGAATTTAAAAATAACAGAAATTTAGTAAGTGATTTAAAAAAATATAAAGACTTAATAGATGTTTATGACGTTGTCGTAAGTGGTTATGCTAATGACTTAGAAGATATACAGCAACTTATATATGTATTAGAAAATTATGGTGGTGAAAATTTAAGTGAATTTTTATCGGATTTAAAGCGATATAAGACTATAAAGACAGAAACTACAGCTTCTGGAACAAAAGGTGGGGTAAGCACTTTAAAAATCGATATTCCTGTAGAAGCCAGAAATAGTATACTTGATATTTTAAAAAAGCAAATATATGAAAGTGGACAAGCATTACAGCAAGATAATGAGAATTTTGGTAATGCAAGCGGAGTAGCATTAAAGTTTTTTTATAGAAAATTGGAATTAAAGGCAGGACTTACACAAATAGAGTTTGAAAAAGGACTTAATCATTTAATAAGAGTCATAATGAAATTTTTAAAAATTTCAGATGCCGAAAAAAGAAGTATTACACAAACATGGACAAGGAACATGATCAGCAATGACTCTGAGAATGCTCAAATAGCCGCTGATAGTGTTAATATAATATCTGATGAAACAATATTAAAGAATCATCCGTGGGTTGAAAATCCAGAAGATGAGTTAAAAAAAATACAGAAGCAAAAAGAGAAAGCTCAGCAAAGACAAAGAGAAATATTTGGCAGTGCTGGTGATTTTGATAAAGAAGAGAATGGTACCAATAATTAGGAGGTGCTTTTTTTATGGCTAGAATACCTAAAGGATACTGGGAAAAAAGAAGTACCGATTTGCTAAAAAATATTGAACAACAAACAATATTTACAATAAATAGTTTAATACAAGTATATAATAAAGCTACTGATAATATAAATAAAGAAATCTCTAAGATATTTAGTAATTATAGTAAAGAGACTGGGTTATCAAGAAAAGCTTTAGAAAAATTGTTAAATACTAGAGAAACAGAAACGCACTATAAAAATCTATTAAAAGTAATAGATAATGATATAACAGATGATGATATAAAAAAGAAGCTACTAGCTAAATATAACGCTCCAGCATACGCATTTAGAATTAGTAGATATCAAGCATTACAAGATACTATTGATATTGAATTAAAAAAACTTGCAAATATAGAAAAAGATATCACTAAAATAAGATATGTAGATACAATTAGTGAAGGATATTATAGAAATATATTTGATATTCAAAAAGGCTTGGGAATTGGCTTTAATTTTTCACAGCTAGATAAAAGAATGATTGACTTATTACTAAATAAAAAGTGGTATGATAAAGCAAATTACTCTGATAGAATATGGGATAACAATGAAAAATTAAGCAATTATCTAAGTACAGCATTACTAGCAGACAACTTGACGGGAAAATCTATACAAAAGATGTCTAACGAGATAAAAGAAGTTATGAATGTTGGATTATATAGTGCTACTAGATTAGTTAGAACAGAAACTAATTATTTTGCTAATCAAGCAGAAATGCTATCATATGAAGAACTTGGAATAGAGGAATACCAGTTTATAGCAACTTTAGATAAGATAACATGCAAACATTGTGCTGAACTGGATAAAAAAGTTTTTAAAGTTAAAGAGGCAAAAGCTGGAAAGAATTGCCCACCAATACATCCAAATGACCGATGTACTACTGTTGCTGAATTTGATGATAATAATATAGAAGATTTACAAAGAAGAGCTAGAAATGAAAATGGTAAAACAATGCTAATTTCACAAGATATAAAATACAAAGAATGGTCTATGCAATATGCTCCAGAACAATATAAGAAATATTATGTTAATCCTAATTTACCTAAGACAAAATCAGTACAAAGCAGTATACTAGAGAAACAATTAGGATTTTATGATGAAATAGGTAAGTTGAATTTTATCCCCAAAAATGCTATAATATCTAATGTATATATCATTGCAGGAAGAGAAACACAGACGGTTTTTAGAAGTGCGAACAAATATGCACAAGCATTTGGCGGAAAAGCACAAGAATGGATGAAAAAGGTCGGAAAGATAGAAAGTGATAAATATATATTTGATATACATTGGGTAGAACATAGAAAATATGGAAAATATGATTTTAAATTGAAAGGAAAGACTTTAAAATGAGAGTTAAATATATTGGAGAAAGTTTTGGAGTAGAGGGACTTACAAATGGAAAAATATATGAAGTAATTGCAATAGAAGACGATATGTTTAGAGTAATAGATGATAGTGGTAAAGATTACCTTTATTCTAGCACTAAGCCATCATCATTAGAAGATGTTAACAAGTTTGGTAAGTGGGAAATTGTAGAAGATAATGAAAATCATGAATTGGAAAAAGCAATCAAAGGAAAAAATATAAGATATAAAATAGGTGATAAAGTTGAGTTGAAAAATGGAAGTATTACGACAATTAGGCATTAAAATTTAATAATATATAATATGTAGTGATGGAATAGGTAGACATTAAACACTTAAAGACTATTGGAAGTTGTCGGTAAGCCAGTGAAGATAGTTATATTAGGTGCAAATCTTAACCTATATATAATTTTAAAGACGTAGAAATACGTCTTATTTTTATGTCCTAGACATGACATTAAACTGTCTATTTTTTATGCTTGAAAAAGCAAATACAATGTCGCAGAAATAGCGATAAATAATTTTTAGTTACAGAAATAGTAACGGAAAGGGGTAAAAATGGAGTTCTTAAAAGAAATTTTAGGAGATGACTTATTTGAACAAGTCAAAGCAAAAGTTAGTTCTTATAACGAGAAAGTCGATAAGGATAAAAAAGTAAGTATTGTTAATGTTAATAATGGTGAATTTATTGCAAAATCAAAATATGACCAATTAAAAACAGATTTTGACAATACTAAAACATCTTTAGATACTGCAAATACAACAATAACAGATTTAAAGAAAAATAATGGAGATAATGCAGATTTACAAGCTAAAATAACTGCTTATGAAAGTGAGAAAGCTATTTTAGAAAAAGCACACAAAGAAACAACTGAAAGGTTAATCAAAGAGGGTGCTATTAAAGATGCATTATATCAAGCAAAAGCTAAACATCCAGAATTATTGCTTGCCAAATTTGACTTATCTAAAATAGTATTGGATGAAAAAGGTGAGAAAGTAGTATCTGGTATTGAAGAACAGATGAAATCTAATAAAGAAAATTATAAAGATTTATTTAATGAAGTAGAACAAATAAATTCTACATATCATTATACACCTAAAAGCGGAGAAACAAGTAATAATAAGGGTGCTACAGATTTTGTAGGAATTATTAAAGAAAATCAAGCAAGAAAAATTTAAGGCATAGTAATATGTCTTTTTTTATGTTAATTTAAGGAGGAGAAAAAATGGGATATTTAAAAGATGAATTACAAGGCTTTGTACCAGTAGAACAAGCTACAGAAATAATGAAAGATGTAGCAAGAGGATCTAGTCTATTAAAATTATCAAAAGTATCAAAAATGGAAAGTGATACAAAAAAAATACCAGTTATGACAGAAGGACCTGGAGCATACTGGGTAGGAGAAGGAGAAAGAATAAAAACATCTAAAGCGGGATGGATTTATCCAGAATTAAAGGCTAAAAAACTAGCTGTAATTATACCTGTAACTAAAGAAAAATTAAATGATACTACAATAGAGGTATTTGAAGAATTAAAAGAACCAATAGCAGAAGCTTTTTACAAAGCCATAGATGCAGCAGGTTTCTTTGGAACAAATTCACCATTTGCTAAAAATATTATGAATTGTATAGAAACAGCAGAAAATAAAGTAGAAATTGAAACAAACAAAACTTTAGATTTAGATGTTTCTGATGCAATGGCATTAGTAGAAGAGGCAGGATATGATGTAAATGGCTTCGCTGCTAAAGTTGGAATTAAAAATTCTTTAAGAAAACTAAGAGATGGAAATGGCAATCAATTATATGTTGATGGTGTTAATGGTAAAGAATTATACGGATTACCTATTGAATTTAGTAGAAATGGATCTTGGGATAAGACAAAAGCTGAACTATTTGGTGGAGATTGGGATAAATCTTTAGTAGGCATAAGAGAAGGTATTGAATATGAAATATTAAAAGAAGCTACATTAGAGGGAACAGAGTGGACTGATGGAAAACCATTATCTCTAGCTGAGCAGGATATGATAGCAGTTAAAGCTACAATGAGACTTGGATATTTGCCAATTAAAGACGAAGCTTTCTGTGCAGTAGTACCTAAACCCTAGTCCAGCCACATTAAAAGTGGCAATTCCAAGTAATGAAACACAATTATTAGGAGAAAAAACAGTTCAAGATTTATGTGAAAACTTAAGCATTGAAGATGATAATGTTAAAGGTTCACTAAAATATGTTGAGAATTGGACTGAATTTTCAAAAACAGATAATAGTGGAAATTTTTTACCATTGTACTTTGAAGAAGCAAAAGAAAAGCCAAAAGGTACAATTAAATGTGAGCTAAAAGGAACAGGGGCAAAAGTTAAGAAACCTATTGCAGTAGATAATAGTGATGGCTTAATAGTATTTCAAATACATAATGCTGACAATACTATTGAGATTACTAGCGATGGCAAGGAAAGTAAAACACTTAAACTAGTTGATTTAACGCTTAAAGAAAAGGTTTAATAATAAAAGTTGAGGGAATACTATGTCAGAAAATATTACTATGATAAAAGATATATTAGGTATTAAAAATGAGAGTTTTGATAAATTTTTAGAGTTTTGCGAAAAAAGTATAAGCAATAAAATTTTGGATTTTTGTCATATAAAAAGCATACCACAGAATTTAAATACACTTATACAAGAGTTTTTAATTGAACAATACAATCTTAATAAAAATGGCATTGGAAATAGCAATTTAGAAGTTACTAGTGCATCTGACAACGGGCAGACTGTAAACTTTAAAAATGTTGGTGGTGTAGGAGCAATGTCTAGTAATGTAGATGAGTTTTTAGAAAGAAATTTAACTACATTAGTAGCATATAGAAAGCTAAGGTGGTAATATGAAAATTCCAGAACAATTTAGGAATATTATAGCCAATACTTTTTATGATAAAGAAATAGAAATTTATACAACTGCTGTTATTAAAGATAATGAAGGTGCTGTCATTGGAAATGGTAAAAAAGAAAAAATAGATACTTTTAAAGGTAACTTTCAATTAAGCACTAGAGAATATATACAAAAAGAGTATGGAATTGACATAGAGGCAAATGCTATCATAACTTGTGATAATACAATAGGTGAGATAGGCAATATTGCAGTATATAAAAACAAAGACTATGAAATAAAAAATAAAGTTATATCAGATAGTCATACTACTCTTTTAGTGTTAGGAGATTGATAAAATTGTCGGAAATAAAAGGATTAGAAGAAATATTAACATCTTTGTCTTCTTTTGGTGCAAATATAAATGAAAGTGCAAGGAAAGGTTTAGAAAGAGGCGCAAAAAAAATACAAAAAAATGCAAAACTTTTAACACCTGTTGACACAGGACATCTTCGTAATTCAATAAAAACATCATCAGAAATTATAGCAGATGGTGTAAAAGCACAAGTATTTACAAATACAGAGTATGCTCCTTATGTGGAATTTGGAACCGGACAAAAAGGTGCTGAAAGTAATATAGATAGACCAGATGGTATTTCTTATAAAAGAGATTGGAAAGGGCAAAAAGCTCAGCCATATTTAAGTCCAGCGTATTTACACGCAAAAAATACTGGTGAAGTTGAACAAGAACTAATAAAATCTTTACAACAAGATATAAGAAAATTGGAGAGTGGTAAATAATGAAAAATTTAAAGCCACAGATATTAGAAAAATTAGAAGAAATTTCAGATGCTGAGGTTTACTTCTATTACCCTAAAGCTTTTACAAAGGGAAAAAAGATAATAAGTTACTACGAAATTGATAATTCAGAAGCAAGTGAAGCTGATGATGAAGAGTATAGTAGTAATATTGCTATCCAGATTGATATTTGGTGTGATACGCCTAGTCAATGTTCTGAATTAGCAATAAAAGTAAATAATAAAATGAAAGAGCTAGATTTTAAAAGAACACTAGCTCTTGATTTGTATGAAGAGGGTGCTATTAAATACCACAAAACTATGCGTTTTGAAAAAAATGAAATATTAGATAATTAAAAGGGGGAATATATATGCCAAAGGTAAGAAAAGCATTAAGAGGATTAAGCGGTATAAAGGTTTTTGAAATAAAAGAGGACACAGAAACAAATTATAGTGTAGGAGAGGCTGTTTCGATACCATACGCACAAAGTCTTAGTAGAGACATACAATCATCAAATGAAGCAATTTATGCAGATGATGAAATCTACGATGATGAAGAAGTTTTTGATGGTGAAGATTTTGAACTTCAAATACCAGAAGCTGATTTGAAAACTTATTCTATAATTGAAGGTGGAAAGTATGATGAAGAAAATAAAGAATACTCTTGGGGACCAGATGATCAAGGAAAAGATTATGCTATGACTTTTAAAGCTAAAAGAAAAGATGGAAATTATAGAATGTTTAGATATTATAAGGCTAAATTTAAAAAGGTAAAACAAGATTTGCAAACACAAGATAATGGCACACAAATATCTACAATAACAATAAGTGGAACATTTTATAAAAGAGCTCTTTTAACAGATCCAAAAGTTAGAGTTTATAAAGATAGCGAAAGCTCTGCTGATTTGGTTTGGTTAGATACAGTACCAAAAGCACCAGCAGGAGAATAATTAAAGGAGAGTTTTTATAAAATGTACCCGAATGGAAGACACTCTTTTTTTAGTGTCCATTCCATTGGGTACATTTTATTTTTATGAACTCTCCTATTTTTTTATATATTAGGAGGAAAATATGCCAAAAAAAACTAATGAAGCAGTAAGTTTAAATGTTTGCAAAACAATTCATGGAGTTGAAATAAAAAAAATGCCATGTGGTAAATATTTTGAAGCATTACAAGAATTAAAAAATTTGCCAACAGATTTTATAAAGGAAGTATCTAAAGGTGTTGAATTTAAGCTATCGGATGTATTTCAACTAGAAAATCTTTTAAATCTTATAGCACAATTAGCAATTATAACACCAAATTTTATGTTTAAATTTTTAAGTAAATTATTTGATGTAAAAGAAGATTATTTAAGAGATTCTTTAACACCAAGCGAGTTAATAGAAGTATGTAAAGTGTTTTGGGAGGTTAATAACTTAGAAAATTTTTTCAACCAAATGAAGCCAGTAGTGAAGAAATTGACAGAACTAATTGGCTTCAGCGCACAATCGCAATCTGTGTTAAAATAGGCATATCTAAAAAAGAATTTTTTGAAGATTATTATATAGATGAAATTCCTATAATTATGAACGAGTTTGCTGAATTAAACAAAATACAAAATTCGGATGAACAAGTAGTATCTGCGGAAGAATTTTAGTATTGATATATTACAAATTTTAATGTATCATCTTATTAGGGGTGATGTATATGAAATGTGAAAAGTGTGGCAAAGAAATATCAGAATTAGATGAAAAATGTCCATTTTGTGGCTATACTGAAGAAGAAAGTAAAAAGCAGAAAAATACAACAAATGCTCAAAGGTTAAATATTATTGCTAACATAAATTTATTTATAATGCTAATAAGTTCCGTTTTTATTTTTATAAGTGCAATAAAGGACTATACAAATGAATTTGATTTCTTTAGGATATTGTTAGGAATAATAGTTGCCATTACGGGATATACGCTATATCTTTTGTTAAAAACAGTCGTTGATATATATAATAAATAAAAAAAACCTTAACACCAGATTATTCTGGTGTATTTTTATGCCTGAAAGAAGGTGAAAAAATGAATGAGACTCAAATAGGGAAACTAGTAATTGATTTACAAGTAAAAACAAAAGCGTTAGAATCTGGATTAAAAACTGCGCAAGAAAAGTTAAAAGAAATAGAGCAATCTAATAAAAGTGTTGAAAATAGTAATAAAAGCTTAGATGCAAGTTGGGTGGCAATGGCTGGAACTGCTACTGCTGCACTTATAGGAATAAAGAGTGCAATATCATCGGCAATAGATGAATATAAGTCTTATACTCAAGCTATGGACTCATTAAATGACGTTTCAGATTATACTGGTAATAATTTAAATGAGATGAGTAAAATAATGGATAAATATTCTGTTGTGATGAATAAATCAGATATTGCTACAACAATTAAAAATTTTTCTTTAATGGGGTTTACAGCTAAGCAAACAGACCAAATGATACAAGCCTTAACAAATTCAGCAATTAGGAATAGAAATGCTAATTATACAGTAAGTGAAGCTGTTAGAGTAGCTTCAGAAGGATATAGACAAGGGCTATCTACGCTTTCAGATAGTGCAGGTGTTACTGAAAATTTATCTGCTATGTTGGATAACTATGCAAAGTCAATAGGGAAAACTGCAAGTAAATTAACAGAAGCTGAGAAAAATCAAGCTTATCTAAATAGAACTATGTATGCAGCTGAGCCTTTTGCTGGTGCAATGGAGGGATATTTAGATAGTTTAGCTGGTAAGCAAGGACAATATGCACAATCAATGCGAGATACACAAATTGCATATGCTGAGGCTTTAGAGCCTACTTTTTCAAGTTTACTAAGTGCTGGAACAAGTATACTAGAGGTGTTAAATAATATTATAACCGCACATCCAAATTTAACAGCAGGTTTTACAACTTTTGCAGTAACTCTAGCAACATTAGTAATTGTTTTTACATCTGTAAAAAAAGCAATAGATTTATATAAAGCGTCTACTTTGGCAGCAACAATACAAACAAATGGTTTTACAGCAGCTATTATGGCTAATCCGTTAGGTGCTCTAGCTGTAGCAATTTCTTTAGTTATTGGAGCATTAGTTTCTCTTACTAACGCTGAAAAGGAGCAAACGGAAGCACAAGCTGAATTAAATGCTCAAACCGAAAGATATAATCAGATAAAATCAGGAACTTATGGATATACAGAAGATGCTATATCCCAAGCAGAGCAAGATAAGTCAGCAATAGATGAACAAATTGAAAAAATAAAGAAATATATAGAATTAAATGAAGAATTTGAAAGAATAAAGGGTGCAACCAAAAACAGTGGATATAATAAAGGGTATACTTTTGAAGATGGCGAAGTTATGGCAGATGAAGAATATGCTAACTATTATAACGAAATTGAATCATCCATTAAGTCTTTAAAAAAGGAAATGAAAAGTTATGGAAATACAATGGATGAAATTAAAGAAAAATATTCAGAACTTACAGAAGAGTCAAAAGCGTACCAAAAGCAGTTGGATAATGCAAATGTCATTAAAAACATGTCTAAATCTTTAGATGTTGACACAATAAAAAATGAGCAAAAGCAGGCTGCACAATTAAAATCTAATTCTAGTTTAATGCAAAAGTATTTAAATGTTTATAAAACAGCAGATAAAGAGAGTACAGAATATAAAAATGCTTTAAATGAATTAGCAAAGGCTTACCCAGAGGCAGCGACTTCTGGTGGAATACTTACAGATGTTATACAAGGACTAATAGATGCAGAAGCACTACAAGCTGATGAGGCATGGAACGCTTCAAAAGCTAGCATACAATCACACATAGATAATATACAAGCAGCCTTAAATGATGAGGCTGTGCAAAAGCAAGTTGCCGAAAACATGGGAATTGCTTATGATGAAAGTTTTAGACCAAGACTAGAAGGAATACTAGCACTATTACAAACTATTGCAGGATACAATCCCGAAGATGTACCCGGTGTTAATCCAACAGCTTTAGAGGATAAAACATATACAACATCTGCTGGTAGCAGTTCAACGTATTCTAACGAAGCACTTGATAATTATAAGAAACAGATAGAGCACAAAAAGGCTCTAGATCAATTAACATTAAAAGAAGAAATAGCAATGTATGAAACAGCTTTAAGAGAGTATGCTTACACTACTGATGAAAAGATGGAATTAAGGGAAAAAATATATGAATTGAACAAAGAATTGGCACAAAAAGAAAAGGAAATGCTTGAACAGCAAACAGAAGATTATGAAGCATATATAGCAGAACAAAAAAATCTTAGAGGTGCTGCGTACGACGTAGTAGAGCAAAACAGAGATTACGATAAAATAATAGCTATGCACAAAAGTTATTTAGACCAAATTATGTATGACGAAAGATTATCATTAGAAGAAAGAAAAGATATATATAGAGAAGAGTTGCAAACAATTAGAGATTACGAGCAGCAAAAGCGAGATTTGAGAGTTGAGGCTGTGGATAATACAGTTAGTCAATTAACAAGTGCATTAACAAAATATTATGAAGAAATGCAAGAAAAAGATAAAGAGGCAATAGATAAAAATCTCGAAGAAGTTGAAAACTGGAAAAATGAAAGAATAAAAGCAATAAATGAAGAATACGATGCAAGACTTGAGGCAATAAATAAAGAATTGGATGCTTTGAATAAGGCAGAAGAACAAAAAACAAGAGATGAAGAAGATGCCGAATATCAAAGAAAAAAATTAAGATTGGAGCAGCTTATTGAATATGAACACGATGCTACAACAAAAGCAAATTATCAAAAGGAATTAGATAAGCTAATTACACAATATCAAAAAACTTTGGATGATAGAGCACTACAAGACAGAAAAGATGCTTTGAACGAACAGAAAGAATTATTACAAAATGAACAGAATGATCAAATTGATGCAATAGAAAAAGAAGCTGAAAAAAGAAGTGAAGTATATGAACAACAGCTTAAAGAATTAGAAAAATATTACGATGAACAGATAGATAAAGCTCAACAAACTGCGGAACAAATGTTACTAAATGTTGAGCAAAATCAAGATAAAATATTGGAACTTTTGAAAAGTTATGGAGATGCTTATGAAATAACAGGACAAAGTCTAGGTGAAAAATTAGCACAGGGCTTAAATAATGGAGTAGCAAATAAAGTGCAAGATTTAATACAAAGAATACAAGATACTATAGATACTAATATAAATGAAAAAATAAAAGAATGGACTAGTTCTAATTATAAATATGATGGAATTTCTGATAAGCCTAAAACTAATACAGTCAATGTAGTACAGAATGTAAAAATTGAGCAAATTCCTGAAATGCCGTCTGAAACTTATAGAAAATTAAACAATATAAGTGAAAATTTAGCTTCCGAACTGGCAGGGGTGATGTGATATGCAAAAACTAAAAGTTATAAATTTAGCATTAAATGAAAGTATAACTTTCGATAGTATTGGTGGAATAGATGAAGATGTACTTTTGAGTCATATAGAAGGAGTTGGTATACCGTCTGCTACATCCCAAAAGTCTCAAGGTGTGGTTCAAGATGGAAGCAATGCAGAAGACGCCTTACTAGATAATAGGATTATTAAACTTGAAACCACTATTAGAACGAAAGATAGGGAAAAATTATATGAATTACGTAGGAAAATCTTTAGAATAATCAACTGCAAAACCTATAATAAAAATACAAATAAAAGAGGGGAGTTATTATTATATTATACAAATAATTATAAAACATATAGAATATATGGAAGAGTCGAAGATGCCGTGGAATTTAACCAAAGGAAAAATGAACATGATAAAGCCACAGTGTCTTTTTTATGTGTTGAGCCATATTTATTAGATGAGGAAGATACATTGCTAGATGTAAAAGCTATTAGAGAAGGTTTAAGATTTCACTTAATATTACCAACTACATTTGCTAATGTTTCATTTTATAAAAATATAGTTAATAGAGGTGATGTTGAAACACCAGTTGAAATAGAATATATAGGTCCAGCCGTAAACCCTAGAGTAACAAATGAAACTACTGGCGAATATATACAAGTCAATATGACTATAAATGAAAAAGAAAAATTGATTATTAACACAGCAGAAGGATACGAAACAGTTAATCTAATAACTCCTAATGAAGTTAAAGATGTTTATAACAACATAGATTTAAACAGTACATTTTTTAAACTAATTGTAGGAGAAAATATGATTAAATATAGTTCTGACGTTGAAACTGCAAGAGATAAAGTTAGCGTTAAATTTTCAAATAGATATATAGGAGCATAACATGAAAAATTATTGTATAGAAGTTATAAACACTAAATTTGAATTGCTAGGAATAATAACTAATTTTGAAAGCTTGCAATGTATTTGGAATTATAATGAATGTGGTACATTTGAATTGACTATTAACAAAAATAAAACCAATACAGATAAATTAAAAAAAGATAATTTAATAATAGTAAATAAAAATGATGAAAAAGTTTTAATAATAGAAAAAGTAGTTACTACGACAAACAAAAACAGTAAAACGATGAAAGTATCAGGCACTTGTATTAAAGGAGTTACCAAAAGAAGAATAATAGCTACTAATGGTTATGATAGAGTAAATGAGACAGAAGCTGAAAATGTGATGAAGCATTATTTAAAAAAGCATATTATAGAAGCTTATTATGATGATATAAGGACACCGGAAAGGGATATATCATGGATTAGAATTGCTCCAACGCAAAACAGAGGAATAAAAACAGTTTGGCAAGCTAGATTGACTAATTTACATGATGAAGTTACCCATATTTCTACCGATACAGGTGTTGGATGGAAAGGCATACTCAATAGAAATGATAAATGTATAGATTTTGACTGCTATGAAGGTAAAGACCGTTCAATTCATCAACTAGACGAAGGAAACACCCATGCTATTTTAGAAAAATATAAGCATGAGGAATTAGAGCCATATACACATAGTGCGTTAGAGGGCAATAGGAAAGTGCCATATATTATATTTTCAGAAAAGAAAAAAAATTTGTTTGATGGCAAAACTACAGATGATAACACCAATTTAAAAAATGTTGGTTACTGTGCGGGAAAAGGTGAAAATGAGGATAGATTGATTACTGTTATAGGCGACACTGTAGGTTTTGAAAGAAGAGAGGTATATATTGACTTAAATAATATAGAGGACCCGGACGAATTAAGACAAGAAGGGCAGAAAAAGTTAGATACTTATAATGAAATAAAAAGTATTGAGGGTAAAATTTATCAAATTCCAAATATGGAATATGACAAGGATTTTTTCCTTGGTGACATTGTAACATTAGAAACAGATGGCATATATGAGGATAAAAGAATTATACAAGCTAAAGAGATTTATGAGAGAAATAATATAACTGTTGAGTTGGGCTTTGGAGATAAAGTTCCAAGTTTGGCTGAACAAATAAAAAAGATGACACAAAGACCAATATCATAAATATATAAAGGCATAAGATAGGTGTTTAAGATTAAGTTAAACACCCTATTTTATGGGAAAGGAAAATGTTATGGAAGAAATTGTTTTAAATAGTTTTCCATTTGATAGTATGGATGTATTAGATGAAGATACTGGACAAATGGTAGCAGATAGAGAATATGAAGCTAAAGTTTTTGCTAATTATTTTAAAAAATTTTTAAGCAATGGTGTATATTTTGGAGAATATAACAACTATAAAGAAAACTCTATGAAAGTAAGTTTAGAAGGTGGCATGAATATTAAAGTCGCCACTGGCGCTGGACTAATTGAAGGTGTTGACTTTGAAAATGGAGAAGATCGAATTTTTACATTAAGCAGACCAGCATCTTCAAAAAGAATTGACAGAGTCGTAGTACAATTAAACAATTCTCTTAGTATTAGAGCAACTAAATTGTATATTAAAGAAGGAGATAATAGTAAACCAGCAGATTTACAAAGAGATACAAATATATACGAAATATGTGTTGCTGAGATAACAGTTAGCAGTGACTCAAACATTCAAGAAGAAAATATAAAAGATACTAGAATGAATAAAGAGTTGTGTGGTATTGTCAATTCACTAATAAGTGTAGATGGCGAAGAATTGTACCAAAAATTTCAAGAGTATATAGATACTGTAACTAATGAATTAGTGAGAAAAGACCAAGACATCGTTTTAAAAGGAACTATAAAAGATAAAGATGGTAGAAGTTTATCTACAAATGATTTTACCAATGACTATAAAAACAAAGTAGATAGTTTGTCAAATACCAACATTATAAATAATCTTGAAAGTACATCTATAACATCTGCATTGTCGGCGAATATGGGTAAATTTTTAAATGAAAACAAGCAAAATAATATAAAAAAAGGAAGTTCAAATCCTATACCAAGTGAATTATCAGAGGGGGATATTTTCCTTAGATATTTTAACTAGGAGGTGTAGAATATGGCAACAAATGGAAGAGCAACAACAAATACATTAAAGCATTCTTTTTTTTATTGTGATTGGCAACAAGCAAGACAAAGTACAAGTGAAAATTATACTGTTATAAATTGGCAACTTGGCTTAAATTGTGGAAGTAATAACGGTTGGGATGCGTGGTATACAAATGCTATTAGAATTAACAGTTTAACTATTGATGGAGAAGTAGTGTATAATGCTACGCTTTCTAACATACAAGGAGCAGGCGACCATCAAATAACTAGTGGTACAAAAACTATATATCATAATAGTGATGGAAGGAAAACTTTTAGTATTAGTATTAAAGGATGGCTTATTGATTATGGAGATGCAAATGGAGATGGCACGTGGGAATTAGAAAAAATAGATAGATATACAACCGTTACAATTTCAGAAAGAAGCAAAGACATAAATAGCATTTTTGTTGATTGGAAATCTGCAGACGCAAGAGATTATACACAACATAAGATAAATGGTGGAGAGTGGACTGATTCAAATGACTCTGTAGCTTCTAATAACAGAAGTGGTTATATTAAAATATCGGATTTAAATCCAAATACTACGTATAAAATAAAGGTAAGAGTTAGGAGAACAGATAGTCAACTTTGGTCAGAAAGCAATGAGATAACAATTAAAACTTATGACTATGCAAAATTTAGTAATATTACTTCTTCCAATTTTGGAAGTGATGTTAATATTACAAAAATTAACGAAAGTAAAATAAAAAATGATTTACAAGTGTATATAAACAATACACTAGTTGCCTCTAGAGAAAATATAAGCGATGATTATAATTTAACATTTACACAAAATGAATTGGATAAATTATATGAAAAATATCCAGTCAATAGTGATACTATTAACGTTGAATACAGATTACAAACGGTATGTAATTTAGTAACATATATAGATAAGTTAGAAAAAAACATGCTCTTAACTGGTGAGGCGAAAACATCATGGATAAAAATAAATGGTATGACAAAAAGAGCTGAAGTTTTTATTAAGGTAAATGGTACAGTAAAGAGAGCGGTAGTGTTTGTAAAAGAAAATGGTATACTAAAAAGATGTATGTAAGGGGGTGTCTAAATGCCTGACTATACAAATAATTATAATTTAATAAAACCGTATAAATCAGAAAATTATGATGTAGATGAAATAAATAACATGAATATGGATATAGTAGATACCGAATTAAGTCGTAGGGTTATTGCAATACTAGGAAAAGGCTTATCAACAAATGATTACACAAACGAAGATAAAGAAAAGTTAGAAAAAATTGGAGATACAAAAAGAGGCTTTACCTTTACACCAACAGTGTCAGAAGAAGGTGTCATATCATGGCAAAATGATGGAAATTTACCAAACCCAGAGCCTGTTAATATAATGGGACCGGAAGGACCAAAGGGAACTAATGGGCTTAATGCTACATTATTAACAATAGAAAATTTAGATGACTACTATGGTAATGAAAAAATAGGATATTATTACGGAAATGTTGAAAATAAAGTCCTAGGATTACCACAAGGAAAAAATATAGGTAGTTTTTATATGCAAGTTTTAAAAAGTGGTGAAGAATTTTTTACTCAAATTTTAATACCTAGTACTTTAAATAATATTAACAATATTTTTATAAGAACAAAAAATTATGAACAAGTTGACTGGAGTGAGTGGGCAAATTTTGACACAACAAACTTTTATAGTAAAAACGAATTAGAGAATATGTTCATTACTAATACAGAAATAGATGAAATATTTAATTAAGGAGGAAAAGTTATGAAATATTTAAATTTAGAAGGCTTAAAACATTTAGTAGATTTATTAAAAGAAATGATAAATAGTAAAGTAGAAAAAGTAGATGGCAAAGGGTTATCCACTGTAGACTTTACTACAGCATATGAAACAAAATTAAAAGGAATAAAAGATGGTGCAGAAGTAAATAAAATAGACACTATCAGTGTTAACGGTAGTGATTTACCGATAGGTAATAAGAAAGTGAATATTGAAATTCCAGATACTTCTGAATTTCAAACAGCTGCAGAAGTTGAAGAAGCCATAACTGAGAAGGGTTATCAAACAGCTGCAGAAGTTGAAAGTACAATATCTAAAAAAGGTTATCAAACATCAGCGCAAGTTAGTAGTGCAATAGCTAGTGCTATTAAGGGAATACAAGGAATTAAATATTCAGTAGTAACTGCATTACCACAATCAGGAGAGGCAGGAACAATATATTTGGTTTCAAATAGTGGAAGTGGTAAAAATATATATGATGAGTACATTTGGGTAACAGATAAATTTGAATTACTAGGAACTACTGAAGTAGATTTAACTGGCTATCTTAAAGACACCGATTTAGTTGAAATCACTGAAGCAGAAGTTGATGAATTATTTAATTAGATAAAATCAGGAGGGGAGGAAAATTTATGCATAAATATATGGGATTAGAAACATTATCTGCATTAAAAAAATTTTTAAAAATTACACCTCAGTATAGTAGTAATGGTGATGCAAATGAAACTTTTGAAACTGGAATTTACATTCTTGGTTTAGACTTTAAAAATGTTCCATTCACTCCTGGGGGTTCTATTACTGGACAAGACCAGTTAATTGTTATTAGCTATAAAAGTGGCAATTTTATTGAATGCATTCAATTTGCATTTGATCAACTTACCCAGGACATTTTTTACAGAAAATTCGATACTCGATATGCAGATTCAACAAAATGGACCTCTGTAACATCTAATGAAGAGGTGCTTTTTTATAATGCGGATGGAGAAAGTGGAACTATAAATTTAGAAGACTCTGTTACAAATTATAAGTATATAGAGATTTTATATAAAGCTGAAAACACCTCAAAGACAAAACAAATTTATAAATCTGCAAGATTTTGGAATTGTAATAATCAAACCATTGATCTTGACATCACATATACAGGTGGTGGCAATATATATTTATATATGGCACTAATTGATATTGCAGATCGAAAAATGACATATAAGTATGCAGGAGGTAATGCACTTAATAACCCAACCCTTGATACGAGCGACAACAGGATAATTAAAATCGTTAGAGTTGTAGGATACAGATAGGAGGTTTTCTATGCAAGATATAAGTAACTGGACTGTACTGATTGCTAGTACAATAACTTCAATTGTGACAATTTTAACAGCAATCAATAAAATACTAGATTATAAATTTAAAGATTTTTATGATAACCAAAGACTGCAGCTTAGATTTGAGATTTGCAGTTTTGCAGGAGATTTAAGAAACGGAATTATCAAAACTAGGCAAGAGTTCGAAGCAATTTTTGATCTATATGGAAGATATGAATTGATAGTGGATAAATTTAAATTCAAAAATCATTTTATTGAAAATGAGTATAAATATATAACTGACCAATATGAAAAATTAAAGTAAAGGAGAGATTGTAAATGAAGAAAGCGTGGAGTGATCTAAAATCTTTCATAACAATATCTATGATAATAATTTTAGCTATTATAGTAATAGCTAATTTATTTGGCTTTGTGCTGCAAGATAACATTCTAATTTTAGTGACTAACTTAATTACAGCCGTGTTTACCTATTATTTTACCAAAAAAGAAATAAGTAGTGAAAATGAAAAAAGCGACGAAAATACAGGGGTATAATTACTATACCCTTGTATTTTTAAGGGCTTAAAATGGCAATATAAAAGCCGATTATTGTAAACTTCTTGATTTAGGAGGTGCTTTTATGAAAAGATTGCTAAAAAATATAATTTTAAACAATATTATAAAAATATTGATTTTATACCAGAAAAATTTAGAAAACAAAGAATATATTTTTAATTCATATTTAGATCAAACAATTTATTTTGAAATAGATTATTTGGTAAAGTTAATTAAAGAGAAAGAAAAGGAGGATGAAGAAAATGGAATTTAATACATATCTAAATGATGTAAAACGTACGGAAGGTGTTGACACAGACAAATATTATGGTAAGCAATGTATGGACTTATCAAACGACTATTGTAAAAGAGTGTTAGAAATTGAGGATAATATGGGAGCACCATATGCTAGAGACTTATTATCTAATCCTAATATTGCAAAACATTTTAGAATTATAAAAAATTATCCAGAATACATTCCACCACGTGGAGCAATTGCTAATTGGCAAGGATTCGCTTATGGACATGTTGGAATTGTTTTAGAGGCCAATATAAATACTTTTAAATGCATAGAACAAAATTGGAGTGGAAAATGCGAATTGAGTGAAACAGTACATAATTACTTTGATGGTGCTCCACTTTACTTTTTAGAGCCATACAATAGAAAAAATATAGATGTAGATGTACAAAAAAATACAAGAACACATATCCACTTACCAGCTAGTGTAAATACATGGAGAGTTTATCCATTAAATAAAGCACCAGTCGTAGGAAACGAGTGTGGAAAACTGTTGCCATCTAAGTTTGGTGGTCTAGACTACGATGTTATTCGATGGGTTCAGGAAAATGTTGCTGTTATAAAGACTAGAGACTTTGGAGAAGTCCAAATTTATGTTGGTGCGGACACAGATGCCATAATAAGTTAAAAAAGTGATTTAGAAATTTTTATTACATAAAAAGTGATTTGCTTCTCATATAAAAATATGTTATAATTTATTTGTATACAAAATAAGAAAAAGAGAGGCGAATGAGTTGACCGAATATTTTTGTAAATTCTATGGTAAAAAAGTTAAGACTGAAGTAGTAAAATCTAAACCACAATTAAGTGAAAATTCAAGTTATAGAATACAGAGCTTTAGATGTAGCGAAGAAGATAATTGTGAAGATTATAAAAAACAACAATGTGAATATATAAAAAATATTAAATACAAATAGTATTATATAAAATAATATAGGATTTATATTTTTAATGCAATTTTTAATGCAACCACATAGAAACTTTTATGCATTTTATAGCTATACATAGAAACTTAACATGTAGAAATATGGCTATTAGCAAGTAATGGAAGATATTAGCTTTTAAGAGAAATTATATTTTCCAGCCAGCCCAGCCAGATTTAAACTTTGTAATACTTATTTTAAGTGTTACAAAGTTTTTTTTATATTCATTTTTATTTGTATTTATATTTTTATTTGTATTGTTTTTTTTAAACATAATATATATAATAATTATGGAGGAAAAAATGAGCAAGAAAAATTTAACGATTACAATAATGGCAATTATATTATTTGTTATACTTGCTATTGCAATAGAAGCAGATTACTTAACAAGATTTGAATCATGGGTATATAGTGAGAGTATAGAGCATATGTCACCAAATCTAACAACTATCTTAATAATCATTACCAATATTGGTGGACCAATTGGTGTAGCAGCTATATCACTTATAATATTTTTAGTGCCAAAGCTTAGAAATAAGATTGCAATACCAGTTAGTATTACTATATGTTCTTCTTTTGCAATAGATGTAATTTTAAAAAATATATTTGCGCGTGAAAGACCAAATATATTAAGACTTATATCTGAAACATCATATAGTTTCCCATCAGGACATGCTATGGTAAATATGGCTCTTTATTCTATGCTCATAATATATGCGTATAAACTAATAAAGAAGAGCGAAATAAAGTGGGGAGCAATAGCGTTTATGACTGTTCTTGTGGTACTAATTGGCTTTACTCGAATATATTTAGGAGTTCATTATGCGGGAGATATAATAGGTGGATGGCTACTTGGCTTTGCGGTAACTATGATTGTATATATGGCAATGAAAAAAACTACAATTAACGAAGATAACAAAGAGATGGAATAGAACCGTCTCTTTTTTTATGCTAAAAAATAGTGTAATATTTGTTGACTTTTGGAATATCGTGCTATATAATTGACGTAACATCAAAAATATAAAGATTATTTAATTAAATAATCTGTCACCTTAGTTTAATAATAAAGGAGGATAGAAATATGAATAATTTTGATGATAATGAGGAATTAAAATTTTCGTTGGATGTACTTGACACATTTGTTTTAGCCACAAATGTTACTTACTTACTTGGTGAGACACAATTAAGTACTTTAGACTTTGTTATTGCTTCTTTAGATATGCCTTTCACAATTCTTGGAGACTACATTATAGAAAACTCAATTACTACAATAAACAGTCTTCAAAGTGCAGTTTCTCTTATAATTAAATCTGAAAAGTTACACCAAAAGATATTTACAACAACAAATCCAGATGCTAGAGGCTCTTCAGCTAGAGGCATAGTTCTACAATATACAGATGAGTTATATGATGCAATTGTTGAAGCAGGAGCAATAGCTAGTTCTAATAATATGGATGAAATTGATATAGATTTAATTGTTGCTTGTATATTAAGAAATAAAGAAAGTGTAGCAAGAATAATATTAGATGAGCTATGCAATACTAAAAAATTAGATAAGTTTTTAGAAGACAACATAGATTTTCAAAAATCTAATACTGAAGGCGGCTTACCATCTTCAATAAACACTTTCTTGGATAATCTTTCAGCTCAAATACCTGAAAATGCAAAATGTGATATTGTTGGAAGAGACAAAGAAATATTGCAATTGTGGAATATAATGGCTAAAAAGGACAAAAGAAATGCTATATTAATAGGAGAACCAGGAGTAGGTAAAACAGCTATAATTGAGGCTATCACTTATAGTATTAAGAATAAGACTTGTCCAGATTTCTTTAAAGACTATACTGTATATTCTTTAAATCTAAATTCAATGGTTGCTGGAACTAAGTATAGAGGAGAATTTGAACAAAAAGTACAAGATTTTATAAACTTTGTAATGAAGAGAAAGAATATTATAATTTTCATAGATGAAATTCATATGTTGCTTGGCACAGGAGCTGCAGAAGGTAGCGGACCAGATTTATCTGGATCACTAAAACCATTACTAGCAAGAGATGACATCATTTTAATCGGTGCTACAACTACTGAAGAGTACGAAAGAATATTCTCAATAGATGGTGCTTTAAGCAGAAGATTTGAAATTATTGTTGTAGAGGAACCTAAGTTTGATGAAGTAAAACCTATGATTAAAGCAAGAGTTCAAACATTAAGTAAATATCATAAGGTTACTATTTCAGATAAAATGCTAGATAAAATACTAATTTATGCTACTGCATTTAGTAATATTGCAAATCCCGATAGAACAATAGACTTACTAGACAAATCTATGGCTATGGCAAAAATGACTAATAAAAAAGCTGTCGATGAAGAAAGCATCAAAGGAGTGTATGCTCATTTATTTAGAAAGTATGCAAAATATACAAAGAAAAACGTATACTCTACAGCATGGCATGAGGCAGGGCACTTTGTAGCTTGGCTTTTATCTAGTACTAAATTAAATGAGAAATGTATACTTGTTTCTATTGTGCCAGCACAAACTTGGCTTGGAGTTACAATGTTTGAAGACTTAGAAGTTCAACAACATTCTGGAAATATGACACTCTTAAAAGAAATGGTAGCGGTAGACTTAGCAGGAAGAATTTCACAAAGTTTCATAGATAATGACATAGATTCAGGAGCCTCTGGCGACTTAGAAATGTCAACATATGTGGTTGAAAACTTTATTATGAAATACGGAATGTTCGAAGAGTTTAAAAACTATAGTTTCGTTAATTACCGACTTAATATAAGTGATAAAACTTCAGACAAAATTAGGGAAATTGCTTCAAAACTTGTTAACGAGGTATACGAGGAAACTGAAAAACTTTTAAGCAAGCATAAAGATGGAATAAAAAGAGTTGCAGAAGCTTTAGTAGCAAATGGTATAATTACTGGAAAACAAGCTGCAGATGCTTTTTATAACAAACAACCAAGAAAAAGAAAAACTCAAGAAATACCAGAAGAATTAAAAAAGTAATGTGAAAACATTACTTTTTTCTTGCTAAATACATTCTCTTGTGATAAAATTAAAAGCGTGTAATATTGGGCTATCGCCAAGCGGTAAGGCATCGGACTCTGACTCCGACATGCGCTGGTTCGAATCCAGCTAGCCCAGCCAAACAAAAGCCTGTATAAAAAGATGCAGGCTTTTTATTTTAAATATTTTACATCTGTATTATTTAAAATTTTCATTTGTGATATTGCAATTTTATTTAATTTTTCCAACCTTTCAGATTGTTTTAAGCCTTCATTTATAAAAACAGAATTTAGGCTTTCTAAATTTGCTAAACATATTAGTTCATTTATTGTTGCATAATCTCTTATATTACCTTCTAAATTAGTGTTTTGTGTACGCCACTCTTTTGCAGTAATTCCAAATAAAGCCATATTTAAAACATCAGCTTCTTCTGAATAAACAAAATTAATTTGATTTTTCGTTAGTTGAATAGGCACTAAATTATTCTTAATTGCATCAGTATGTATTCTGTAGTTAATTTTTGATAATTCCCTTTTAGCATTCCAACCTAGTTGTTTTTGTTCTTCTGATTTTAATCTTTCAAATTCTTTTATTAATAATAATTTAAATTTTGGGCTAATCCACATTCCAAATTCAAAAGCTATATCTTTGTGAGCATAAGTTCCACCGTATCTTCCGGCTTTAGATATTATTCCTATTGCATTTGTTTTTTCAGTCCATTCTTTTACACTAATTTTATAATTATTAAGACCTGCTTGACTCTTAATTATGGCAAATTCGCCATAATTAAAATTGGGATTATGAATTTCTTCCCAAATTCCTAAAAATTCAACAGTGTTTCTGTTTCTTAACCAGTCTGAAACAAAAAAATCACCATCTTTTGATTTTAACATATCAGTAATTGATATATAATCTTCATCATCAATTTTTATATAAGATATCTTTTGATTTAATACATTTAATTCAGACATATGTTACCTCCTTGACTATATAGTTTTAATTATTATATCGAACGCTTGTTCTAAAATCAAGTGATATTAATAACTTTCTTAAAATTATTAGATAATTTCTGAGAAAACATAGACCTTATGTTAAATTAAAAATAACTTGATTGATATTTATATCAATTACAAAGAGGTTTCAAAATTGCAGATATCTACATCAACTCAGCCAAAAAATCAATATTTTTAGCAGCTCTTGTAACAAATTGGCAATATAATAAGAGAATTTTGTAATTTATCAAATATTGTATTGCATTGAGTTTACATATGAGATATAATAATATTGGCAGGTGAACATACAATAATATTTACTTGCTACTAGTAGACTATACTAGTTTTACCCAAAAAATTTCAAAATTAAATTTAAGGAGAGATGAAAGATGGTAAATGATAAAGAAGTAAAAACTGCGGTTTCTCCATTTGCTGTAAGGCAAGATGAGAAAAAAGTTTATGATGGAAAAGAAGGCTTTGCATCAATAAACCAAGTAGTATTTAAAATGGATATGGGATATATAAATGAATCTCATATAGACGCCTTAGAAGTTGTAAATGAGTTTGGATATGTTACTTCAAGACAAGTTACACAAGTACTTGAACTAAGAGGAAAGCTAAACGATATTGAAGCAGATAAAAGACAAACTAAAGTAGCAAAATGGCTAGAAGATTTAACAAAGTCTAAAGTTATAGCTAGATACTTTTTCCAAAGTGAAACAGGAAAAAGCTCATATAGAGCATATTGTATAGATAAAATTGCTACTTATATATTAAAACAAAGAAATATACCAACTACATGGCAACCTACAGAAAACACTAAACCAGCGTTTGCTGTTAAAAGAAAACTTGCAGGTAACCAAGTAATAATTGCATATATGCAAAAGGTAGCAGCTTTTGAAAAAGCTAATCCTAACGTATTGTTATATTCTAAAAAGTATAATGTAAAATTTAAACCAACAGGTGGTATGGTAACTTTAAGACAAGATTCTCAAGAAGTAAATTATGTTTTTGAAGTTGTAAGAAGAAATGACGATTGGCAAAATATGTTTGCTGAAAAAGTACAATTATATTCAGATTTCTATGAAAATTTTGCTAAAAATGATGCGGGATTTGAAGAAAAGCCTCAAATCGTATTTGTTGGTGAAGACATTCAACATCTAGCAGAAATGTTTAGAATAATTAAAAAAGTAGGAATGATTGTAGAAGATGAAGATATGTACTTTACAACAGAGCTAAGACATCTTGAAGATAGTCTTGAAAATAGCATTAGTGTATTTGAACTTGAAAATGAAACTAAAAAGTATAAAGTTGTTACAAAACCTTTAGATATATTAAAACCTGGTGAAAACAACGCAGCTACTACAAAACTAAATGAAGATACAAAATATAATGCTAACATGATAATAGAATAATAATAAAATTTAAAATATCAGTAGAGTTTCTACTGATGTTTTTTTGACATTTTTTAGTAAATTACGTAACTATTACAATACAGTATCTTTGAAAATACAAAGAGACAAAAAAACTTAAGTATTCAGCTCTTTTTGACGTGTTGTGTTCAAAAAAAATACAAAATGTGATATTATGACAAGTGAAGGAGTGTTGAAAATATGAAAAGAAATCAGTTTATTAAAGTTACTTTGCTGATTGCACTTGTACTAGTTATAGCAGTATCAACTGTAAGTGCAGCCTTTTTCAAAGGAAGTAGTAACGAAAAGACATATATTACTGATGCGGACAGCTTTCAAGTAGAAATAGCTAATATTTTTAGCGATAAAGTTGTTGACACAGAGCAATATATAGTTGAAAACTTGAACGAAGACTACGCAAAGTACGAAAAACTTGAAGCTAAGGATATAATGTGGACTAAAAATTTAGTTGCCGAAGCTTCACTTTTGCCAGAAGAGAGAACAATTGATGCTCTTTGGGCAAAAAATCCAGATGCTTTCATAGTATTAAATGATACATACACTGTACTATATGATGTAGATGAAAATAGTGAATACTATGTAGCATTTGCAAATACAATGAAAAATGATGCGACTGCTATAGTTACAGACGCAGCTTTTGCATATACTAACCTTAATGGTGAAGTAATTTATGATGCAATATATGATTGGGAGACAGGACTTGCATATATTCCTAAAAAATATACTCAGGAGAATAAGAACGGACAAGGAATTTGTAATGTTCAAATAGAACTATTACAAGCTGTAAATACTTTTTCACCAACAACTACTATGAATGTAATTGTTGAAGATAAGGTTGGTATACCAGGTAAAGTTGCTAAGTCTGGTAAAGTTACAGTAGATGCAGTAGCTACAAAATTTGGTGTAAGAGTAGCTTTAAACCAAAAAGCTATTGAAAATATTGACCAGAACTATTTTAAATTATTAGTAAATGGTACAGAAAATACAGATTGGGTATACGATAGCAACTTAGGTGCTATTATACTTAATATGGAACCAATGTCTGTTGAAACATTAGAAATAGAATTAAGTGAGGATAATATTGAATCAAATCTACAAAGAGGAAATGGTATAGCTACTATAGATACTTTTGATGAAATGAAGTCATATGATGAGGTTGGTGTATGGGAACTTTCTAGTAAACCAGCAGATGGCGCATTTATAACAATAAAGGGTAAAGAAATGGTAACTGCAGAGTATTTTTCAGCAGATCAATACCCAGAAGACGAATACCCTTCAGGAAGAGTAGTTGATGGATTACCACTATATTATGAAGGTGGAACTAGCTCATGGGAAAAGAATATAGTAGATAAAGTTATGTCAGGAAATGCTTTATCTGATAGGTTCTTTAGTACTCAATCTATGATACAGTACGAAGTTAAATTCTTACAAGATATAACAGTAACTGACGGTGATGGAGTAGAATACAAAATACCAAAATCTATTTGGAACTTAAGATGTACACACGGAGGTAAAACTTTCAACTCAGATTTAGGACATGGTGGAAGACAAGGAAGAACATCTTATGAGGTAAGAGCAAGAGTATTTAAATCTACAGATAGTTATTTACTTGTAGGTATGATAACAACTGAAACAATGACACAGACAGGAGCAGGTTTTTATAAAATACATTACAAAGTTTCAAACGGAAAATTAAACCTTGAAAAATCTTTAGATAAGACAGATAGCCCATATGCAAACTTAGAAAATGCTGTATATGGAGTATATAAAAATCAAGAATGCACAGATAAAGTTGGAGAGTTAGTTACTGATGCTCAAGGTAAAAGTAACGAACTAAGCCTACCAAAAGCAACATATTACGTCAAAGAAACACAGGCTCCAGAAGGATGCTTATTAGATGAAACAGTATATACTGCAACAGTAGATCCAGGAGAGACTGTAACAGTATATGCAAAAGATAACGTAGACTATAGAATAAAAATACAAAAATTATTTGAAGAGACAGTAGGTAAAAAAGGTGATGCAAAGCTTTCAGGTGGTGAATATGGTATTTACTCAGATAATGCTTGTACACAATTAGTTACAACTGTTACTACTGGAAGTGATGGATACTCAAATGTTTCTGGACAATTAGAGTACAATACATACTATGCTAAAGAAATAAGAGCACCAGAAGGGACAAGACTTAATGATACAATATACACTTTAGATCCAGCAACTGCTGTAAAAACAGATGATGGATATGTTGCTACATTTAAGGTGTATGATGCATTAAAACGTGGTAAAGTTCAGGTCGTAAAATTTGATCAAAATAGTGATACAGACGAGAAATCGCCAGCTTATGGTGCAGAATTAAAACTAACTTTAAACAGTAATCCAAACGAATTCTATACAGTTACTGTTGATGAAATTGGATTTGCTGAGTTCTTTGACCAAGATTGGTTAGATCAACATCCAGGCGAAGAGTATACAATACCAGTAGGTACGTATACATTATCTGAAACAAGAGGAAGTTATGATGGAGAGCATACCCATTATTTTGCCGATCCTGAAACCGTAGTAATACAAGATGAGAAACAAGAAACATATATAATTCTTGGCGAAGAAAAAGTAAGAATGTATTTAAAACTTTCAAAGATAGATAAGAAATATAGAGATGTTGTAAAAATTCAAGGCGCTGAGTTTATGGTTTGGGATTGCCAAAAAGATGATTGGGTAAGCCAGAAAAATCTAAAAACTGGAGAAATGCAAAATGTATTTACAACAAATGAAGAAGGTACAGTAATACTAAATGAAAAAATAGATGCTGGTGAATATATAATATATGAAACTAAGGCACCAACAGGATATTATAAGAACAATGAAGTAAGACTACCAGAAAAAATGTCAGATATAGGTGTAATTGGAAAAGGCGGAATGTATGTAAATATAGATAAAAAAGCTATGGGCATGGAAGAAGATGAACTAAATAAAAGAATAGACCTATATTATGAGTGCAAGTTGCCAGATGACGAATTGACAACTATATTAAGAATATACAAAACAGGTGAGATGCTAACAGGAGCTACACAAAAAACAGATCCTGAGTTTGGCGAAATGTATATTCCACAATTTAGCGAAAGACCACTTGCTGGTGTAAAATATGATGTAATTGCTGAGGAAGACATAATGAGTCCGGATGGTAGAACACCACGTTACTTAAAAGGTGAAGTGGTACAAACAATTGTAACTGGTGATGATGGATATGCCGAAACAAAGAAATTACCAAATGGAAAATATAGACTTGTTGAGAAAGAAGCTCCAGCAGGATATATAATTAGTAAAGAAGATACAATAGTTACTACAAATAATAATACAGAAGAAGAAACAATTGTCAAAGATGTTAATTTAAATAATAAAAAGCAAAGATTAACTATCAAAGTAAACAAAATGTTTGAAGATGTTAAATATACTACAAGAGAAAACTTACAAAAAACAGCTACATTTGGAGTTTACTCAAATGAAGACATCAAAAATTGTGATGGTATAGTAGTAATACCTGATGAAAAGTTGGTTGCTACAATTGACGTAAAAGATGGAGAAGTTCAAGATACTTCTAAACTAGATTTACCTGCAGGTAAATATTTCGTTAAAGAGTTAAAAACTGTAATTCCATATATGCCATCTGATGAGGTTAAAGAGGTAACTTTAAAATATGATGGAAATGAAGAACCAGTTGTTGAATTTGGAACAGATACATTTACAAATGTTCCAGATACTGCTAAAGTAACATTAATAAAATTATCTACTTCAGTTGCAGACAATTTAATATTAAACGGTACTGATGTAGATATGGCTGAAGTAGACAAAAAAGTTAAAGAGCTAATTGAAATGTTTTCTGGAATGTCAGAAAGCGAAGTAAAAGAATACTTAACTACAAATAAGGTTAAATTTGTACCAGGAGCTAAATATGGCATATTCTTTGATGAAGATTGCACTGAAGAAGTATATGTTGTAAAAGAAGATGGTACAAAAGAAGTAGCACAAATGGTAACAGATGATACTGGTATGATAACAATGGGAGAAGTGCCACTTGGAACATACTATTTCAAAGAAATAACTCCACCACAAGGATATGAACTAAGTACTGAGGTAATAAAACTAGATTTAACTATAGAAAATAAAGATGCAGTTGTATATCAAGCTATAGTAGAAGAACCAGTTAAGGGCCCAGGTATAATAAAGACAGACGCATTTACAGGAGATTATGTAGATTATTGCGAATTTGTAGTAAAAGACGCTTTAACAGATGAAGAAATAGTTCACTCTGTTACAGGAACATATAAAGAGGATACAGAACTAAGAGAATTGGGATACGGATATATTCCATTGGATAAGCTTGTAAATGGCAGAACATATACATTTACTGAGATAGAAGCACCAGGTATTTATGATTTAAACACAGAACCACATGAGTTTACAGCACATTTTGATGAAAACGGAGATTGGGATGCTGAGCCTATAGAAGTAGAAAACAGAAGAAAAACTATTAAAGGTTCACTTACAATAAGAAAAGTGGATGATGAAACAGGAGAACCACTTGAAGGATGTAAATTCTCAATCGTTCTATTAGATGATAATGGAGAACCATATGTAAACAAAGATGGTAAAACTATTTATCTAGTAGAAAACGCTGTAACAGATAAAGATGGTGAATATATAATAGATAAAGTACCTTATGGAACATATAAGTTCATTGAGGTAGAAGCTCCAGAAGGATATGAAAAAGCCGAAGAAGAAATGGAAAATTATGTATTTACAATAGATGAAAATTCATCAGAAGATATAATATTTGAAGTAACAAATACAGGAGATATTGCAGTATATGCATTAAGTGCAGTAGCTTTAGTATCAATACTTGGAATAATATATGTTGCAGTAAAAAATAAAAAAATAGCTGAATAATAAATTCATATAACTAAAATAGTGTGAAATTAAATTCACACTATTTTTTATTGTTTTTAGAAAGGCATAAACTATATATTTTATCACAAAAAATCACCGTTAGCAACAAAAAAATTAAATAAACTCAAAATCCTTAAAAAGCCCGAAAAATAGCGTAAAAAAACACTATTTTTTATTAAAAAACTATTGAAAAATCTAAAGTAGTGATATAAAATAATGGGTGTAAAAAATAAGGAGGTAATTTTTTATGAATGTTAAACTTGGAATTAACGGATTTGGAAGAATTGGAAGACTTGTGATGAGAGCATCACTAGAAAGGGACGATGTAGATGTACTTGCAATAAATGATCCATTTATCGATGTAGACTATATGAAGTATATGTTAACATACGATACAATACATGGAAAATTTAATGCAAAAATTGAAGTCGTAGATGGAAACTTAGTTGTAGAAGGAAAAACAATAAGAGTATACAACTTTAAAGATCCTAACGAAATTCCTTGGAGTGAAACAGGCGTTGAATATGTTGCTGAAACTTCAGGAGTATTTACTACAGCAGAAAAAGCATCTGCACACTTTACAGGTGGAGCAAAGAAAGTTATAATTGGTGCACCATCTAAAGATGCTCCTATGTTCGTAATGGGTGTTAACCAAGATAAATATACAAAGGACATGAACATAGTTTCAAATGCTTCATGTACAACTAACTGCTTAGCACCACTTGCAAAAGTTATTAACGAAAACTTTGGAATTAAAGATGGATTAATGACAACAGTTCACTCAGTAACTGCTACTCAAAAACCAGTAGATGGACCATCTAACAAAGATTGGAGAGGTGGAAGAGCTGCAACATATAATATAATACCATCAACAACAGGTGCAGCTAAAGCCGTTGGAAAAGTTATCCCTGAATTAAACGGAAAACTAACTGGTATGGCATTTAGAGTACCTACTCTTGATGTTTCAGTTGTAGACTTAACTTGTAATCTAGAAAAACCTGCAACTTATGATGAAATTGTTGCTGCAGTTAAAAAAGCTTGCGAAGGTGAATTAAAAGGAATAATGTCATATACAGAAGATGCACTTGTATCATCTGATTTTATACATGATCCACATACATCAATTTTTGATGTTAAAGCTGGTATACAATTAACAGATACTTTTGTTAAATTAGTAGCTTGGTATGATAACGAATGGGGTTATTCAAACAAACTTGTAGATTTAGCAAGACATATGGCTGAAGTAGATAATCAATAATTTAAATTTAAGTAAGCTGGTCCTATTTTAGTACCAGCTTATCTTAGCGTGTAAAGGAGAGAGTAATATGTTAAATAAAAAGACAGTAAGAGACATTCAAGTAAGTGGTAAAAGAGTACTTGTAAGATGCGATTTTAATGTACCACTAGATAAAGAAGATCCATCAAAAATTACAAGTGATAAAAGAATAGTAGAATCTTTAAAAACTATAAAATATTTAGTAAATGCAGGAGCAAGAGTTATACTTTGCTCACATTTAGGAAAAACTGGACAAAACAAGACTTTAGCACCTGTTGCTAAAAGATTATCTGAATACTTAGAGAAAGATGTACCATTACTAAAAGACATTATTTCAGATGAAACAAAAGATTTTGTTATGAATATGAATGATGGAGATGTTTGCCTTCTAGAAAATACAAGAATGTATGAAGAAGAAGAAAATAACGATCCAGAATTTGCTAGAAAATTAGCTTCTCTTGCAGAAGTATTTGTAAACGATGCGTTTGGAAGTGCACATAGAGCACATGCTTCTACTGAAGGAGTAACACATTATTTACCATCAGTAGCAGGATTTTTAATTGAAAAAGAAATCAGTGCATTAGATGGTGGAATAAACAATCCTCAAAGACCATTAGTTGCTATTGTTGGTGGATCAAAAGTATCTAGCAAAATAGCTGTTTTGACTAATTTACTAGATAAAGTAGATACACTACTAATAGGTGGAGGAATGACTTATACATTTGTTAAAGCACAAGGTGGAAATATTGGAAAATCATTACTTGAGGAAGACAAAATAGATGTTGCAAAAGAAATATTAAAGAAAGCAGAAGAAAAGAATGTTAGATTAGTACTACCTTTAGATACTGTTGTTACAGATGAAATGTCTGAAAATGGAAATGTATTTGTAAGTGCTCCAAATGAAATTCCAGATGAGTATATGGGAGTAGACATAGGACCAAAAACAGTAGAACTATTTAAGAGTATAATAGCTGATGCAGGTACAGTAGTATGGAATGGACCAGTTGGTGTATTTGAGATAGACAAGTTTGCTGTTGGAACTAATTCTATAGCAAATGCACTTGCACAAAGTAATGCTGTAACAATAATAGGTGGTGGAGATAGCGCTGCTGCAGTTGAAAAAGCTGGACTTTCAGAAAAAATGAGCCATGTATCAACTGGTGGTGGAGCTTCATTAGAGCTTATGGAAGGAAAGAAATTACCTGGAATTGAAGCATTAGAAGATAAAGAGTAGAAGAGGTATTATTATGAGAAAAAAGATTATAGCAGGAAACTGGAAAATGAATTATTGCGTTAACAGAGCAGAAGCTTTTGTTGAAGAAATAAAAGATACAATAAATACTGACGAAGTTGACGTTGTAATATGTCCAAATTTTATGGCTCTTGATAGACTAAGTGATTTACTAGATGGAACTAATATAAAACTTGGTGCACAAAATGTTTATCCTGAGGAAAAAGGCGCATATACTGGTGAAACATCAGTAAAAATGCTAGCTGCAATAGGAGTTAATTATTGTATTGTTGGACATAGTGAAAGAAGACAATACTTTAATGAAACAGATGAGTTTGTAAATAAAAAAGCAAAAAAACTACTAGAAGTAGATATTTGTCCTATAGTTTGCGTAGGTGAAACTCTTGAAGAAAGAGAAAGTAATAAAATGTTTGAGAAAGTTGAAAGCCAAGTAAAAGCTTCTTTAGATGGAATAGATAAAGATTTGATTGCAAAGAAAGTTGTAATAGCTTATGAGCCAATATGGGCTATTGGAACTGGAAAAACTGCTACAGCCGAACAAGCAAATGAAATGTGCAAATATATAAGAAAAGTAGTATCTGAAATGTATGACGAAGAAACTGCTCAATCAGTAAGAATACAATATGGTGGAAGTGTTAAACCAAGTAATGCAAGCGAGATATTAAATATGAGCGATATTGACGGTGCTTTAGTTGGTGGAGCAAGTTTGACTAACGATTTTGTAGCTATTGTAAATTATTAAAATTAGTGATATAATACTAGTTGCTTAAATGCAGAAAGTGAAGGGTTTAGACAATGAAAAATAAACAATATTTACTTATGATTATGGATGGGGTTGGTTTAAACGATGAGGAAAGAGGAAATGCATTTAAATTAGCAAATACACCTAATTTAGACAGATTAACAATAAAATATCCTAATACTCATATAAAGACTAGTGGTATGGCAGTTGGACTTCCAGAAGGTCAAATGGGAAATTCTGAAGTTGGCCATACAAACATTGGCGCTGGAAGAATAGTATATCAAGAATTAACAAGAATAACTAAGGAAATACAAGATGGTAATTTTTATAACAATGAAGAATTACTAAAAGCTATGAATCATGTAAAAGAAAATGATTCTCAGCTACATTTAATTGGATTAGTATCTGACGGTGGAGTTCATTCACATATAGATCATCTAATCGCTTTACTTGAAATGGCAAAAAGACAAAATATAACAAAAGTATATGTTCATGCAGTACTTGATGGTAGAGATACACCACCAACATCTGCAGTAGATTATATCAAAAAACTAGAAGAGAAAATGAATGAAATTGGCGTAGGAAAAATTGCCACAGTATTTGGTAGATACTATGCTATGGATAGAGATAACAGATGGGAAAGAGTAAAGCTTGCATATGATGCAATGGCTTTTGGAAAAGGACAAGAGTACAAGATTGCACAAAAAGCAATAGAAACATCATATGAAGCACAAGAATTTGATGAGTTTGTTAAACCAGTAGTTATAACAGACAAAGATTATAATCCTCTTACCACTGTAAGTGATAATGACGCTATAATATATTTCAACTTTAGACCAGATAGAGCAAGAGAGCTAACAAAAGCTTTTGTACTTCCTGAGTTTAAGGAATTTGAAAGAAAAGAAATAAATAATCTATTATTTGTAACTATGACTCAATATGATGAGAGTATAAAAAATGTTTTAGTAGCATATAAGCCACAAGTTTTAGTAAATACTTTTGGTGAGTATATATCTAAAAAAGGATATACACAATTAAGAACTGCTGAAACAGAAAAATATGCTCATGTAACTTTCTTCTTTAATGGAGGAAAAGAAGAGCCATATCCTGGTGAAGATAGAATACTTGTAAATTCACCTAAGGTTGCTACATATGACATGAAGCCTGAGATGTCTGCATATGAAGTTACAGATAATGTTGTAAAAGCTATAGAAGATAAAAAATATGACGTTATTATAATGAACTATGCAAATGGTGATATGGTAGGTCATACAGGCAATTTAGAAAAAACAATTGAAGCTGTTGAGGCTTTAGATAAATGTGTTGGAAGAGTAATATCTAAGTTAGAAGAAGTTGGCGGTGAAGCTTTAATTACCGCTGATCATGGTAACTGTGAACTTATGATAGACTTAAAAACAGGTGAACCTATAACTTCACATTCTACTTTTGATGTACCACTAATTGTAGTATCAAAAAGAGTAAAAACAGTTAAGTCTGGTAGACTTTGTGATTTAACACCAACATTACTAGATATGATGGGTGAAAAAATACCTGAGGAAATGACAGGAGAGTCTTTAGTAGAACTTAACTAGATAAATAAGGAGGGAAGTTTAGTATGGAATTAGAAGAAAAGAATATTGAAATGAAATCATCAAGTGACTACTATGCAGATATAATAAAAGGCAATACTGAGCAAGAAGAACAACCTGATGAAGAAGTAAGTACTCCTAAAGATGAAATTTTTAGGTGTGGAAACTGTGGATATATGGTAGATTTAAGTAATCCACCTCTTGATCCTTTTAATCCTAAGAAGAAATTAGATTTAAGTGATTATATATACCAAAGCGACCCTTCAAAAATAAAATGCCCTAACTGTGGAAAGAAAGTAGAAATAAAAATAATAAATAGAGAAGAATATGAAAAAAATTTAAAGAAGGCTCAAGAAAAGAAAGAAAACAAAGAAGAAAGAATAGCTAAGAAAAAAAGAGCAAGAAAAATAGAGCAGATAAAAGATGATTTAAAAGAGCTAACTGAAGATATGAAAGATAGACTTATGAGTGGCGAGGTAACTGCTAAAAGATTTACAGTTATTTATGCATATATGGCAAGAAATATTGTAAAAAGATACTCAAAGGATATAGACATAGACTGGTTAGATTTTAGATCTACTATATTTGAGCTATCTGATGGTATTTTAAAAATACACAAAGAAGAGCAAAAATCAGAAGAAATTTTAGAAGAATTTTCTGAAGATATAAATGAAGATGAACTATATAAAGCTGAGCTTGAGTACTATATTGAAGATAATAAGTTTTCTATACCTGACTATGAGCTTAGAAAAAGAATTCTTGAGTATGAAAAGGTAGAAAAAGATATTAGAAGTCAAGAGTATAAAAAAGAAATTGAGGAAAAATATCAAAAGAGAAAGAACTTTTTACTTCAAAAAGCAGAAGAAAGAGAAAGAAGACAAAAACTACGTGAGATCATGTAGTTTATATAAAGTATATAAGGAGGAATTTGAAATGAAACAATACTTACAAATTGAATCAGTTTATGCTAGAGAAATACTAGATTCAAGAGGAAATCCAACTGTTGAAGTTGAAGTTGAAGTCGAAGGAGGATATGTTGGTAGAGCAGCAGTTCCATCTGGAGCATCTACAGGAGCTTTTGAAGCTGTAGAACTAAGAGATGGAGACAAATCTAGATACCTAGGAAAAGGTACCCTAAAAGCTGTAGATAATGTTAATGATATTATTGCTCCTGAAATTGAAGGAATGAATGCTTTAGACCAAGTTGAAATTGATGAAGCTATGATAGCACTTGACGGTACACCAAACAAAGGTAAATTAGGTGCTAATGCTATACTTGGAGTTTCTATTGCTGTTGCAAGAGCAGCTGCTGAAGCTTTAGGCGTTAGCCTATATAATTACTTAGGTGGTGTTAATGCTAAAGAACTACCAGTTCCAATGATGAATATATTAAATGGTGGAAAACATGCAGATAATACAGTTAATATTCAAGAGTTTATGATTATGCCTGTAGGTGCAAAAAGCTTTAGAGAAGCTTTAAGAATGTGTGCTGAAGTATTCCACAACTTAAAAGCTGTATTAAAAGCTGCAGGATACGCTACATCAGTTGGTGATGAAGGTGGATTTGCTCCAAACTTATCATCAGATGAGCAAGCATTCCAATTTATTGTTGAAGCTATAGAAAAAGCTGGATATAAACCAGGTGTAGACTTCAAACTTGCAATTGATGCTGCTGCAACAGAAATGTATGATGAAGCTGCAAAAATTGGTAAAGAAGGATGCTACTATTTCTGGAAAACAGATAAATTATATACAAGAGAAGAAATGGTTGCTTTCTGGGAAGATATGATTGAAAAATATCCTATTATTTCACTAGAAGATGTTCTAGCTGAAGAAGACTGGGATGGTTGGAAAATACTTACTGAAAGACTTGGCTCAAAAGTTCAACTTGTTGGTGATGATTTATTTGTTACTAATACAGAAAGACTTGCTAAAGGTATCAAACTAGGAGTAGCAAACTCTATTCTTATTAAACTAAATCAAATTGGTACAATAACAGAGACTCTTGATGCAATAAAAATGGCAAATAGAGCTGGATATACAGCAGTTGTATCTCACAGATCTGGTGAAACTGAAGATACTACAATTGCAGATCTAGTTGTTGCTATGAACGCTGGACAAATTAAAACTGGTGCTCCATCAAGAACAGATAGAGTATGTAAATATAATCAATTAATGAGAATTGAAGAAGAATTAGGCTCTGCATCACAATATAATGGAGAGAATGTATTCTTCAACATAAAATAATTTATAGTTATAAAAAGAGTGCCTAATGGAAATTAGGTGCTTTTTTTATTCTCCTTTTTCATTGACTTTAATGTATATTTTTGATATAGTAATATAGTCATATATGAAAAAAATAGGGGGAACAACATAATGAGAGAATTTGCACAGAAAATGGTAGATACAATAAGAGAAAAACAGATTATATATAAAGTTATATTTTTCATTTCTCTTCCTTTTTTAACTTACTTACTTTCTGGTAATAACAACATGATAGAAATAATTGCTACACTAGTATTATCTTTAATTTGTGGAGCATTTTTGAGTTTTAAAGTGTTTAAGGATACTTTTAAAAAATATAATTATAAGATATTAGCATTTGCTTGCTTTATTTCTTTATACGTAGAGAAAATAATGCATATGTATTCTTATGACGTTAGTAGATACATAAAGGCACTTGTGCATAGAATTTTTAATTATGAATTATCTGATACGAGTTTTGTATTAATATTTAGTATATTATCATTGCCAGCTTTAATTCAACTTGTATATATTTTTATAGATAAAGTTGTAAGAAAAATTTATACAATATATAAAAATATGGAGAAGGTAGATAAAAAAATTATTGCTGTCATAGCGATAATAGGATTTATTTCAACAGCAATAATATACAATTTTACTACTTCTTTTTATAATGCCAGAAATTATTTAAAAGATAATGGTACTATGTATGATGTTATATATACTTCAGACAGTAGTGATATATTTAACTATAATGCATACCTAAGTCTAAACATGCCAGAAAATGACATTAGACAACCATTATTTGGTGTGTTTTCATATCCTTTTGCAGCTATTGCATACATTTTGAGTGAACTACTTTTCTTTATACCAAATAGTTATGCTATTATATTAAATACAGTACAAATTATACTTCTAAGTTTGAGTGTATATATGATTACAAGAATGCTTAATTTAGGAAAAAATGGAAAAATATTGTATTTTATATTTAGCTTTTGTACTTTTCCAATGATTACATTTAGCTTTATAATGGAGCAGTATATATTTACATTGTTTTATCTAATATTAGCAATATATGTGTACTACACAAACTGTATGGAAACAAATTACCTATATCTTGGTGCTGTTGGTACAATGATAACATCAGGTGTGATATTCCCATTAATAAGCAAATTTAAGTCATTTAAGTATTGGGTAATAAATGTATTAAAATGCTTTGCTGCTTTTGTTGTAATAACAATTGTATCTGGAAGAATGTATGTATTTACTACATGTATTAGAGATTTAGGCTTACTTTTAAGATTTAGTGGTCAAAAATTGGCTTTTATAGTAAAACTAAAACAATTTTTATATTTTGTACAGTCTATATTTATAGCACCTGCATCTTATGTAGTAAACAATGCAAGTGGAATGCCATCATACCAGCTATTAAATGTTGATAGTATATGTATAATTGGTATTATAATTTTAGCTTTATGTATTATTAGCTTTATTTTAAATAGAAAAGAAAAGCTAAGTATTATATCATTTTGCTGGGTTGCATTCTCATTTGTCGTACTATGTTTAGTTGGATGGGGAACAAAAGAAAATGGACTAATATTATATTCATTGTATTTCTCATGGGCATATATAGTATTATTATATATGTTACTTAATAAGTTAGTAAAAAATGAAAAAGTTAAAATTGGAATAGTTGTTGCACTTTGTGTACTATTATTATGTTTCAATATACCAGAGTTTGTTAGATTAATGAATTTTGGCTTAACTTACTATAGAATTTAATAGATTGGGAGTGATAATGTGGAAAAAATAAAAAATTACTTGAAATTAATGAGAATAAAACATTACATTAAGAATTTCTTAATATTCTTTCCGCTAGTGTTTAGTAAAAAATTATTTGAAGTTTCAAGCTTATTAAACTGTGTATTAGCATTTGCTATATTTTCACTAGTATGTAGTATTGTTTATATAGTAAATGATATAAATGATGTAGAAAAGGACAAGCTTCATCCAAAGAAGAAAAATAGACCGATAGCTTCTGGAAAGGTTAGCATTAAAGAGGCTATATGCTTAGTTATATTTTTACTAATTCTAGTAGTTGCCGGACTAGTATATTTAAATGCATCTATCTATACTATGGTATTACTTGCATTATATTTAGTATTAAATTTAGGCTATAGCTTTGGGCTAAAAAATATACCTTTACTTGATATTGCTATCTTGGTTTCCGGCTTTTTAATAAGAGTGGTATATGGTGCGTCAGTAATAGGTGTAGAAGTTTCTGACTGGTTGTATTTAACAATTATTACAATGTCATTTTACTTAGTTCTTGGAAAAAGAAGAAATGAAATAATAAAAACAGATAAGAATACAAGGAAAGTACTAAAATACTACAATAAAGAATTTTTAGACAAAAATATGTATATGTGCTTAGCAATGGCAATAGTATTTTATTCTTTGTGGACTGTAGGAATAGTAGAGAGCAGTCACTTAACACTAACAGTTCCTTTCGTAATAATTATATGCATGAGATATAGTATGTTAGTAGAACAAGATAGCTTTGGTGATCCTGTAGATGTTGTGCTTTCAGATAAAGTACTACTATGCTCAATTTTAGCATATGGACTATTAGTACTAGGCTTGCTATATTTAATATAATAGAGGTGCTTATGGATATAAATGTATATGATTTTGATAATACAATCTATGATGGTGACTCTACAATAGATTTTTATATGTATTGTTTAAAAAGAAAAAAGAGCATTTGTAAATATTGGTTTAAACAAGGATGGAATATGTTTTTATATATAATAAAAATTAAAGAAAAAACTGAAATGAAACAAGCCTTTTTTTCTTTCTTAAATGCATACGAAAACATAGACGAGCTCGTACAAGAATTTTGGAATAAAAACTATTCAAAGATAAAAAAATGGTATCTAAAAAAAGATCACTCAAATGATGTAATAATATCTGCTTCACCTGAATTTTTACTTAAAATACCTTGCGAAAAATTAAAAGTAAAAGCTCTTATTGCAAGTGATGTAGATAAAAAAAGCGGAAAATTTAACGGAAAAAATTGCTATGGAGATGAAAAGGTAAATAGACTTAATAAGTTATATGAAAATGCTAATGTAATTGAAGCATATAGCGATAGTTTATCTGACTTACCTTTGTTTAATATTGCAAATGTAAGCTATATAGTAAAAGGTGAAGAAATATCTAAATATGAAAAATAAATGAAATGCCAAATAACTTTGGCATTTTTTCAATAATAATTGAAAATATATAAATTTAATGATACAATGAAGGCGTATGTTGCACTAAATAGAGCAAAAAATTATAAAGGAGAAAAAATAATATGAATAAATTAAAAGAAAAAGCAGAAAAGTTTTATGCAACATTGAAAAAATCTATAGAAAAATTTCCATTAACAATGATAACAGTATTTGTATTGACTTTAATATATGCTATAGATTTAGGAACAAATTTTATTGATCCAGATATACTATTAAATATGACTATTTTTGGCTTTACATTTGCAGATGGAGCATTTTTAATAGAAACAATATCTAAAGAAAAACGTAAAAAAATATTAGGCTATATAATTTCAGTAGTGTACGCAACGATATTTACGTATATATTCGCATGCCCAGATGTAATAGAAATGCTACTACCTAAAAATATTATAAGTTGGATTGAGCACTTATTCTATTGTAGTACAATGTCATTTTTTATACTAGCAATATACTTTAATTATAAAAGAAGTATGAAAAGCTTTGAACAGTATGTAACATCAGTTTTTGTAAATGTATTTAAAACGTCTATTGTGTATGCAATACTTGCATTAGGCAGTGCAATTGTAACATCTATATTTATTTATCTAATATTAGGTGGTAGTACATATACCTTACTTGGAAGAATAGAAATTTTAGTACTTGGAATTTACTATGTACCAGCTCTTCTGTATTCTTTATATAATATTGAAGAGAAAAACTCTAAATTTTCTAAAGTGGTAATTAAGTATGTTTTAGGCACACTAGTAATCATTGCTTTTGCAATAATTTACATATATATAATTAAGATTATTATTTTAAGAGATATGCCATCAAACCAAATATTTAGAATACTTGCTGCTTTATTTATATTAGGATGTCCAATATGGACAATGATGGAAAGCTTTAAAGAAAATACAATAATAGATAAGATAAATAACTTACTTCCAAAATTATTTATACCATTTATTTTTCTTCAAATTTATTCAATAGGCATAAGAATACTTAATAATGGCTTTACAGAAAATAGGTATTTATGTGTTATGCTCATAATTTTTGAAATTATATATATAGTAATGTATTTAATAAAAAAAGAAGATATTGGAAAAATAGTGTTAGTGTTTACTGCACTTATGGTAGTTTCTACAGTTGTGCCATATGTAAATATGTATAAAGTATCACAAATAAGCCAATATAACATTTTAAAAACATTTAAAGAAAATAATACATATACAGAAGAAGAAAAGAAAAAAATCTATGGTGCATATAAGTATTTAATAAACTCAGACGAAGGAAAAGAATTAGTAGAGAATCTATTAACTGAAAATGATAAAGAAATTATAAGCGATATAAATATGACAAACCCATCAGATAAATATGAATACATGAGAGCAGATGTAGATATGGAGTATATAGATATAGCAGAGTATGGAAAGCTATATAATGTTTATTCATATTGTTACTTGGATAACCCTCAAAGCATAGTAGAAACTTTTGAAAATGTAGAATTAAGAAATAGCAATGATGACAATGATATATTAAATATAGACATTACAAGAGAAATTAGTGAGTATATACAATATGGAGATAATTTAGATGATAATTTTGAAAATATAAATGAAATACAAATTGATAATAATAAAAAGCTTATACTAACAAGTATATATATTTATTATGATAAGAATAGTAAAGAAATAGAAGACTATAGATTGACTGGTTATTTACTATTAAAATAATCAGATACAATGATATAATTAAAAGAGTTCATATAAGGAGGTACATATGAAGAATATATTAGAAATAGCAAAGATGATTAACATACCAGAGGAAGATTTAGAGTGTTACGGAAAGTATAAAGCAAAATTGCCAGATGATTATTATAAGAAACTATGTAACAAAAAAGATGGAAAACTTATACTTATGACCGCTATAAATCCTACACCTCTAGGAGAGGGAAAAACAACACAATCTATTGGTCTTGCAATGGGATTAAATAAGATAGGAAAAAATAGCATAGTCGTTTTAAGAGAACCATCTCTTGGACCCGTATTTGGAATAAAAGGTGGCGCAATTGGTGGCGGAAAAGCTACTGTAGAACCTCAAGAGGATATAAACCTACATTTTACAGGAGATTTCCATGCTATTACATCTGCAAATAATTTACTATGTTCTGTCATAGATAATCATATATATAACGGTAATGAGCTTAACATAGATAAAGATACAATACGAATAAAAAGAGCTATAGATATGAATGATAGGTCATTAAGAAATATAACTATTAACGATAAGAGAGTAAGCTATAATACAGGATTTGAGATAACTGCTGCTTGTGAAATTATGGCTATCTGCTGTTTAGCAACTGATAGAGAAAATTTAAGAGAAATGCTTGGAAATATACTCGTAGCATATACTTTAGATAATAAGCCTGTATATGCTAGACAATTAGAAGTAGTGGGAGCTATGATGGCATTACTTAAAGATGCACTAAAACCTAATCTTGTACAAACAGTTGAGGAAACACCATGTATTGTACATCTTGGACCATTTGCAAATATCGCTCATGGATGTAACTCGGTAGTTGCAACAAAACTTGGACTTAAACTTGCAGATTATTGCGTAGTTGAGGCGGGATTTGGATCAGATCTTGGTGCAGAAAAGTTTTTAGATATAAAATGTAGAAAAGCAAACCTAAAACCAGATATGGCAATTATAGTTGCAACTGTTAAAGCACTAAAATACAATGGCTATGTTTCAATGGAAAATATTGCACAAAAAAATATGGAAGCTCTTTCTAAAGGAATAGCAAACTTAGGTAAGCATATAGAGAATATGAAAAAGTATGATATACCAGTAATGGTATGCATAAATAACTATGATACAGATACACAAGAGGAAATAGAGTATATTAGAGAATATGCTAAATCTCAAGGTGTAGAAGTTGAGCTTTCTCAAGCTTATGCTAAAGGTTCAGACGGAACTGTAGATTTTGCTAAAAAAGTAGTTGAAATACTAGATACTCAAAAATCTAACTATAAACCTTTATATGACTTAGAACTAAGTATAGAGGAAAAAATAAATAAAATATGTAAAGAGATATATGGGGCAAAAGATGTAACTTTCTTACCTGATGCTATAGGTAATATAAAAGCTGCAAATGATAATGGCTATGGTAATTTACCTGTTTGTATTGCAAAGACTCCAGCATCTCTTACAGATGATGCGAAAGTACTAGGAAGACCAACAGACTTTACAGTTACAATAAGAGATATAAAAATAGATGCAGGTGCTGGTTTTATAGTAGCATATGCAGGAAATATTATGACACTTCCAGGACTTGGAAAGTCATCTAAATATAAAGACTTTATTTAATAAAGTCTTTACTTTTTGTGTGATTTATTATATTATATAATTATTAAAATAAAGAGAGGTAAAGTTATTATGCAAATAAATATTATAATGCAAAAAGAAAATGAAAATACAATAGCTAATGCTATTTCTGAGTGCTTAGCGCAAAATGCAAAGAAAGCATATTTTTTTGTTGGAAATTTTAAGGAAACAGGATATAAAATTATAGAAGAGGACTTAATAGATATAAAAACAAAGCTATTTTTTGCAATAGGCATAGATAAAAAATCAACTACTAAAGCTATGCTAGATGGTTTGTTAGATTTTACAGACGACGTATATTATTATTCAAATAATGACGTAAATGAATTTGTATCAAATATGTGCATATTTGAGTATACAGATAGAGTAGAGATGTACATATCTGCGTCAAATTTATCTGAGAGCGGAATACAGACAGATTTATCACTTTATACAAAAGTTACATATGATTTAAAAGATACAATGGATAAACAACAATATAAAGCACAAATAAAAGAACTATTAAAATTAGTGGAAAACGATGGCTTTAATAAGTTAGATAAAGAGGCAATAAGAAAACTTGTTGAAAATAAAGAGATTTTTTCAACAAGACAGTACAATCATAGTGTAATGAGTATTTCTGAGCTTTTAGGTAAAAAACCAAAGCCAGCAGAATATAAAGAGGAAAAAAATGTAGAAGAAGAGGAAACAAAAAAAGAGGTAGAAATACCTAAGGTAGATTTAAGTGATATTTCTATAGATATAGATATTCCAGAAGAGGAAGTATCTCAAAAGAAAAGTGAAGAAATAGATATAGATTATGAAGAAGAAAAAATAACTTTACCAAAGGATATAGAAGGATATGAATCAGAGGAGGATAAACCTACAGAAGAGGCAAACTCTGAAGATGAAGATGTAGAGTATACAGATGAAGCATTAGATATTAACGATATGCTATTTTCTAAAGCAGATATAAAATTAGATATAAGTACAAAAAAAGAGGATAAAAAGAAAGCCACTAAAAAAGCAACTAAAGCTGTAAACGAAGAACCAAAAGAAGTAGTAAAAGTAAAAAAGGTTAATTTAAATAGTGTTACTAATTTTATATTTGAAGCTTCAAACAAGAACTCAAAAGAGCTTGATTCAATAAGAATACCTAACCATATAAGACTTATGATTCCTGAATTTTTCTCATTAGATGATGTTGAAAGTGAAGAAATAAATGGAAGCTTATATAAAGTTAAAAAAATAGATTTAAAGATAACAGATGCAAAAGATAATGTGGAATATGAGGATAAAGAGGCAAAAATTACATATAAGCCAGGACAATCATATCTTACATTTGTAAGTGAAAAACTAAATGATATAAATTATGAAGAAAATGATATAATTAGAATTATAAAAGTACAAGATAACGAGTATCAAATTGAAATAATAAATAAAAAAATGCAAGAATATAAAGTATGGAGTAAACTATGTAATCAAACATTTAGAGCTTCAACTAAAAAATTTGGTATGATGTAAAATTAAGAGTAGCCTAGCGTAAAAGCTAGGCTATTTTTTATATACTACACTACATTTGAAATATTATTGTTATTTTACTGTTTTAAAGCTGTAACAATTGGCTTAAAAGTCTTGAAATAACACATGTAAAAGGCACAATAAAAAAATTTAGAGATATAATTAATATATAAGGTATAAGAGGAGGAAGAATATGAAAAGAACAAAGATATTTTTAACACTAATAATTTTTTCAGTATTATTTTTAATATCTAACGTATATGCAGATCAATATGATCTTGGGGGAACAGTAAGTAGGCAAGACTGGTTTGAGTTTCCAACTAATCATGGAGAAAAGACAGTTGGAAGTTCATATTTTGAGATAGATTTTAGCTCTCAAGGGTATGGTACTTTACCAGCAATTTGCGGATGGCACACTAAAAATTCTCCTAAAGTAAGTACTGCTATGAATGGTAAGATTTATATGCCAGGAGATCCGGATTATAAGCCAAGAGTTGCTGCTGCATTATACTATGGATATTATGGACCAGCACATTCACAATGGACTGGTGGATCTACTGGGGTAAATGATGCTAGACACCAAATAGTTTCTACATCATATGCTGTGTCACATAATTTAGGACATACAGAGATTCAAGAAAAAATGCCTGGCTGGGGTTTTTCAGAGTGGCTTGTAAACAAAATTAATGAAGGAAATATTCCAGATGATTTGGCGTATTTTGTAGTTTATTCAAGTAATTCATCATATCAGCCATTAACTGGTGTTATAGTAGCTGATGTTAATTATAAAATTAATATTATAAAAAGCATAGAAATAGGTGATGTAAAAGGAGATGTAAATACAGACCTAGCAGGATGCCAATTTACAATATATTCGGATTCTTCATGTACACAACCTGTTGAAACAATTACTACTGATAGTATGGGACATGCTACATCTGGAGAATTAAGTGCAGCAGAATATTGGGTAAAGGAGACATATGCACCTGAACATTTAGAATTAGATTCTACTGTTCATCATGTACGCAAAGAAGATGCAACTGATGGTATTGCTAAAGTTTATGTTACTAATGGGGTAGCAGGAGTAACTTTAAGAGTAAAAAAGGTAGATTCTCAAACAGGAAGCACTCCACAAGGTGATGCAAAACTTTCCGGAGCAATATATGGATTATATTCTGATTCTAGCTGTCAAGACAGAATTGACGTAGCGACTGTTCAATCAAATTTATTTGCGACATTTGGAGTTAAAGTAGCGGTTGGAAATACATATTATATTAAAGAAATAACTCCATCAGAAGGATATATATTAGATAATAGAATATATTCTGTGGACGCTGATTCAGGAGCTAGTATTGAAAGATTAACTGTTACTTCAAGTGAAAACGTAAAAAGAGGAAAAATATTAATACATAAAAGATTGCAAAACTCAGACTATGATGAAGAAATAGATTTAGCCGGTGCTCAGTTTAAAGCAACACTAAAGAGCGATAGATCAAAAGTATATTATAGTAATATATCTGGAGCAGACGGAATGTGCTCAATAGAAGGGGTAGCAGGTAACGATGGAAAAGTAGGATTACCATATGGCTTATATGAGGTTGAAGAAAGTATCGTACCAGACTCTGCTTTAAAAATGGAAAATTTTGATGTATTTATATCAGAAGACGGTAAGGTATATACTTTTGATAATGATACAAGAAAAATAGATATATCTAAAAAAATGAAAATAGTTGTAAGAAAACAAGACTATGATGCAGATATATATGGAAAAAACAAAGCAGGCTCATATAATTGGACACAAGGAGATGCAACATTTGTAGGAGCACAATATACAATTTATAGAGATAGAGAATTAACAGATGTAGTAGATACAATAACAATAGATCATCAAAATGCAGATGGCTATTGGTGTGCAGAGTCTAAATATATGTGGACAGGCACATACTATGTAAAAGAAACAAAACGTCCAGAGGGGTATTTAATAGATGAAAATGTTTATACATTCTCTAAAAATCCAGCAGAACAGACAGTGGAACATATTACAATAGAAAGTGCACTAGAAAATGGTGGACGTTCAACAGAAAGAGTAGAACGTGGAAGAGTAGAGACAGTAAAATTTGACCAAAATACAGATAAAGATGAAAAATACCCAGCAACAGGAGCAAAGTTATGGCTAGTATTAAATAGCTCAGTACCTGGTGGAGTAGAAGGAAAGAGCTCAAGTGAGATAGCTAAGTTAAGTGGACTTACATATTATGAAGAGATAGTAAATGAAGATGG
>CANROM010000001.1 GCA_947632225.1 uncultured Clostridia bacterium | reverse complement strand
GTATGGCTATATGAATGCTTGAATAATTGATATGTTTTAGGAGGTGAATTTAGATGAAAAAGAAAAAAATATTTAGTATAATTATTTTAGTTATGATGATACTCAGTGGAGTAGCAATAGCTTTAGGTATAAAAATGAAATGCAGTAAGGACGTATTGTATAATTATAATATCACAAGAAGCGCAGATTATAGTGTAATGCTATTACCTAATAAATTTTATTTAGAAAAAGCTTTGCCAGTAGATAAGTACTATACTTCTAATTCTATTAAGTCAATAGATTTAGACTATATATATCAATTTGAAATTAACAAGAATTGTAATATAGACTATAGCTATAATATCACAGCAGACTTAGTTGCAAGTGCTGATGAGGGAAATATTGATTCAAAAGAAGTATGGAGTAGAAGATTTATATTATTAGATAATACTAATGGAAATATAAATGATAATAAGCTTAATATAGATCATAAAATAAGTGTTGACTATAACTATTACAAAGAGCTAGTTAATGAATATATGCGTAAATACGATATAAAAGTAAATGCATATTTAAAACTAAATTTCAATATATACTATGATTTATTAGACAATGCTCAGACTATTAAACATATTGAAGATAGTATAGAGCTAAAAATGCCATTAAATAATGTAGTAACAAATATAGAGAAAAACTATCAAGCAAGTACAAATAATATAATTTATTCAGATAAAAAAGCAAATATATTAAATTCAACAGTCTTAATTTGTATAGGAATAGCTGGTATGCTTATAGGAATAATTTATATCATTGTTTTATTTGCAAAAAGAGATACTAATATGTATTTAAGAAATATAAAGTATATACTAGATAATTATTCAGATTTAATAGTTAATGTAAAAAATGAGCCTAATACTAAAAATTTAGAGCATATTAAAGTATTGAGATTAACAGATATAATTAACTTAGCAGAGCAAAATAGGAAAAATATCATACATTATGCTGTAAATGGCAAAAATGAAAGTAGGCTATATGTTACATTAGACAATAATGTATATGTTTATACAGTAACTGAAAATAATAAAGAAAAGTAAAATCGACTTTACTTTTCTTTTTTAATGTAAAAATGTATTTACAAATATTATCCTTTTGATATAATAGAAACGAAAGAAGGTAAGAAAATGAATAATGATGAATTAGCATATAAGTTAAAATATATTTTACATGAGCTTGGTATGAACAGAACAGAGCTTTTAAATGCTTGTAAAACTTTTAACCCATCTATTTCCAAGCCTACAATTCTTAATGCCATAAATGGTAAAAATGTAGTTGCTCCAACAATTGAGACATTAAGTACAATCATTAAAGTTTGTCAGACATCAAATAATGAAAAGTTAAAAAATATATCATATGATTTCTTGCTTAATGATAATATTCAAGAGATAGAGGCAAATACCGCTCAAGTGTATCAAGAGATTGGAATATCTGATGAGGTTATAAATAAGTTAAAGCAATATAATCATCCTTTATATTACAATTACAATAATATTATAAATTATTATCTATATCACTTGCCAGCAAATTATTTTAAATATATGGAATTCTTAAAATTTGGTTGCGACATTATACATGAACTAAAAAAGGAGGAGTATGATATAAAAAAAGTAATTAAGTTTTTTGATAATGATTCTTATTTAGAATATTTAGAAAGAAATTTTAAAAATATATATGATATTTATATAAATATAAAAAATAAAAAGGAAATAAAGGACAAATCGAGTTTGATAGACTTAATTAAAATACTAAATAGTCATTTTAAATATTTATTATTAGATATAAATAAAAAAATATACGACGCAATGTAGTAAAATGAGTATTTAAATTTATATAGGAGGGGTATATATGAAAAAAGAAGATTTAGAAAAAGTGTATAAGCAAGTATATGAATTAGAAGATGGAAATTACGTGGTAAGCACGAAGAGTCAAGATGAAGTGACAATTGTTGATTACTGGGCAGATTTAGATCTTAATGAAGTATATGGTATGGAAGGCGAATGGGGACTAGTAGATAAAGATGGAAATGTAGTAATTAAACCTGAATATATTTATCCACCTTTAGAGCGTGGAGAAAATTATCAGGTAATGCTACCAGAGGAATATATGGAGATTGAAGGTGAAGAAAGGGTAGTACTTGTAAAGCATGGCCTAATAGATAAAAAAGGTAAGATTATTATCCCTGTTAAATATATATACATGAGTCCAATAGATAATATAGGAAAATATTTTATTGTAGTTAATAAAGAAACTGGTAAATCTGGTGTCTTAGATAAAAGTAATAATATTGTAGTTCCTTTTAAATATGGATATATATTATTTCCTGAGATGATAAAAATAGACGATGGCTCAATATATCCAGATAATATTTACCAATTAGCAGTTAATAACGATAAGTTATTTGGTGTTTATGACTTAGAACTAAAAAAAGAGATAATTAAGCCTAAATATAAATACTTAAAGGTAGTTGATTATAATAGATTCCTAATTGGAGAAGATTTCTTTAATTGCAATACTTTAATTGATGAAAATGAAAAAATAATTGAATAAACAACTAAAAAAATCAAATCTTAGGGGGGTAAAATATGAAGGATATTTATAGTGAAGAAAATTTAAAAAGCTTGGTTTTTGACTTAATAAAGTACTTATACAATACTAAAGATTATGACAAAAATAGATTATCTGAAGATGTCCTTATTTATAGTATGAACAAGTGTTATTATGTCTCAGAAGAAAAAGCAAATTTTAAAATAAGAAACATTCCAATTTGTATTGAAGATAATATTAAAATGGAGGAGTATTTTGAATTTTGTGATACTAAGACTTTGACACTTTCAATGGACTCTAAATTGTGTGAGTATTTATATTATGGAGATGTACCTGATACACGAGAAGTTCAAGATAAAATAAGAAAAATTTTTAAAAAGCATGGTTTTTATTATGATTTTGGTAGCAGCTGGTATTTATTTGCAAAGCCAATAGAAAAATAGAAATATTAAGCCCAAATAATAGTCATAATAAATAAAATTATACATATTTTGTTAATATGTATAATTTTTTTTTACCTATTATACAAATTTTATGGTATAATATAGCACTGGAGGAGGTAAACAGTAAAAAATAATTATAATTATAAAAATTGGATGAAGGAAGATAAAAATTATGAATAATATAAATATTACTGAAAAATATGCTATATGCATGTTAAAAGAAAAGAAAACTCTACATGAGAAAGAGTTATCACCATATTTAATTGTATCTATGATAGTTGAAATGATGCTAGATGGTAATCTAGAGATTACTGATAAAAATAAAGTAATACTTACAGATAAAATACCAACAGCAGATTATAATCTAAAATTATATGATATTATAAAGAATATGAAAAAAGATGAGGTATCTTTAAGAATAATACTATCAACAGTTTGTTATAGCTTTTCAACTAAAAACTTAAAAGAAATTATAAATACATTAAAGAACAATATGCTACAACATGAACTAATAGTTTTAGAAACTAAAAAAGGACTAATTGGAGAAAAAGAAGTAGTAAATGTAGTTGAAAGTAAATTTAATGAAGTTATTGAAGAAGTAAAGACAGAATTCTTAAAAAATGGAGTTTTAACTGACGATATAATTTTACTAGCTTCATTATTAAATTCTACTAGATTTTTAAAAAATATCATTAATAAGTATGAAAAAGAAGAATTAAATAATAAGTTAAAAGAGATAAAAGATACAGATATTGCACAAAAGGTAAAAGTTGCACAATCTGTTATAAATACAATGACTGCATTAGTAACTACTTTAATGATAAATGCTTCTACAAGTTCAATGTAATATAGCATAAAATATGTATTTAAAGCAAGAAATATTAGTTTCTTGCTTTTTTCATATAAAAATGATATTATTGTATAGTAGAAAATTAACGTGAAATATGGCCTTTTAAGGTATAAAGAAAGGAAAAAAATGGAAAGAAAACCAGAGGAAAAATTGTTTAAATTACATTCAAAATTTAAACCTACAGGAGATCAACCTGAAGCTATAAAAGCACTTGTAGATGGCATAAAGAGTGGAAATAAAGGCGAAACTCTACTTGGTGTTACAGGTAGTGGAAAGACATTTACAATAGCAAATGTTATTGAACAAGTACAAAAGCCAACTATTATTATGACACACAATAAAACACTTGCAGGACAACTTTATAGCGAATTCAAGGAGTTTTTCCCTGAAAACGCAGTTGAATATTTTATCAGTTAGAATGAATAGCAAAAATTTTAATGATGTTTAGTATCGTTTAATGCTTGAAAATACAGCAAAAATGAACAATATAACATTTAATGATATTAAAGAAAATTAAATGAAAAAATAAAATTTGTGACCTGTATTCGTCCTGATTCGTCCTCATCAAAATAAGTATATGATTATTGAAAATACAAAGCTAATTTAGAAATAGATTAGCTTTTTTTTTGCTTATAAATAAAAATATATAAGATATATTCTTATAATTGTTTTATACATTTTTTCGATATAAAGCGACAAATAAATTTTTTTATGATATAATTATTTTGAATTTTGTTTATATGTAAAACGGGGGGGAAATAAATGGATAATAAGAAAGAACAAGAAAGAAATGAAGTACATAAAGCAATTTGGTCAATAGCAGATGATTTAAGAGGAGCTGTTGATGGTTGGGACTTTAAACAATATATATTAGGAATAATGTTTTATAGATATATATCAGAGAATATTACTAATTATATAAATGATGGAGAAAGAAAAGCAGGAGATACTAATTTTGATTATACAAAATTATCTGATAATGAAGCAGAAGCTGTAAGAGATGAATTGGTAAAAGAAAAAGGTTTCTTTATATTGCCATCAGAATTATTTTGTAATGTATGTAAAGAGGCTAAAAACCACAAAGAAGATTTAAATGAAATACTTGAAAAAGTATTTAGAAATATAGAAAACTCAGCAAAAGGTGCAGAGAGTGAGGATGATTTTTCAGGACTTTTCGATGACATAGATGTTAATAGTAATAAACTAGGTGCAACTGTTGGAAAAAGAAATGAAAGATTAACAAAAATTTTAGATGGAATAAATAGTTTGAATTTAGGTAATTATCAATCAAATTCTATTGATGCTTTTGGAGACGCTTATGAGTTTTTAATGACTATGTATGCATCTAATGCTGGTAAATCAGGAGGAGAGTTTTATACACCACAAGAAGTAAGTGAATTATTAACTAGGCTAGCAGTTGTTGGAAAAACATCTGTAAGTAAAGTATATGATCCAGCTTGTGGCTCCGGTTCATTATTATTAAAAGCAGCTAAAATATTAGGAAAAGAAAATGTTAGAAATGGATTTTATGGGCAAGAGATAAATTTAACTACTTATAACCTTTGTAGAATAAATATGTTTTTGCATGATATAGGATATGATAAATTTGATATAGCATGTGAAGATACTTTAATTTCTCCACAACATTGGGATGATGAGCCATTTGAAGTTATCGTTTCAAATCCACCATATTCAATTAAATGGGTTGGAGATGACAATGCAATTTTAATAAATGATCCAAGATATTCTCCAGCAGGTGTACTTGCACCAAAATCAAAAGCTGATTTTGCATTTATTATGCATAGTTTATCATGGCTTGCAACTAATGGTACTGCTTCAATAGTTTGTTTTCCTGGAATTCTATATAGGGGCGGAGCAGAACAAAAAATAAGAAAATATTTAATTGACAATAACTTTATAGATGCTATTATTCAACTACCAGATAATCTATTTTTCGGAACAAGTATAGCAACTTGTATAATGGTTTTAAAGAAAAGTAAAAAAGATAATAGTACATTATTTATTGATGCTTCAAAAGAATGTGTAAAAGTAACAAATAATAATAAATTGACAGATGAAAACATAAGCAATATAGTTAAAATATTTACAGATAGAGAAGATATTGAACATACTGCAAAATTAGTTTCAAATAAAGATATAGCAGAAAATGATTATAATTTATCTGTTTCAACTTATGTAGAAAAAGAAGATACAAGAGAAGAAGTTGATATTGTAGAACTTAATAAGCAAATAGATGAAATAGTAGCAAGAGAAAATAAGCTTCGTGAAGAAATAGATAAAATTATAGAAGAAATTGAGGTGTAATATGGGAAAAATAGATGAATTGATAGAAAAGTTATGTCCGAATGGTGTTGAATATAAAAAAACAAAAGAACTAAAAAAGGAATCATTTTGGTTAATGCCATCCACACCAAATTATATAAGCAATGGTATCCCATATATTACTTCTAAAAATATTAGAAATGGAAAAATAGATTTTGAAGATGTTAATTACATATCACAAGAGGACTATGTAACCATTTCAATGAATAGAAAAATAGAAAAAAACGATTTATTAGTTACAATGATAGGTACAATAGGTGAAACAGCTTTTGTAGAAGAATATACAAGTTTTTATGGGCAAAATATGTATCTTATTAGACTTGATGATAGCAAAATTAACAGAAAGTTTTATAATTATTATTTAACATCCCCAAAAATAAAAAATTCTCTAATATCTAGAAAAAATACTTCTAGTCAAGGATACATAAAAGCAGGTAGTTTAGAAGAACTACTTGTGCCTGTACCTCCGTTGGAGGTACAATGCGAAATTGTCCGCGTGTTGGACGATTTCGCTGAATATATAGATTGCTTAGATATGGAACTAAAATGTAGAGAAAAACAACTAGAATATGTAATGAAAAAAGAATTAAACACGGATAATTTTAAAAAATTTACAATTTTAGATGAATTATGCAGAATTGAAAAAGGAAAAACAGCATTACAAAAAGCCACTCCAGGTAAATACCCACTTGTTGCAACAACTGAATATTTACAATCATGTGATAATTATCAGTTTGATTGTGAAGCAGTATGTATGCCATTAATCTCAGCAAGAGGCCATGGAGTAGCAAGCATAACTAGAATTTTTTATCAAAAAGGTAAGTTTGCACTTGGAAATATCTTGTGTGCAATTATACCAAGAAATAATGTCATTAAAGCTGAATTTTTAAGACATTATTTATATTATTATAAAGATATTATTCTTGTTCCTTTAATGACAGGTGGGGCAAATGTTTCTTTAACAACTGATACTTTAAAAAGTGTAAAAGTAGCAGTTCCAAGTATAGAAGAACAAGAAAGAATTATTTGCAAAATAAATAAGATATATGAAATATTAGATAAAGAATATGGACTTCCTGCAGAAATAGAAGCAAGGCAAAAACAATATGAGTATTATAGGGATAAATTATTAACTTTTAAAGAATTAAAAGAAAATTAAGGAGTAAAATAATGAGTAAATATAATGTAGTAATGGAAACAAGTAATTCTACTGTTGTAGCAGAATATGAGTCAGTGCAAAGAAAATCAGACAGTTACCAAAGTGAACAAGCATTGGAAAAAGAATTTATAAGAATGCTTGAAGAACAGGGTTATGAATATTTAGAAATACATGATACTGATACATTAGTTAATAACCTTCGTAAACAACTAGAAATGCTTAATGATTACAAGTTTACAGATAACGAATGGAATTTCTTTTATAATAACAGTATATCAAATAGTAATGATGGTATTGTAGAAAAAACAAGAAAAATACAGGAAGATTATATACAAGTATTAAAAAGAGACGATGGTACAAACAAAAACATATTTTTAATTGATAAGAAAAATATTCATAATAACAGATTACAAGTAATAAATCAGTATGTAGAAAATGATGGCAATTATGACAATAGATATGATGTTACAATTTTAGTTAATGGACTTCCATTAGTTCATGTAGAATTAAAAAGGAGAGGCGTTGCACTTAAAGAGGCATTTAATCAAATAAATAGATATCAAAGAGATAGTTTTTGGGCAGGTAGTGGACTATATGAATATGTACAAATTTTTGTAATTTCAAATGGTACAAATACAAAATATTATTCTAATACAACAAGAGAAAGTCATATTAAAGAGCAAAGTGGTTCAAGAAATAAAAGTAAAAAAACAAGTAATAGTTTTGAATTTACTTCTTATTGGGCAGACGGAAATAATAAAGTAATTACAGATTTAGTAGATTTTACAAGAAAATTTTTCGCTAAACATACAATATTAAATATTTTAACAAAATATTGTATATTTACATCTGAAGAATTACTTTTAGTTATGCGACCATATCAAATAGTTGCAACAGAGAGAATTATAAATAGAATTGAAGTGGCAAATAACTATAAAAAGATGGGAACAGTTGAAGCAGGTGGCTATATTTGGCATACAACAGGTTCAGGAAAAACTTTAACTTCCTTTAAAACAGCACAAATTGCAAGTAATTTAGATTTTATTGATAAAGTATTATTTGTTGTAGATAGAAAAGACTTAGACTATCAAACTATGAAAGAATATGATAAGTTTGAAAAAGGTGCAGCTAATGGAAATAGAAGTACAAAAATTCTTCAAAAGCAGTTGGAAGATGATACAACAAAAATTATAGTTACTACAATACAAAAATTAAGTGAATTTGTAAAAAGAAATAAAAATCATCCTGCTTTTCAAAAGCATTTAGTTTTAATTTTTGATGAATGTCATAGATCACAATTTGGAGATATGCATAAACTAATAGTTCAAAATTTCAAAAATTATCATCTTTTTGGATTTACTGGAACACCTATATTTGCAAAAAATGCAGGTAAAAAGACAAATCCAGATTTTTGCACTACAGAACAAGCCTTTGGAGAAAAGTTACATACATATACAATAGTAGATGCTATCAATGATGGAAATGTTTTACCATTTAGAATAGATTATATAAACACAGTAAAAGCTAAAGAGGGAATGACAGACAAAGAAGTACAAGCTATAAATACTGAGGAAGCATTGGCTTCATCTGAAAGAGTTTCAAATGTTGTGTCATATATTTTAGAACATTTTGAACAAAAAACAAAAAGAAATTCTTTTTACGATTTAAAAGGACAAAGATTAAATGGATTTAACTCTATGTTTGCAGTAGCTTCAATTCCAATGGCAAAAAAATATTATTTAGAATTTAAGAAACAACTTGAAGAAAATAATAAGGATTTAACTATTGCTACAATATATAGTTTTGCAGCAAATGAAGAAGATACAGCAGATGGTATATTAGATGATGAAGGATTTGAAACAGAATTATTAGATCAAAGCTCAAGAGAATTTCTAGATTATGCTATAAATGAATATAATAAAAAGTTTAAGACTAATTTTTCTTCAGAGGGAAATGGATTTCAAGACTATTATAAAGATTTATCAGATAGAGTAAAGCATAGAGAAATAGATATTCTTATAGTTGTAAATATGTTTTTAACTGGTTTTGATGCAACTACTCTTAATACATTATGGGTAGATAAAAATTTAAAGCAACATGGATTGATACAAGCCTTTTCAAGAACAAATAGAATATTAAATTCTGTTAAAACTTATGGTAATATTGTATGTTTTAGAAATTTGGAAGAAGAAACAAATGACGCAATAGCTTTATTTGGAGATAAAAATGCAAATGGAATAGTATTACTTAAATCTTATGAAGATTATTATTACGGATATGAAGATAATAATGGAAAAAGACAACTTGGATATGAAGAAAGAATTGCATTGTTAATTCAAAAATATCCATTAGGAGAGCAAATAATAGGTGAAAAAGCAGAAAAAGATTTTATTGTATCTTTAGGAAATATTTTAAGATTAAGAAATATATTATCATCTTTTGATAAATTTGAGGGAAATGAAATACTTTCAGAAAGAGATTTTCAGGACTATACTGGAATATATGTTGATTTATATCAAAAATATAAAGCACAGGGAGATGCAGAAAAGGAAAGCATTAAAGATGATATAGTATTTGAAATGGAACTTGTAAAACAAGTAGAAGTAAATATTGATTATATTTTGATGTTAGTTTCAAAATATCATCAATCTAACTGTAAAGATAAAGAAATACTTGGAACTATAGATAAAGCAATAAGATCAAGTTTAGCACTTCGTTCAAAGAAAGATTTAATAAATGGATTTATTGAAAGAATAAATGCTGATACAAATGTTAATGATGATTGGCAAAAATTTGTAAAAAATCAAGAAGAAATGGATTTGAAAAACTTAATTGAAGAAGAAAATTTAAATGAAGAAGAAACAAGAAAATTCATAAATAATTCTTTTAGAGATGGACAAGTTAAAACAAACGGAACTGATATAGAAAAAATACTTCCACCAATGAGAAGATTTGGAGGAGGTAATAGAGCAGAGAAAAAGCAGACAATAGTTAATAAAGTATTGAAATTCTTTGAAAAGTATTTTGGATTAAATATAAATTTAGAACAATAAAGTATAGTATATAGAATTTTATCTGGGGACGAATTTATTATAAAGAATAGAAAAAATATTATTGAATAGCTTAAATCAATTTAGATAAAAAATTAGATAATTTTTAACAAAACAAGGTTTCTTAAAAGCCTTGTTTTTTCAAGCAAAAAATGATATTATTATATAGTAAAAAATGTTGTTTTGTATCATTTAATATCATTTAGTTATGCAAAACAAATTTGTGACCTGTATTCGTCCCCATCAAAAAATTAACTATTAACCAGTAAAATTTTGTCCTTTGGGGACGAATTTGGGGACGAATTGTTGGCTGACTGTTGTCTTTTTTTAAATTTAATTAGGTCACAAAGAAAGGAAAAAAATGGAAGTAGAAAAGGAAAAAAAATTGTTTAAATTACATTCAAAATTTAAACCTACAGGAGATCAACCTGAGGCTATAAAAGCACTTGTAGATGGCATAAAAAGTGGAAACAAAGGCGAAACTCTACTTGGTGTTACAGGTAGTGGAAAGACATTTACAATAGCAAATGTTATTGAGCAAGTACAAAAGCCTACTATTATTATGACACACAATAAAACACTTGCAGGACAACTTTATAGCGAATTCAAGGAGTTCTTCCCTGAAAACGCAGTTGAATATTTTATTTCATACTATGATTATTATCAGCCTGAAGCATATATTGCCTCTACTGATACATATATTGAAAAAGAAAGTCAAATAAATGATGAAATAGATAAACTAAGACATAGTGCAACAGCAGCACTTTTTGAAAGAAAAGATGTAATAATTGTTGCATCAGTATCTTCAATTTATTCACTTGGTTCACCTGAAGACTATACTAACTTAGTACTTTCTGTAAGACCAGGAATGAAAGTAGATAGAGATGAAATACTAGAACGTCTTGTTGAAATGCAATATACAAGAGCAGATATAGACTTTAAAAGAGGAGAGTTTAGAGTAAAAGGGGACGTATTAGATGTATTTCCAGCTGGAAATAATGAGGAAATAATACGTTTAGAGTTCTTTGGTGATGAGATAGATAGAGTATGTCTTGTAGAGGCAATTACTGGTAAGGTAAAAGCTACATCTAAGCATGAATTTATATATCCGAAATCTCACTATGTAATACAAAGAGAAAAAATAGATGCTGCAATAGATAAAATAAAAGAAGAAATGGAAGAAAGAGTTAAGTACTTTAAGGATAGAGATAAAATAGTTGAAGCATACAGAATAGAGCAAAGAACTAATTTTGATATGGAAATGCTTAAAGAAACAGGATTTTGCCAGGGAATAGAAAACTATTCTGCTATATTATCTGGTAGAGGAAAGGGCTCAACTCCATATACGCTTTTTGATTACTTTGGTGATGACTTCTTAGTTGTAATTGACGAGTCACATGTTACTATACCACAAATTAGAGGTATGTATAATGGTGATAGAGCAAGAAAAGAATCACTTGTTGAAAATGGCTTTAGACTTCCATCTGCTTATGATAATAGACCTCTTCGTTTTGATGAATGGGAGAAAAAAGTAAAACAAGTTGTATTTTGTAGTGCAACTCCAGCAGATTATGAAAAAGAACATTCAAGTCTTGTTGCAGAACAAATAATACGTCCTACAGGACTATTAGATCCTCAGATAATAGTAAAGCCTACTGATGGTCAAATAGAAGATTTAACTCAAAATATAAGAGATACAGTAGCAAATGGAGAAAGAGTACTTGTTACAACACTAACTAAAAAAATGGCAGAAGAGCTTACTGCATATTTATCTGAAAAAGATATAAAAGTAAGATACATGCACTCAGATATTGAAGCACTTGATAGACTTGAAATAATAAGAGATTTAAGACTTGGTAAATTTGATGTACTTGTTGGAATTAACTTGTTAAGAGAAGGACTAGATATTCCAGAAGTATCTCTTGTTACTATACTTGATGCAGATAAAGAGGGCTTTTTAAGAAGTGAGAGATCACTTATACAAACTATAGGAAGAGCAGCAAGAAATGCAAATGGTAGGGTAATAATGTATGCAGATGAGCTAACTGAGTCAATGGAAAATGCTATACATGAAACTAACAGAAGAAGAAGTATACAAATGAAGTATAATGAGGAACATAATATAGTACCACATACAATAGTCAAAGAAGTTAGAGACAGTGTTAAAGCAACATATCAAGAAGAAGCAGATGAAAAAGAAGTAAATGTAAAACGTGGTGAAACTATAGAAGAATCTATTGAAAGATTAACAGAAGAAATGATGAGCTATGCTAGAAAATATGAATTTGAAAAAGCTGCTACAATAAGAGATTTTATTGAAGAACTAAAAAATTTGAAATAGGTGATTTTATGGGATTTATAATAATTGACAAAATTAAGAATAATAATAAAAAGATTATGATTTTTACTGAAGGAACTATTTTGAAGCCAAAGCATAAAAATATCTTATCTAGAATTTGTGTAACTAAGTATGTTCCAATAGCCAATGCTATAGATACTATTAAAAAATGGCAAGAAACAGGCTATGAGATAATTTATATAACTTCGCTTAAAGGTAGAAAAGCAATGAAAATGGCACAACATCTTGATGATATAGGATTTGTAGGCTCAATGGTAGCATATAGGCAAAAATATCAAGACTATGCAACTTTAATAAAAGAAGAACTACCAGATATTTTGATAGAGGATAACTGCAAAAGCATTGGTGGAGAGAGTAATATGTGCTATAATCAGCTATCTGATGAGGTAAAAGGAAGAATAAAACACATAGTAGTAGAAGAATTTTTAGGTATTGATGATGTAAAGTTATATTAGGTGAGTATTTTAACTCACCTTTTTTGTTATAATTTTTTATATTGTGCATATATAGTATTAGGTGATTAACATGGAAGATAAAAATAAAGATTTCAAAGAACAAAATATTGTGATTCAGAACAGAGAAAAAGCAGTTGTAACAGGAGTAGAGGACATACATAGTTTCGACGATGAACTAGTAATTGTGCAAACAGATTTAGGAATTTTAACTATTAAAGGTGAAAATTTAAAGATGAATAAATTAAATCTAGAAAATAATGAGTTAATAATAGAAGGAAGAACTAGTGCAATTGCTTATTCGGATGCAGCACAAAATAAAAAACAAGGAATTATGAACAAGTTATTTAAATAATATTACTTTATGTCAGTAACTAAGCAAATAAGTGATTTCTTGTTTTTTATAATGCTAGGAGTTGTAATATCTTGTATTTTTGATATATTTAGAGCTTTGAGAAAGATACGAAAGAAAAATTCTATATATGTTGTTATGATACAAGATGTTATATTTTTTATCATAGTAACAATAATAACTGTAATATATATGGTAAACATGATTGATAGCCAGATACGAGCATATATGTTTTTTGCTATGATAGTAGGTATTGCACTTAGTAGAAAAATAATAAGCAAGTATTTAATAAAAATTTATAGTATTTTTTTCTATAGTGTAAAAAATATTATAATATTTTTATGTGTTCCTATGGAACTTATTTTGACAATAATTTGTAAAATAATAAAAAAATTAGCAAAAATATGTTGCAATTTTTTTTCTATTATGATAAATTTAAAATGTAAACTTTTAACTGTTTTAACAAAGGATAAATGTAAATCAATAAAAAGAGGTTGGATAAATGGTAGTGAATCAAAGAACAAAGGAAAAAAGAAAAGTAAAGAAAAAGAAGAAAAACGTTAGTATAGTGCATGTTATGACTATTTTATTTATTGTATACTTTGGATTTACATTTTTTAATCAACAGTTAAAGTTAAACAAATATAATTCTCAAATAGAGATGTATGAAAAGGAAATTGAATCAAAGCAAAATTTGATTGAGTATTATAAGAGTAGGAAAGAAAATATAACAACAGATGAATATATAGAATCTGTTGCACGCGAAAAGTTAGGCTTAGTAAAGCCTTATGAAAAAGTATATATAGATGCAAATAATTAGAGTCGTCAAGTTAGTTTGACGGCTCTAATTCGTATAGTTTTATAGTTATAGAATAATTGTCTGTTTGTGCCATTATTTTTATGTCGTTTTTTCTATTATTTACAAATTTTAAATCTAATTGCCCATAGTATATAGTAGCATCTTTATCTACTGGAACATACGAAACCCTTCTACTATGTGGATGTCGTTCGGTTATCTCTAAATTTGAAATTAAGGCTGCATTATATAGTGTACTGCTTATTTGACACATTCCACCTGCAGGTATATCTATGAGCTTTCCATCAGCATCAAACCCTGTTGCAAGTCTATATCCATTTTCTTCTCCCATAGGTCCAATTGTATTATTAAAAGAAAATTCTTCGCCTTTTTTTATAGTAGTGCCATCTAATGTTTGGCAAGCCTTATTTATATTATATATTCTGTTTTCACTATTATCATAAAGTGTTGTAGTAAAAGAAGCTATTTCTGTCTCTTTATATACAACTTCTTTTTCTACTGGTATGTTATTTTTTTGTGCTTGGACATTATCATAATTATTTGAGCTAGAGTTATTATCTAAAATATTAGAATTTAACGTTATATTAGAACTAAAAAATAAATAAACTATATATGCTATTATGCAAACTACAACTATTGTGGCAATTATAATAGCAATTTTATCATTACTTTTTGAATTATTGCTTTGCATAGTAAATACCTCGATAATATTATTAGATAAAAAAATATAATTATAACTAAAAATACATTAAAAAAATATAAAAATAGTCACCAATTTAGGTGACTATAAATTACAATATAATGGTTATATTATATGCAGTTAACCAATAATCAATTTGAATTAGAAATGCAAGAGTTTGAGGATATGTCATAAGTTGACCAAATAAATTTTCTTTTAAATCTTTTCCATGAGATAAAATTAGTTCATTAACAAAATCTGTGTCAATAACTTCATGTATTCTAGAACTTGGGTTATTTAAGATTTCTTTAAGTTTTGCTTCTAGTAGCTCTAAATATTTTTTGCTATAAGTTTTGGGAAATGGAGATTTTTTTCTATCTGTTATATCTGATGGAATATCATTTCTAAAGGCGGTTTTTAGAACGTATTTTTCTATAGGCTCGCTATTATTAGTAAGACCAAGTTTAAATTTAGCATCAATATTATATACATATTCAAATATTCTATGATCTGCATATGGAACACGAACTTCAAGAGAGTTTCTCATTGACATTCTATCAGTTCTTTCGACAAGAGTGTTCATAAAATATTTTACAGTTAGGTAGTTTATCTCCTTATATTCATTTTCAAATTTATCTAATGATATATGCTTTACATCTTGTAAAGTTTCTTTTTTAGAATTTAATATATAATTTAATATATCTCCGTTATTTAATATTCCTTTCTTTAACATAGACTCTCTTAAATTTTCAGATAAAGCCCAAGCAAATCCTTTAGCATTTTTAAGGTGTTCTTTATAAAACCAAGGATACCCACCAAATATTTCATCAGAACATTCACCAGAGAGTACAACTTTTTCGCCATTGTCTGCTATTTCTTTACAAAATACATACATTGAACTATCAATATCTGCCATACCAGGCATATCTCTTGCAATTACTGATTCATATAAATTATTAAAAAGGGAAGAATCGTTTACTATAATATCTGTATGTTTAGTATTAAGATATTTTACCATAACTTTAACAAAATCACTGTCTTTAGTCTGCTGGTAGCTATTTGCCACAAAGTCTTCGTCATTATTTTCATAATTTATTGAATAAGTGTGTAAATTATGAATATTATCTGTAGCTATTTTAGTAACAATACTTGAATCTAGTCCACCAGATAGCATAGAAGATACACCAACATCTGATACTAGTTGTCTTTTGGTAGCATCAGTGACTAAGTATTTTACATTTTCAATAATCTCGTCTTGGCTGTCAAGTAATTTCTTTTCTTCTAAGTCCCAATATTTTTCAATATATAATATACCTTCTTTATATATAGCGTAATGTCCTGCTTCTAGTTCATATATATCTTTAAAATATGTTTTACCTGGACTATGTGCAGGACCAAGAGCAAATAGTTCTAAAAGCTCATCTTTTGTAACTGTAGGAGTAACAAATTTACTTGCAAGTATACCTTTAATTTCGGATGAAAAGATAAACTTATCATTAGTAAGTGTATAGAATAAAGGTTTGATTCCAAGTCTATCTTTAGCTACAAATATTGAATTTTCTTCTTCATCATATATAGCAAAAGCAAATATTCCGTTTATAAATTTCAACATTTTTTCTTTAAACTCAACATAAAGTAGCAGTAAAACTTCTGTATCACATTCAGTTTCAAAAGTATAGCCCTTAGAAATTAGAATATTTCTTAAAAGATTAGTGTTATATAATTCGCCATTATATACGATAGTATATGTAGTATTATTAAGCTTTTTTTCCATTGGTTGTTTACCGTTTTTTACATCAATTATACTAAGACGTGCATGCCCTAGAGCAACATTGTTATATACGTATACATGGTTGTCTGATACGCCTCTTTTTAATATGCTCTCTTTCATGGCTAAAATAGTATTTTTTTCTTTTATTTCATCATCTTGCATGTATCCACAAATACCGCACATAAAATCACCTCATTTAATACTATTACAAATGTAACTTATTTATGAGTGTTTTAATAGTTAAAATTTAGTGAAATTTGTTGAAAAAAGTGTAGGTTTATTGTATTATCAAAATATAGAGAAATATAGTGAGGTGGTTATATGTTAAATAAAAGAAAAACAGGAAAGAGCTTAATTTTGCTTGTTATTGTTATATGCGTAATGAGTGTAGCTATAACTTTTGTAGCACAAATATTTAATAATAAAGCAAAAAACAAAACACAAGAAGAAGCATTTAAATTAAATGTGTATGAATATTGCTTGGAAATGCAAAAATATAAAGATGAAATGATAGCAAAACAAGAATACAATGAAGAAAGTTTTGATGCATATGGAATAGAGCTAAAACATATAATCCCTAATATAATAGAAACAGATATGTCAAAATTTAAAATCGAAGATGGCCAACTAATATATATAGGACTAGATGAGCAAGAAAGAAAATGGACTAAAGAAGTAAGAATATAAGTGAGGTAATAGATATGAGAATGTATGAAATAATAGAGAAAAAAAGAGACAAATATGAACTATCAAAAGAAGAAATCGAGTTCTTTGTAAATGGGTATAGTAAAGGAGAAATACCAGATTATCAGATGTCAGCATTACTTATGGCGATATATCTAAATGGTATGAGTGATGAAGAACTTAAAAATTTAACTTTTGCTATGGCAAATTCAGCTAAAACATTAGATTTATCTAGTATAAAAGTACCAGGAAAATATATTGTAGATAAGCACTCAACTGGTGGCGTTGGAGATAAAATAACACTAATTGTATTGCCAATTATAGCCGCTCTTGGCGTTGGAGTTTGTAAAATGAGTGGAAGAGGACTTGGATTTACTGGTGGAACAGCAGATAAACTAGAATCTATAGTAGGATATAATGTTAATATTCCAATAAATGATGCAATACGTCAAGTTCAAGATATTGGTGTATGCTTAATATCTCAAAGCCCAGAAATTGCAGTAGCAGATAAAAAAATTTACGCACTAAGAGATACAACAGCTACTGTTGAATCTATTGACCTTATAGCTTCCTCTATAATGTCTAAAAAACTTGCATCTGGAGTGGATAAAATCTTGCTTGATGTCACTGTTGGAAGTGGTGCATTCATGAAAACTTTAGAGGATGCAAGAAAGCTATCTAAGACTATGGTAAAAATTGGTAAACTTGCAGGAGTAGAAACTAAAGCTATTGTTACTTCGATGAGTGAGCCTTTAGGTAGAAATGTAGGAAATGCACTTGAGATAAAAGAGGTAATATCATTTTTACTTTCAGATGAAACAACACTTCAAAGTGAAGAAATTAGAGATTTAAAAGAGATTGTATACGAAATTGCAGCTCAGATGATTAAGATGTCTGGTATATGTGATGATATGGAAAAGAACAGAAAAGATATAACTAAAGCTATTGTATCTCGTGCAGCTTATGATAAATTCATAGAGCTAGTAAAAGCACAGGGTGGACACATATATAACGTATATATGGATTGGATTGGATTAAACTTAGATATGCCTGTTCTTGATGATAAAGTAAAATACTTAAAAGAAATACATGCTCAATCTGATGGATATGTTGTTTCTATAGATAGCAAAAAGATAGGTGAAGCATTAGTAGCTCTTGGTGGTGGAAGAAATAGAAAAGAAGATAGAATAGATTATTCTGTAGGCTTTGAATTTTCTAAAAAAGTAGGAGATAGGGTAAATGAAGGAGATACTATCCTTACAGTTCTATATAACGATAAAGAAAAATTTGAGAGTGCTTTTGAGTATATTGAAAATGCAATTTATATAGATAATATTGAAGAAGAAGTAGCAAAAACTTTAAAATCAAAACCACATATTTTGGATATAATTGATGAAAATAGCCTATAAAATTAAAAAATTTTAAATTTTTTTAAGAAATTTTAAAAATTTTGAAACAAAATGCCCTTCTAAAACGTCTATATATATAGAGGGGTAAAAAAGAAGGATTTTACACCTCGATTACTACCAAACTTTTTATATAAATAATTTGCTTGAAAAAATAAGAAATATCCCAGTGTTTCTTATTTTTTCTTTTTTTATTGAAAAATACGTCTTTTTGTAGTATTATATATGTGTAAAAAGGGAGAAAAAATGGAAGAAGTAATAAATGTATTTAAAGCTTTAAACATAGATTATAGCATTATTCGTCATCCAGCAATTTTTAACAGGAAAGACGAAGAAATGTTAAAAGATATAAAATTTGAAGGAAAATGTTGTAAAAACTTATTTTTAAAAGACAAAAAAGCTAATGTTTTTTATTTAGTATCGCTTCCTGTAACCAAAAGGGCAGATTTAAAAAGGATATCAGATATGCTACATTCACATAGATTATCTTTTGGAAATGAGAGTGAGCTATATGAAAAGCTTCATATAAAACCAGGATCAGTTTCTATACTAAATGTTATAGGTGCACCAGATACAGATGTTATATTTGTAGTAGATAAAGAACTACTTAATGAGAGTAAAGTATCTTTTCATCCTAATGATAATACTGCAAGCATAACTTTTGCACCAGAAAATATAGCAAAGATAATGGATAATTATAATAAAAAATATATGTTTTTAGAAGTGGAGGCATAGTGTTTTGAGAATAATAGCTGGAAGTGCTAAGGCAAAAAGGCTGGTAAGTCCAAAAACAGAAAAGACAAGACCAACCTTAGACAGAGTTAAAGAGGCACTGTTTTCAATTATAAATAATTATATAAAAGGGGCATATGTTCTTGACCTCTTTGGAGGAACTGGAAACTTAGCGCTTGAAGCAATTAGTAGAGGTGCTAAATTTGCATGGATAAATGATAAAGAAAACCTTAGTATTTCTACCATAATATCCAATGTTAAGTTGACTAAAACGCAAGAATATGTTAAAATAACTAAGAAAGATTATGCAAAATGTCTAAATCAAATACTAAGTGAAGATATGCTATTTGATGTAATATTTTTAGATCCACCTTATGATAGTGATTTAGGCATAAATACTTTAAATACCATATCCGAATCTAAGGACAAATACTTAAAGCAAGATGGCATAATTATATATGAAACAGATAAAAATTTTCTTTTAAAGCTAGAAAAAAATAATAGAAGAGAGGTTTTAGAAAATTTTACAAATCTACAATGTATTGATGAGCGTGCTTATGGAAATGTAGTTTTGAAGATGTATAAATGGAGGTAATGAAATGGAAGTATTCACATTGTTAGAGAATTTAGAAGAAATTTTAGAATCAGGTACAAAAGTGCCTTTTTCAACTAAGGTTATGGTAGACGCAGAAGAACTAAGAGAGATAATTGAAGATATAAGACTTAAATTACCAGATGAATTAAAGCAAGCAAAATGGGTAAAAGAAGAAAGACAAAGAATTATTTCTGACGCTGAATTTGAAGCACAAAAAGTATTAAAAGAAACAGAAAGTAAAATTATAAATTTAGTAGATGAACATGAAATAACAAAACAAGCTCTAGCACAAAAAGAAGAAATTATAGAAAATGCAAACAAAGTATCTAAGGAAATATCTGAGGGTACTAGAGATTATGCTGATGGCATTTTAGAAAAAGTTGAGAACATCTTAAGAGAAACTATGGATATGATTCATAACAATAGAAGAGAACTAAAATAAATATTTTAAAAAAGAGGTTGTGATAAAATGAGTAGAGGAAAAAGAGGTAGACCAAGCAAAAAAGAACAAAAAACAATAAGTAATGATATGTTAGGTGGATTTCTTGTTGTTCTTGGTCTTATTCTGTTTGTTTTTATAGGTTTTAAAAATGTTGGAAACTTTGCAGATATTTGTAAGGTGCTACTTTTAGGTGCTCTTGGAAAATCTGCATATTCTTTTCCTATACTTCTAATGATTATAGGAATACATTGCATTTTATCTGAAAAGAAAGTAAAGCCTTTTAGAGAACTAAAGAGAGGACTTGTTGTAATAGCTCTAATAGCTGCTACTCTTCTTGTATTTACACAAAGTAGTGTAACAATGTATGAAAATCCAGTTAAAACAATAGTTGATAGTGTAAATGCTGGAATCGCAGGTAAAAATTATGGCGGAGCTATTGGAACTCTTATTGCAGGACTAGTTGCAGGTTTAACAGGAATGAGTGTTGCAAGAATTATATTCCCAATAGTTACATTTATACTAACATTATTCTTATGTAATATTTCATTTAAGCAATTCTTTGGAGGACTAAAGTATAGTATAAATTACATTATAGATCATCTTAGCAATATGAAGAATACTTTATTTAGAGATGATGAAGTAAAGCAATACGAGTATACAGATAATTTAGGAAATAAAGTACCAAAGCTTTCTAGAAGAGAAAAAGCAAAAATAGAGAAAGAACAAGAAAAATTAGATAAATTAAGAGAGCCTGGCAGTGAGAATGTAGCTCAAAACTTAAATGTAAGTAATGCAGATCAAATTGAGTTTGATTTTAATAAACTAGGTGGAAAGCCAAAGCCTCCTACAGAAGAAGAAATTAAAGGAAAACAAAAAAGAGATGAATTCTTTAAAATTCAAAAAGAAGAAAAAGAGGATAAGTCTTTAAAAGAAGTTATGATACTAGATCATACTGCTCATGTTGAAAATGATAATTATGTTTTTCCTTCAATTGAACTTTTAGCTGAGCCAAAAGAAGGAGAGGCTTTTGATAGAAAAGCAATTCATTCAGTTGCTGTAAGACTTCAAAAAACACTTCAAAGCTTTGGAGTTGAAGCAAGAGTAACTAACATAACTAAAGGACCAACTGTAACTAGATATGAACTTACACCAAGCACTGGTGTAAAGGTAAGTAAGATAGTTAACTTATCTGATGATATAGCATTAAATTTAGCTGCTAAATCAATAAGAATTGAAGCTCCTATACCTGGAAAGGCAGCTGTTGGTATAGAAGTACCTAATGCCGCAGCTGAGTCTGTTATGCTAAGAGAGGTAATTGAGTCTGATACATTCAAAAATCATAAATCTAAGCTTGCATTTGCTCTAGGAAAAGATGCAGCAGGTGAAGTTTGTGTTGGAGATATTGCTAAAATGCCACATATGCTTATTGCTGGTGCTACAGGTTCTGGTAAGAGTGTATGTATTAACTCAATAATTGTATCTATACTATATAAAGCTAAACCAAGTGAAGTTAAAATGATACTTGTAGATCCTAAAATGGTTGAGCTTTCAGGATACAATGGAATACCACATTTACTAATACCAGTAGTTACAGATCCTAAAAAAGCTGCTGGAGCACTTAACTGGGCTGTTCAGGAAATGGTAAATAGATATAATCTATTTGCTTCTAAAGGCGTTAAGGACATAAAGGGATATAACGCAGTAATAGAAAAAGAAGAAGGAGGAGCAAAACTTCCTCAAATAGTAATAATTATAGATGAGCTTGCAGATTTAATGATGGTTGCACCAAATGATGTTGAAGATGCAATTTGTAGACTTGCACAGATGGCAAGAGCAGCTGGTATGCATTTAATTATTGCAACTCAGAGACCATCAGTTGATGTAATCACTGGTATAATTAAAGCAAATATTCCATCACGTATTGCATTTACTGTTTCTTCACAAGTAGATTCAAGAACTATACTAGATATGGCTGGAGCAGAGAAACTACTTGGAAAAGGAGATATGCTATATTTCCCTGTTGGAGAAACTAAACCTTTAAGAATGCAAGGAACATTTGTATCTGAAAGTGAGATTGAGAATATAGTTGAAGAAATAAAAGCAAATACTAATGCAACATACAATACCGAAATAATTGAAAGCATTGAAAAAGCTAACGGCAAAAACAATGCTAATGCTGATGCAGAAGAACAAGATGATGCGGATGAGCTTTTAAATGAGGCAATAGATCTTGTTGTAGAAATGGGTCAAGCATCTGCTTCTATGATTCAAAGAAAACTAAGAGTTGGATATGCAAGAGCAGGTAGAATGGTTGACCAAATGGAAGAGAGAGGTCTTATATCTGGTTCTGCAGGAAGTAAGGCAAGACAAGTTTTAATTTCAAAAGAAGAGTGGCAAGAGATAAAAATGGGTAGTGCTGCTCAAGCAAATAGTGTACAAGATGAGGCCTCTGAAACAGGAGACTCACAAGAAAGTGCACAAGCAAAGAATAATATAGATGTAGAGTTATAATTGGGGGTAATTTTTTAAAATGGCTATTAGAGAAATAAGAAAAGATGGGGATGATATATTAGCTAAGAAGTCTAAAGAAATAGATGTCATAGACGATAAAATTAAACAACTTGGACAAGATATGTTAGAAACTATGTATAAAAATGATGGCATAGGACTTGCTGCATGTCAAGTTGGAATGTTAAAAAAGATGATTGTTTATGACATTAGCTATATTCAAGAAGATGGAAAAAAGGAAGGACATATCCTAATAAATCCTAAGATTACTTCAAGATCAAAGACTATGATAGAGGTAGAAGAAGGATGCCTATCTTTTCCTGATGTATATAAAAATATACAAAGACATGAAAAAGTTACTGTAGAATACTTAGATATAAATGGTAAGAAAAAGAAAATTGTAGCTAAAGATATAGAAGCTGTAGTTTTACAGCATGAAATAGATCATTTAGATGGCATTGTATTTTTAGATAGATATGATGAACAAAATTAAATAAGGTGATAAGATGAAAATAATTTCTGAGTTTATTAAAAGTCTTGGCTTTACGTTTTCATTTAGAAGGCTAAAAAGGGCAATACTTTTAGTAATATTGTTTTCAATTATAGGTGTAGGTGTATATCTATTTTATGAGTTTGAAGCTTCTGAGTCTGGACTAAGATTTATATATACTCATGAAGTAGCAAAAGCTATGGATTTAGAAGACAACACTATAATAAAAATATATAAAAAAGATATAAATAATGATAGAAACCAAGATTTTGTTTTTATTATGGGAAAAGAGCAAAGAAGTGGAGATAATGCACTTAATTCTATAGTTGAACTATATAAAGATGTTGAATTTGTAGTTATCGACGGTGAAAAGGGAGAGATAACTAAATATAAAACTCAAAAAGAGTTTAAGTCTGATGTAGCGTTACAAATATACGAAGATGAAGAAGAAATGTACTTTTTAATATCAGATTTAAGTGGTAATGTAGAACTATACAATTTATATTATGGAGATGTAATAGATATCATTGGAAATACAACAGATAAAGAGTTTTTAGGATATACTATTTATACGAATAAGGATGATAAAAATAGTAAATTAGAAGTATCTTTAGATAATTTTGAAAAAGAATATTTAAAAGAATATACAAAGACAAAGAAATTTGATCTTTCAGAGCTAGGAATAAATCTTTTAGATTATAGAGAAACATATTTAAGAGATAGATTTTCAAAAGTAGAACTTAATGATGTAGATAATGATGGTGCACTTGAATTTGTTGCTTATCAGTATCTATTATATGATTTAGATGATACAAAACAGGAAAATAAAACAATAGGTGAAGTTAAAACTGTTTTTGAAATAAAAGATAATAAGTTAAAGTTTAGTAAAGTTGAAATTAAAATGCAAGATTAAGGTATTTTAAAGTATCTTAATCTTTTCTTTAGAAAGGAATGATTTTATCTTGAGAAAAGACATTAAAGTTGTATTCATGGGAACACCAGAATTTGCTAGAGAATCACTAAAAAAATTATACGAATCTGGTTTTAATGTTGTTGGCTGTTTTACTAATCCAGATAAGCCATCTGGAAGAGGAATGAAACTTAAAGCTTCAGCAGTTAAAGAGTATGCAGTAGAAAAAGGTATACCAGTATACCAACCAAAAAAACTAAGAAATAACGAAGAAGTTATGAACATATTAAAAGAGCTTGAACCAGATGTTATAGCTGTTGTAGCATATGGAAAAATACTTCCTAAAGAAATATTAGACTACCCTAAATATGGATGTATAAATGTTCATGGCTCTTTACTTCCAAAATATAGGGGTGCTGCACCTATGCAGTGGGCTATAATAAATGGAGAGAAAACTACAGGAATTACTACAATGTTTATGGATGTTGGAATGGATACAGGGGATATGCTATTAAAAGAAGAAATTGAAATTAAAGACGAGTATAATTTAGAAGATGTACATGATAGACTTATGGTAATTGGAGCAAATTTACTTGTAGAGACAATAGATAGAGTTGTAGCTGGGGATATAAAAAGAGAGAAACAGCCTGAAGAAGGAACTCTTGCTCCTATGATAAGTCGTGAAATGACAAAAATAGATTTTAACAAGTCACCTAGGGAAATATTTAATTTTGTAAGAGGACTATCTCCATTTCCTGGTACATATATAGAGCTTGAAAATGGTAAAAAATATAAAGTATTTGAGATTAGCTATAATGAAGATGGCACTAACAAGTGTGGAGAAGTTATAAAGATAGCAAAAGATGAGCTTTCTATTGGTTGCAATGGTGGATATATAAGTATAAAGCAAATTCAGCCTGAAAACTCAAAAAGAATGGATATAAAAGCTTTTATGGCTGGAAATAAAATAGAGTATACAGAAAGGTTCATATAATATGGAAAATATAGATATTGAAAAATTAAGAAAAGATTTAATGGACTATTTTGAAGCAGCTATGTTTAATGGCTTTCCTGCTGCTATTGTAGAATTAGGGAATGTAGAAAAAGCATCTGCAGAGGAACTAATAGAAATAGCAAAAGATAATAAATTTAATCTAGGAAAATATGTAAAAGAAGATAGAGAATATTATAGATAGTGAGGTATAGCTATGGATTTAAATAAAATACAAAAAAGAGTATATCAAAATAAAGTTAATAAAGGTTTTAATGTAACAGACGTACCAAAGGAATTTTGCTATTTGTATGGAGAAGTTGCAGAAGCTTATGATGCTTACCGTAAGAAGAAAGAAGACTTGCCTGAAGAATTAGCAGATATAGCTATATATTTAATGGGACTATCTGAAATATTAGGCGTAGATTTAGAGTCTGAAATAGAAAAGAAAGTTCAAAAAAATGAGAAAAGAGAATATAAAAACATAGATGGAGTAAATGTTAGAGTTAAAGAGGTAGAGTAAGAGAGTAATATGAGCAACACTTTTTGTGTTGCTCTTTGTATTGTAAACATAAAATTGTTGAAATTTAATGTGTTTTGTAGTATTATATATATGTTATAATAAGGAGAAAATATGGAAAAGATAAATATAAACGAGCTTACATTTGAAGAGCTAGAAAAATTTATAGAAGAACTTGGAGAAAAGAAATTTCATGCACGTCAGATATTCAAGTGGATACATAGGGAAAAAGTACTAGATTTTGATGAAATGACAGATATATCTAAAGCATTAAGAGATAAACTAAGAGAAAGAACATATATATTAGAACTTAAAGTAATTGAATGTCAGGTATCAAAAAAAGACGGAACTATGAAGTTTTTAATTGAACTACCAGATAATAATGCTATAGAGTCAGTTCTAATGAGATATCATCATGGAAACACTATTTGTGTGTCTTCACAAGTAGGTTGTAAAATGGGCTGTAAATTTTGTGCTTCAACAAAGGAAGGGTTTGCAAGATCACTTTTAGCATCTGAAATAGAAGGACAATTGCTTACTGTTGAAAGATATACAGGTGAGAAAATATCTAATATTGTATATATGGGAATAGGAGAGCCATTAGATAATTATGATAATGTTGTAAAGTCAATAAGGCAAATAAATTACCCATTAGGCCTAAATATAGGCGCAAGGCATATAAGTCTTTCTACATGTGGATTAGTACCCAATATTTATCGTTTAGCTAAAGAAAATATACAGTGTACTCTTTCTATATCTCTTCATGCTACTACTGATGAAAAAAGAAGAGAAACTATGCCAATTGCAAATAAGTACACTATACAAGAAATATTAGAAGCATGTAAAGAATATATTAAACTAACAGGAAGAAGGATATCTTTTGAATATGCACTAATCTATGGACAAAATGATTCAAAAGAAGATGCATTAGCACTTGCTAAATTACTTAGAGGTATGATTGCACATGTTAATCTAATACCAGTAAATGAGATAAAAAATGGTATATATAAAAAGGCACCAGAAAAGAGAATAGAAGATTTTATGAATACATTAAATGCTTGTGGTGTTGTAACAACAGTAAGAAGAGAGCTTGGTTCAGATATTGATGCAGCTTGCGGGCAACTAAGAAAAAAATATATAGATAAAACAGACGAATTTGCAGATAAAAGATACACAAAAAAAGAGGAATAAGTAAAAAAACTTGAAAAAAGTTTTCTTTCTTTGATATAATGAAAAATAAGAGGTGAAACAATGAGATATACAGCAAGAACCGATGTAGGACAAAAAAGAGAAAACAATGAAGATTACTTATTTGCAAAGACATATGATGATAATACTGCTCTTTATATAGTTGCTGACGGACTTGGCGGTTATGCAAGTGGAGAAGTAGCTAGTAAGATTGCAGTAAATACAATAAAAGATAACTTTGAGCAAGATATAGAAAAGTTAAATAAACTAGATGAAGAATCTCAAAAACAGGCACTAGTAGATTTTGTACGTATTGCAAATGAAAGAATCTTTAGCATCCAGAATTCTAATGACAAATATAAAGGAATGGCAACAACAGTTGTTTTGCTTGCTAAATTAAATGGAAAATTATATTACGGCTCAATAGGAGATAGCAGATTATATTATATAGATTCAAATAAAACTAAAATAGAGCAGCTAACAGTAGATGACACATATGTAAATGAGTTAGTTAGAAAAAAGATTATAGATAAAAGGGATGTAGAAAATCACCCACAAAAGCATATTTTAACTAAGGCAATAGGAATATTTGGTAATATAGATATGCAAATGCAATCATTAGAAAAAGAAAATGGATATGTTATCTTATGTTCAGATGGACTAACTAATATGTTAACAGATCAGGAAATTCTAGAGACAGTAGCAGAGGAAAACGTGTTAGTAATATCAGATAAATTAGTAGATAAAGCAAATAAAAACGGTGGTACGGATAATATAACTGTAGTAGTTATAGAAATATAAAGGGGAGTTATTTATGGAACTAATAGGTAAAATACTTGCCAATAGATACGAAATAATTGAAAAAATAGGTGAAGGAGGAATGGCTTACGTATTTAAAGCTAGAGATAATTTGCTTAATAGATACGTAGCAGTTAAAGTCTTAAAAGAAGAATACTCAAAAGATGAAGTATTTGTAAAAAGATTTAGAACAGAGGCACAAAGTGCAGCTTCTCTTATTCACCCAAATATAGTATCTGTATTTGATGTTGGAGAAGATAAAGGTATAAGCTTTATTGTAATGGAGCTTTTAGATAGTAATACACTAAAAGATTATATACAACAAAAGGGAGCACTTCCTAGTGATATAACTTTAAAAATTGCAGCTCAAATAGCATCTGCTCTTGAAGCTGCACATAAAGCTCATATAATTCATAGAGATATAAAACCACAAAATATATTGTTAAATAAAAATTTAGTAGCTAAAGTAACAGACTTTGGTATAGCTAAAGTATCAAATGCTACTTCTGCTACAATTACAAGCTTTGGAAATACTATGGGCTCTGTACATTACTTTTCACCAGAGCATGCAAAAGGTGGCTATACAGATGCAAAATCAGACTTGTATTCTTTAGGTGTTGTAATGTATGAAATGGCTACTGGAAAACTACCTTTTGATGCTGAATCTGCAGTATCTGTTGCTTTAAAGCATATACAAGAGATACCAGAGGAGCCAAGAAGTGTTAATCCAAATGTAAGTCCTGCATTAAATCAAATAATAATGAAGGCTATGGAAAAATCTACAGCTAATAGGTATCAAACAGCAAGTGAACTTTTAACAGATATATCAATAGCACTTTCAAAGCCAACAACTAGTTTAGTTGCAAGGCCACAAAGTTCAATTGAAGCTGGAGATACACAAGTAATACCTATACTTAATGATGTAGATGATGAAAACGTTGTTCCAAATGTTAGAACAAGACAAAGTAGTGTGCGTTCTGCATATATTCCTACAGCAAGAGAAATAAAAGATGAAGAAAGAGAAGAAAAGAAAGCAGAAACAAAAAAGAAAAAGATTACTACTAATACAAAGATACTTATAGCTGTATTTGCAGTTTTAATACTAGTAGTTGGCTCTTTCTCAGCATACTTTATAGCTAAAATGGTAAATAATAACAAAGAAGAAGAAATAGAAATACCAGATATACTTGGTAAAGATATAGAAAAGATAACTCAAGAACTAGCAGAAAAAGGAATTATTGTAGAGCAGGTTGGAAGTGAGTATAACTCTGAATATGAAGAAGGACAAATTATGACACAAAATCCTGTAGCTGGAACTAAGACTACTAGTAAAAGAATTGAAGTAGAAGTAAGTAAAGGTACTAAAATGGTAATGGTAAAGAGTGTTGAGGGAAGTGACATTAAAGTTGCTAAGTATCAACTAGAAAACACATTAGGATTTATAGTTGAGCAAGAAGATGTTGTATCAGATACAGTAGCTTCTGGTATAGTTATCTCTCAAGATTATAAAGATGTTGAAAGACCATATGGTAGTATCATAAAATTAAAAGTAAGTTCTGGTGACGGAAAAGCAAAAGTAATAGTTCCAAATGTTGTTGGAAAAAGTATAAGTGAAGCTAAAAAGCAACTAGAAGATGCTAAGCTTGTCGTAGAAGTAACTTACGGAGAAAATGAGGAAAAATTAAATGGAACAGTACTTGAGCAGTCATATCCTCAGAACTCAGTACTTAAAGAGGGAGACTTAATAAGACTTACAGTAAATAGGAGAGTAATTAGTAAGACTATAACTATTGATGGTATACCAGCAGGTACACAAGAGTCTGCTATTGAAGTAAAAGTTAGTGTAGATGGCGGAGTATCAAATAGTACAAGGTTCTCATATAATAGTGAAACAGGTGAAATATCATTTACTATAAGTGGATATGAAAAAATAAGCTATTCTGTAAGTATAGATGGCTCAGTTATTAAGAGTGGAGAAGAAAGCTTATAATAAGAAATTAAAGAGAAGCATTTTAAATGCTTTTCTTTTTTTCTTGAAATAATTTTAAAATTATAGTAATATATAGATGTTAGGAGCGTGTATGGATAAAATAATAGCAAAAGTAATAAAAATAGATTTAGATATATATATACTATGTGTTGTAAATACCAAAGAGATAATAACTGCTAAGCTAAGAGGTAATGCTAAGAAAAAAAGCAATATTTTAGTTGGCGATATAGTTGCAGTTGAAAAGGCAAATGAAGATTATATGATAACAGATGTAAGAAATAGAAAGAATTCTCTTATTAGACCACCTGTTAGTAATATTGATCAAATGATTATAGTTATTTCTGTTGGTGCACCTACACCAGATTATATATTATTAGATAAACAGATTGTACTATGCCTATCTAAAAATATAGAGCCAGTTATATGTGTAAATAAGATAGACTTGGCTCTAGAAGATAAAAAAGCAAATGATGACATAGAGTATATAAGAAAAGTATATGAAAGCTTAGGAATAAGAGTAGTATTTGTAAGTGCAAAAACAGCGCAGGGAATAGATGAACTAAAAAGAATACTACTTGGCAAAACTTCTGCTTTTTCTGGAAATTCTGGCGTTGGAAAAACTTCTATTACAAAAGAAATACTAGGAGATGAAACAAAATTAGAAATTGGAAATTTAGGAGAAAAAAGTAGACGTGGAAAACATACTACAAAAGCTGTATCTTTGTACAATATAGATGAAAATACGTATATACTAGATACACCAGGCTTTTCAAGTTATGAGCTATATGATATAGAGCATAAGAAACTTAGAGATTTTTATCTAGAATTTAAAAATATTGTATGTGATTATGATGATTGCATGCATGTATTAGAAAAAGATGATGTATGTAAAGTAAAGGCAAATGTTAAATCAGGTATTATAGATAGTGGCAGATATGAGCGATATGTATACATATATTCACAGCTTAAAGAACGTTATGATAAAAGATATAAATAATACAGAAGATAGTAATACTATCTTCTTTTACTTTTTTATATCACTTTCAATTTTTAGCTTGAAATAATATATTAAGTGTAGTAATATTAAAATGATATTTTATGGAGGTAAAAATGAAAAATTTGTCTATATCTATATTAAATGTCAAAAATGTATCTGAATTTTTAGACGAACTAAGTAGAAATATAGAAGTGATAAAAAGTAATAAAAAAAGAGAAATTTTGGATACAAGTATACATTTTGATGTTATGGATAATAAATTTGTCCCAAATACTGGTGTAGAACTTGAAAATATGAAATGTGTAAAAGAGCATGGATACTATTTTGATGCTCATTTTATGGTGGATAAGCCTGTAGAAGATGGATATATAGATAAAGCAATTGAATATGGCTGTACAGATATAACAATACATTATGAGATAGAAAATTTAGATAATGCAATTGACTATCTTTTAAAAAAGAAAAAAGAATTAAATGGAAATTTAAGAATTGGAATTTGTATAAAACCAACTACAGATATAAATGTATTAAAAAAATATAAAAATAAGATAGACAAGATACTAGTTATGTCAGTAGAACCTGGATTTGGTGGACAAAAATTTATACCTTCAACTATAGACAAGCTTGAAATATTAAGAAAAGAATATAAAGACAAATTTATACAAGTTGATGGCGGAGTAAATAGTGATAATTTTAGATTAAATGTGAACTCTGGTGTAGACAGTGCGGTTGTTGGTGCATATATTACTAGTGATACTTCTAAAATGCTAGATAATTTAGTTTTGCTAAATGTAATAAGAAATATTGAGGAATTACCTAAAGAGGCAAGTGAAGAATTTGAAAGTAAAATATTACAAATTAAGCCTGATGGATATGGAAATGGAGATATTTTATTAAAAATTAGGGTTCCAACACTTCGCAAATTAGAAAAAATGTGGTATAATGTAATTTCGAAAGACGCTCTAAAGTTTATTATAAGCTCTAATATTCATGATTATAGAAGATTTGCTGTGTTCTGCCTTGCAGACATGGTAAATAGCAAAAATAGTAATGAAATAAAAATGTTTATAGATGAGAATATAGAGTATATAAACAACTGGGATTTAGTTGACAGCTGTGCACCAATTTGTATTGGTAAGCAGCTACTTAACAAATCAGATAATGAAATATATTCTGTACTAAGTGAATATACTAAATCTAGTAAAATATGGACTAAAAGAATAGGAATTGTTTCATTGCTTTATATAGCTAAAGCAAATAGAAAAGAAGCTGTATTTAAAGTATTAGATGATGTCTTTTTTGAGGAATTTCATTTATATCAAAAGGCAACTGGATGGGTATTAAGAGAACTATACAAAGTTAATCCTAAAGACACATTAGAGTATCTTATTGAAAAGAAAAAGATAAAAAAAATACCAAATATTTTAAAATCATATGCTACTGAGAGAATGAGCATAGAAGAGAAAAATAAGTTAAAGTAAGGAGAGATTTTTTATGAAAAAAATTGCAATTATGACAGCAGGTGGAGACTGTGCAGGACTAAACAGTGCTATTAAATCTATAGTAATGACTGCAAACACACAAGGAATTGAAGTTTTAGGAGTTATGGATGGCTATATAGGATTTGTTGAAGGAAGATATATGCCACTTAATGCAGAAATTGTAAGAAGCATTGAGATTAAAGGCGGTACTATGCTTGGTTCATCAAATAAAGAATGTCCTTTCCACTATTATAACAAAGAGACTGGAGAGTTTGAGGATAGAGTAGATGAAGGTATTGAAAAATTAAAAGCTCAAAACGTTGAAGGAATGGTTATTATAGGTGGAGATGGAACTCTTGACTCAGCAAGAGTTATATATGAGCATGGTATGCCAACAGTAGGAATTCCAAAGACAATAGATAATGATATGTCTGCATCTGAGCCAACAATTGGTTTCCAAACAGCAATTGATGCAGCAGTTGATGCTATTAGAAAGATAATAACTACTGCATACTCACATAGAAGAGTAATGGTAGTAGAGCTTATGGGTAGAACCTCTGGATACTTAACTCTTTATGCTGGATTTGCTTCTGGAGCAGATATTATATTATTACCAGAGCAAGACTACAGTCTAAAAGTTGTTTGTGATAAAGTAAATGAGATAATGAACTCAGGAAAAAGATATGTTATTATAGCAATTTCTGAAGCAGCAAAAGAAAAAGGTGGCGAAGAAACTATTGCACAAATTGTTAAAGATAGTTTTGAACAAAAGAGATACGGTGGTGTATCACAAAAACTTGCTGCTGAAATAGAGCAATTAACAGGATATGAAACTAGAGCCACAATTTTAGGACATATTCAAAGAGGTGGAGAGCCTACTACTTCAGATATAATACTTGGTGCAAGACTTGGAAATGCTGCTTGTCAACTATTAGTTCATGGCGAACCAGGATATATAGTTGGAATTAAAGGTGGAAATGTTGTTAAAATGGCTTTCCCTAAAGAAAGAGTACCAAGAATTTTGGATATGAGCACTAATGATTTGTGTAAAACTGCTAAAGATATGGGCGTATGCTTTGGACAAGAAAATGAATAAAATAAAAATTGCATAATACTTTAAAAGTATTGTGCTTTTTTATTACAAAAAAATCGAACTTTTGTTTGACAACCCCTAAAATATATGATACAATTAAACAAACATTAGTTTTAGGAGGTAATTTATGAACGAAGCTACTTTAAATGTGCAAGAACAAAGAGTGCTAGATTATATAAAAAAACAAATTAAAGAAACTGGATATCCACCATCTGTAAGGGAAATATGTGCTGCTCTTGGATTTAAATCTACTTCTTCAGCACACCAATATATATGGAGACTAGCTGAAAAGGGATATATAGATAAAGGAGATTTAAAAACTAGAGCTATAAAAGTTGTTGGCAATGAATCAACTATATCTGTACCAATTGTAGGTAAAGTTGCAGCAGGTGAACCAATACTTGCTACACAAAATATAGAAGATTATATGTCAATAGGTGAGAGTTTCTTCTCAAAAGACTCTTTACAAAATGATAACTTTATACTAAGAGTACAAGGCGAAAGCATGATAAATGCTGGAATAAATAATGGAGACTATATAATAGTATCTAAGCAAGATACAGCAAGAAATGGTCAAATTGTTGTTGCTATGATTGATGGAGATGCAACAGTAAAGACTTTTTATAAAGAAAAAGATCATATAAGATTACAACCAGAAAACGATACAATGGAACCTATTATTGTAAAAGACGTACAAATAATAGGAAAAGTTATAGGCTTATTTAGAAAAATTCAATAAATTTAAATAGCACTTCGGTGCTATTTTTTTGTTGCACTTTTAAGCTGTATTCATAGAATATAGTATTGGAGGTGTAATATGTTACAAGATTTAAATATTGGACTAGGAATAACAGGATCATTTTGTAATTTTCCACGAATAAAAGGCTTAATCGAGTCATTAAAAAAAGAAAAAGTAAATAAGATAATTCCTATCGTATCTCTAGTTACTAATACATACGATACCAGATTTTTTGTTAAAGATAATTTTTTAGAAATGCTTGAAAGGGAAACAGGAGAAAAGATAATAGACAATATTGTTGATGCGGAGCCAATAGGCCCTAAAAATATGATAGACGTTATGGTTATAGTTCCTTGTACTGGAAATAGTGTTGCTAAACTTGCAAATGGAATAAGTGATAGTGCAGTACTACTTGCAACAAAAGGGCATATACGAAATAATAAGCCAGTAGTTATAGGAATATCAACAAATGATGGACTAGGAGCTAATTTTAAAAATATTGGTATGCTTTATGATACCAAAAACTTCTACTTTGTACCATTTTCACAAGACGATTATGAGAAAAAGCCTAAGTCATTAGTTTTAGATTATTCGAAAGTTATTGACACAATTAAATTAGCTTTAAATGGAGAGCAAATACAGCCGGTGCTTGTTTGACAAAATTTCAATTCTCATATATACTTTTATTGGTGAGAGAATGAATAAAGAATTTTCAAATATTATAGTTTTTAATTCGCAAGGCTTAGAATTTATAGTAGAAAAACTAGATAAGATGTTAACAGATTTAAACTATACAAGATGTGATAGCAAACAGTCAAGTATTAAAATAGATGTAATTCAAGACGATATAAATAATATTTGCATTATTTCATCAGAATATTTTAAATTTGAAAATTTACATGAAAATAAAAGTATAATTAGAAAAATAGCTAAAAGAGTTGCTCAAGATACATTCATGGTTACTTCAAAAGAAGATATTGCTGTACTTGAAAAATATAGTTTTAATAAAAGAATATATGATTATATTTGTCTTGGAAATGAGGAAAAGCTATCATCACTTGGATATAATGAGTCATATGCAAATTATATGCAACCTATAGTATGGAGCAATCACTTTGTTGGAAGAAACACATTAGAAAATTTAAATAACATGCTTAAAGAAAAAAATACATATTTTAACTATTATGAAGTATTAGTAGAAATACTTAAGTTATATGGAATAAAATACGAGCTTTCTACATATAAATCTAATGATACAATACAAAATCATGAGATACAAAAACTAGAGCTTTATTATAAAATATAGATCCTTGAAATCATTCAAGGATTTATATTTTCATTTACATTAAAAGTGTATAAAAAATGTAAATATTCCTTTATTTTATGTTAAATGTATGGTATAATGATATCTGTACTGAACGAGGAGGAATACGATGAATATAGGATTAGTAACTCTTGGCTGTACAAAAAATCAAGTAGACAGTGAAATGATACTTGGTGTTTTTAAATCTCAAGGATTTAATATTGTAAATCAGGTAGAAGAAGCAGATATAATAGTTGTAAACACTTGTGGATTTATTGAGTCTGCAAAAGAAGAAGCTATTGAAACAATACTTGAGATGGCAGATTATAAAGAGTTTGGAAAATGTAAAGCACTTATTGTTACAGGTTGCTTAGCAAAAAGATATAAAGCTCAGATACTAGAAACTATGCCAGAAGTAGATTTATGTGTTGGAGTAGACGAGTACGAACGCTTACCACAAATTTTATCAGAATTTTTTAGTCAAAAAAGATTATTAGATCAATGTCAATTTACTCATAATTTAGATTTTAATAATAGAGTTATTTCTTCAAACTACCCACTTGCTTATATAAGAATATCAGATGGTTGTGATAATAGATGTAGTTATTGTGCAATACCATTAATAAGAGGAAAATTTAAAAGTAGAAAAATAGAAGATATACTAGCTGAAGTTGAAGGACTAGCAAAGCAAGGTATTAAAGAATTTTGTATAATTTCGCAAGATACATCTAAATATGGTCTTGATATATATGGTGAGTTAAAGCTTGCTGAACTATTAAGAAAAATGAGTAAAATTGAAGGTGTAAAGTGGATTAGAATATTATATATGTACTTGTTTGAGACAACAGATGAGCTTATAGAGGAAATTGCAAAAAATGATAAAGTTTGTAAGTATTTTGACATACCAATACAACATTTAAATGATAAACTTTTAAAAGACATGCATAGACATGATAATAAAAAGCTAATATTAGAGCGAATAGAGAAGATAAGAAGTATGGTACCAGATGCCATACTTAGAACAACATGTATAGTTGGATTCCCAGGAGAGACACAAGAGCAATTTGACGAGTTAATAGAAGGAATAAAGGAAATTAAGTTTGATAGACTTGGTGCTTTTACGTACTCTAGAGAAGAAGATACAGAAAGTGCTGAGTTTGAAAATCAAATAGATGAGAATGTAAAAGAAGAAAGGCTAAAGAAGCTTTTTGATGTTCAAAAAGATATATCTTTACAAAAGAATAAAGAGAGAATTGGAAAAGAATACGAGGTTATTGTAGAGGATATATCAGAAGATGAAGAGTATTTTTTATGTAGGTCAATGCTTGAAGCTCCTGATGTTGATGGAAGAATATATATTAAAATAGATGATGAAAGTGCAGAAAAAGTAATTGTAGGTGACTATGCTAAAGTAAAAATAATAGATTGTGATAATTATGACTTATATGCTAAAATAATAGAATAGGAGGTATATGATGTATACTAAAGAAACTTTAAAGAAGGCAACATTATCTGAACTTAGACAAGTAGCTGAAAGCTTAAAGTTAGAAGGATATCAAAGACTAAAGAAGGAATATTTAGTAGAAGAAATCATCAAAAACTTGCAAGATAGTAACGAGTTAGAAGATAAAGTAAATATACAAATAGAAAATCCAGAAACAGACTATATAACAGAGGGAATACTTGAAGTTATGCCTGATGGATATGGATTTTTACGTAGTGATAACTACCTTCCAGGAAATAAAGATGTGTACGTATCACAAGTGCAAATTAGAAGATTTAAGCTTGCAACTGGAGATAAGTTAAAAGGAATTGCTAGATTTACAACAGATCCACAAAACAAATTTCCATCTTTAATTTATGTTGATGCTATAAATGATGATAGAGTGGAGCTAGCAATTAAAAGAAGATCTTTTGATACACTTATACCAATATATCCTAATGAGAGATTAAAGCTTGAATATGATACAAAAGAGTATGCAACACGTATCATAGATTTACTTGCTCCTATAGGAAAAGGACAGCGTGGACTAATTGTTGCACAGCCTAAAGCAGGAAAAACAACTTTACTAAAGCAGATAGCAAACGGAATATTAAAGAATAATCCAGAAGTTAAGCTTATGGTACTTTTAATAGACGAAAGACCAGAAGAAGTAACAGATATAGAGCGTTCTATTGATGCTGAGGTAATACATTCAACTTTTGATGAGTCACCAGAGCATCACATAAAGGTATCAAAAATGGTACTTGAACGTGCAAAAAGATTAGTAGAGCACAATCAAGATGTTGTAATATTACTAGATAGCTTAACAAGACTAACAAGAGCTAGTAACCTAGAAGTAGAGCCTAGTGGAAAAACATTATCAGGTGGACTAGACCCAGCATCTTTACACTTCCCAAAGAAATTCTTTGGAGCTGCAAGAAATATAGAAAATGGTGGTAGTCTTACAATTCTTGCTACAACATTGGTAGAAACTGGTAGCAGAATGGATGATATGATATTTGAAGAGTTTAAAGGAACAGGAAATATGGAAGTATTCTTAGATAGAAAACTTTCAGAAAGAAGAATATATCCTGCTATTGATATAAATAAATCAAGTACAAGAAGAGAAGATTTATTATATACTCCAAAAGAGCAAGAATGCTCAATATATGTTAGAAGATTATTATCACAAGCAACATCTAATGCTGAAATGGTTGAGAAAATCATGAATATTTTGATAAAAACTAAAACAAATGAAGAGTTTATTAAAGTATTCCTAGAACATATAAAAAAGAAATAATTTAAAAAAGGATGGTTGATTAAATGAACGAGAAAATAGTAGTAAACTTTGAAGACGGAAGAAAAATAAGTGTACCACATGGAACAACAGCTATTGAGGCTGTAAAAATGGTTGAAGATGATGTTAGTGATATACTTGCACTAACAGTAAATAATGAGGTTAAATTCCAAAATTATGAGCTTGTAAAAGACTCAGATATAAGCTTTGTAAAAATAGATACAGAGGATGGATATAGAGTTTATTCTAAAAGCTTAAAGATGATATTATATATGGCTATTACAAAGCTATTTGGAAATCAAAAAGTAGACTTTCAAGCAACAATAAATAGAAATCAGTATTTTATTATGCCAAACTTTGATTTAGATGCAGATAAAATAAAACAAATAAAAGACAAAATGCAAGAGATTATAGATAGCAATTTGCCAATAGAAAAGAAAGCTTTAAGTGTTGATGAGGCTACAATGTATTATGAAAAATCTGGTGACGAGGATAAAATTCAAAATATGGCCAACAGATTAAAGGCATATACAAATATTTATTTTTGTGATGGACTATATAATAACTTCTATGGAGTACTTGTGCCATCAACTGGTTATTTGAAGGTTTTTGATTTAAGACCTTTTAGAGATGGAGCTATTCTTGTATCTCCTGGCTCAGATGGAAAAATAAGCCCAATAAGAGATTCTAGACTAATAGATGCAGTAGAAGAGTTTTATAAGTTTAAGAAAATATTAGGAATACCAAATATTGGTGCACTAAATGAAAAGATATTAAAAAATAATATGAATGATACTATTCAAGTATCTGAGGCTATACATCAAAGAAAAATTGTAGAAATAGTTCAAGATATTGAAAAGAGAAGAGAAATTAAGCTTATCTTAATTGCTGGACCATCATCATCAGGAAAAACTACATTTGCACAGCAGTTAGGTGTACAGCTAAGACTTACTGGTTATAACCCTATAACAATTTCAATGGATAACTATTTTAAAGAAAGAAAAGATACACCAAAAGGACCAGATGGCAAATATGATTTTGAAAGAGTTGATGCTCTAGATATTGAATTATTTAACACGCATATGGAGAAGCTTATAAATGGTGAGACTGTTGAGCTTCCTGAGTTTGATTTTGTAGTTGGTACAAAAAGGTATAATGGTAAGTTCTTAACATTAAAGCCAAAGGATGTGTTGGTTGTAGAAGGAATACATGCATTAAATCCAATTCTTACTGAGTTTACACCTTCAAAGAATAAATATAAGATATATATTGCACCAATAACTACACTGAATATAGATGGGTATACAAAAGTTTCTTCATCTGATACAAGATTTTTAAGAAGAATGGTTAGAGATTTTGCTACTCGTGGCCATACAATTGAACGTACTTTTGAACTATGGGGAAATGTTAAAAAAGGCGAAGAAAAGTATATTTTCCCATATATTGAGGATGTAGATGTTATATTTAATTCAAGTATAATATATGAGCCTGCCGTTATGAAGACTTTTGCACAGCCGTTATTATTACAATTAGATAAGTCTAGTAAATACTATGCAGAGGCAAGAAGATTGTACGAATACTTAAATAATTTCTTACCTATGGAAACTTCTAATATTCCAATTGACTCACTAATAAGAGAGTTCATTGGAAATGGATGCTTTAATAGATAGGAAACTTATATAAAAGAGTAATGAAATATAAAAGTAATATAAGTAGTAAAGGAAATGTATTTCCTTTACTATTTTTTCGGCTTTTGATATAATTAATTAATAGTAAGAGGTGTACTTTATGAGCAAAAGCAAAATTGTATTTTTTAGCATAGCAATTACAATAGCTATATCATGTTTTATGCCAAGTATTGTAAATGCTAATGTAGATGGATATATGCAAGAAAGTGAAAAAATACAAAAACTAGAAGAAAATGTAGAAAATAATGTAATGACTTTTTCTGCTGAAAATGCAGATACAAGTATATATAATGAATCAGGCCTATCAAATGTAAAAAGTGACGATGTTGTATATTCAGATAATTTATATGATTACTGGGTAGCCTGTGATAAAGATAGCTTTACAATAGTTAAACATGATATTGTAAATAATACAAATGAAGTTATTTATACAAAAACAGATGCAAAGAAAATGGCTACTTTTGTTAGAGATACAGATATATACGTAGGGTATATACCAGAGTATCAATATGATTTATCTAGTCAAGCTCAGGTTTGTAATGCACTTGCTATTTTAAAGTATGATACTTTAAGTAATGATATAAGTGAATTTGGCATATATAATGACCTAAAAATAAATGATACAGATGAGTATGCATCTTTTGTAATTGATAGTAAAGATAGAGTTTATATAGTTTCAGATTATAAAGATACTTTTGTTTACAGTAAAGACGGAGAGAGCATATATAGATATGAGTCAAATGATGCTACAATTGAGATAAAACTAAATGGAGTATCTCCAAAAGATAATGCTTTATTTTTCTCTTTGTGCTCTAGATTAAACGATAGTAAAAGAAACTTTCCATCTGAGGGCATACAGAAATTATCTGATGGTAAATTTGTATATGAAGATAATTATACAGTAAATAATTATAATGCATACAGAGATCCACATTGGCAGTTCTTAGATGAAGAAGGAGAGTATGCAGTAAATCAATATGGACAAGTAGCTGCATTATATTACGACTCACCAGTTTATGTACAATATGTAATAGTAACAAATTTAGGCAGAACACTAAACTATTCAGCATTAGGCAATAATAATGTACCATATATGCAACTTGGAGAATATATGTACGTAGTTGGAGATAAAAACTTAATTTACGTGCTAGATAGAGATTATAGGAGAGTAAAAAAACTTGATTTAAATATATCTCAAGATGTCAATACTAATAAAATTGAGAGAATAACTTGTGTTGACGACACACTATATGTAAGATATTTTGTGCCAGATGCAAATAATAATATGGGCGAAAGAAGAGTAATTGTTATACCAGATTTTAAGTCACAAGAAGAGGAATTTAAAGATTATTACTATACAACTCAAACAACACAGACACATACTAAAACAGAAATAGCAAAAAAATATAGTGAAACAGTTCATTATGATTATTCAAATTCTCAATATGAAAATACTCCATCAGATTCTCTACCATATAAAGAAGGTAGTTTAAAAGATGAAGTTATAAATGACACTTTAAGAAGACTAAATTTTTATAGATGGCTTTATGGAGCAGACAGTATAGAGCTAAATAGCAGCAAAATGGCAAGAAGTCAAAAAGGCGCAGTGCTTTTATCTGCAATAGATACATTAACACATACCCCAAACAAACCAGATGATATGGATATGAACTTTTATAGTGAGGCGTATGCAGGATGTTATATGGGCTATGATATAAACGATACATATAATGCTAATTGCTCAAAAGGTGATAGATATTTATATGAGGCAATTGATGGATATATGAGTGATTTAGATAATATTAGTATCCAAAATGGAAAAGTTGGTCATAGAATGAATTTGTTACTGCCATATGCTACTCAAACTAGTTTCGGACTATGCAAAAACTATTCTGTTCTTTCTGTGTATTATAATTTCTTTAGTTCAATAAATGATATGGAGGAAGATTTTTACGCTTATCCATCTGCAGGATATTTTCCAGCTAATTTGTTTTATACACAAGAATACTGGTCTTTAAATGTTACTAGAGCAACATCTTTAATATTAAATGCAGGTACTAGAGTTCAATTTAAATATAATGGAAAAACATATGATGCTCAAGATTTAGACTTTGAGAGAGGTTATATGGCAATAAGTTTTAAAATGCCTTTAGAGTTAATTGAAGAACTTGGTGGCTCAGGTAAAACTATGCCTGAATGTAAGATAGATGTTTCAATTACAGCAATACGTAATGAAGCAGGTGACAAGCTAAATTATAATTACTCAGTAGATTTTTTTGATATGGAAAAAGTAGTAACTAATGCTCAAATAACAAAGAAATATTTAGCCCTTAAAAAAGGTGATGTAGAAGAGTTAAAATTAAATATTACTCCAATTACTGCTAAACCAGAAAATGTTACTTGGAGCAGTTCTAATAAGGAAGTTGCAATAGTAGATCAAAATGGAGAAGTAACAGCATTAAGTGATGGTGAAACTGTTATAACTGCAAATGTCGATGGAATAATAGCTCAGTCTAAAGTTAGAGTTGGACAGTACTTAAAAGGAGATATAAACTTAGATGACAAAGTAAATAGTGAAGATTCTGCTATTGTAATAGATATATATACAAATAGAAGTCCATCATCTCAAGAGCTTGATATAGCAGATATGGATGAGGACGGAAGACTTAATTCTGTAGATGCTGCTGCAATATTAGATTTATATAATGAAAATCAAAATATGTGATAGATATTGCTTTTACTTGATATTATTTACATAATATGTTAAAATGTACTGGAAAAGAGGTATACAATGACGAGAAATAAGCTAAGTGCTAAAGAAAAGAAGATACTAGCCATTAGATTTGTAATTATTACAATAACTGTGGGACTTATCGTATTTTTAACAATAAAAGCTTTACCATTTATTTCTAAGCTTTCAACTGAAACGTCAAGAGCTGAATTACAACAAGATATTGCAAATATGGGTATCAAAGGTGTGCTAATGACATTAGGACTACAAATATTACAGATTGTAGTTGCAGTAATTCCTGGACAACCAATGGAAGTAATAGCTGGAATGCTATATGGAACATTGGGAGGAATGGCGTTATGCTTAGTAGGTATTCTTATTGGTACTGCAATAGTTTTCTTTGTTACTAGAAAGATAGGTATGAGCTTTATACAAATATTTTTTGATAAGAAACAAATACAAGAGATTAAGAAGAAAAAGATATTTAAAAATCCAAGAAAATTAGAGCTTTTTATGTTCATTATGTTTGTTATACCTCTAATTCCTAAAGATATATTTATATATGTAGCAGGAATTAGTCCAGTAGATACAAAAAGATTTTTATTTATTGCAACTGTTGCAAGAATACCAGGATTATTTATAACTGTTTATGCAGGCAATAATTTATCTGAGGGGAATTTCTTAATAGCTGTATTACTTGTAGTAGTATTCTTAATATTAGGTATAATAGGGTATAAGTTTAGCAGTAGAGCAGAAAAAATGATTGAGAAAAGCAAAAAGGTGGCATAGTAAAGAGCGTATAATACGCTCTTTAATTTTAGTAAATATTGAAAAATTATACATAATGTAGTAAAATATTAGCATTAAGGTGAAAAATATGTTTGTTAAAAATGACAATGAATTTATATGTGTAAATTGCAATAGGAAAGTTGAAAAGCTTAAATATACCTCAAGAGACCATTGTAATTATTGCCTATATTCATTACATGTAGATATAACTCCAGGAGATAGAGCAAATGATTGCAAAGGACTACTTATACCAATAAATGTAATTGATACAGCAAAAAAAGGTAAAGTAATTATATACAGATGCCAAAAATGTGGCAAAGAAGTAAGAAATATTGTAGCCTCAGATGATAATCAAGAGGAAATATATAAGATAATAGAAAATTATGCTAAAGGAATAGTTAGATAATCGAAAGGAAGAAAATATGGAAGAAGTAAAAGCTGAAATTGCAAAAATTATATATGATGCATTAGGAAATGAGCAAGTATCATTAGAAGAAATTGAATCTAAAATAGAAAAACCAAAAGATAAGAAAAATGGGGACTTTGCATATCCTTGTTTTAACTTATCTAAAGTTTTAAGAAACTCACCTATAAACATAGCTAATGATTTGCAATCAAAAATTATTCTTAATAATTCACTTTCAAAGGTAGAAGCTCTAAATGGCTTTTTAAACTTTTATTTGAATAGTGAGAATATAGTTAATGATGTTTTAACAGAAATTGTAAATAAAGGGCAAAATTATGGCAAATCAGAGGAAGGAAAAGGTATAAATATTATTGTAGAATATTCTTCTCCTAATATTGCTAAGCCTTTTCACTTAGGACATTTTAGAAATACTGTACTTGGAAAAGCATTATATGACTTATATGAGGAGCTTGGATATAATGTTATAGGTATAAATCATTTAGGAGATTGGGGAAGACAGTTTGGAATTTTAATAGAAGGATATAGAAGATTTAAAGATGAATATAACTTAGAAGAAAACCCACTTCAAGCTTTATCTGATATTTATACAAGGATAAATCAACTAGCAAAGCAAGATGAAAGTATCATAGATATAGCAAGAGAAAACTTCAAAAAGCTTGAAAATGGAGATGAAGAATTACTTAAGCTTTGGAAAAGTTTCAGAGAGATATCTTTAAAAGAATACAATAGAATTTATGAAATACTTGGAAGCAAGTTTGATTCATTTAATGGCGAGGCTTTCTATAATGATAAAATGCAGGAAGTGATAGATATCCTAGATAAAAAAGGTGTCCTAAAAGATAGTCAAGGAGCAAAAATAGTAGAAGTTGGAGATAACATGCCACCATGTATAATACTTAAATCTGATGGTACTACAATTTATGCTACACGTGATTTAGCAGCTATATTATATAGAGCAAGAACTTATGATTTCACAAAGTGTATATATATAACTGCTACAGAGCAAATTTTACATTTTAAACAAGTTTTTGAAGCTGCTAAGTACTTAGTAGATGAAAAGTATCAAAAAGGACTAGTACATGTTTCTTATGGTATGATTAGACTTAAAACTGGTAAAATGTCTACAAGAGAAGGAAATGTAGTATATATAAATGATTTAATTGAAGAGGCAATAAAAAAATCTAAAGATATTATATTAAATAAAAATCCTAATATTGAAAATATTGATACTGTATCAAAACAAATTGGAGTAGGTGCTTTAATATTTAATTATCTAAAGAGTGGAAAAAATAAAGATATAATATTTGATATAGATGAAACTCTAAGATTTGATGGAGAGACAGGACCATATGTACAATATACATATGTAAGAACAAGATCAATATTAGAAAAAGTAGGATTTAATATAGAAAAAATTGATATAAGCAAAATAGATTTGAGTGTACTTAATACTGTGCAAGAAGTTGAGCTTATTAAATCACTTGAAAAATTTAAAAGTATTATACAAAAAGCTGCAAATGACTATGAACCATCAGTACTTGCACGTTATTTAATAGATGTTGCAACACTATTCTCTCGTTTCTATAATGAGTGTTCAGTAGCAAATGTAGAAGATGAAAATTTAAAACTTGCAAGATGCATACTTGTATATTCAACATCTATTGTAATTAAAAAAGGATTAGGAATATTGGGTATAGACTGTCCTGAAAAAATGTAATAAAGAGGACTTATATACGTAGTGTATATAAGTCTTTTTCAATGTTAACTAATTATAATTAAGTTCGTTATATAGACTGAGGGGGATTTATTATATGTTAACAATAAATATGATGTCTAGTGCATACAAAATAAAGGGACAAGGCGTATTATCTGCACATGATGAACAAGTAAGCCTTGTAAAAGAAATTAACCAATTTGAAGTTGAAGAAAATAAAATGGAAATATGTAATATTACACATTTTCATACTGTAAATCTTGAATATTTTTTGTGGACTCCATTTCTTAAGAATAAGTCTACAACTGTTGGATATGTGCATTTTGTTCCAGAAACACTAGAAAATAGTTTACATCTTATTAAGCCAATAAAAAATATTTTTTATAAATATCTAATAGCTTTTTACAACAGAATGGATAAGCTAGTAGTGGTAAAACCATATTTTATAGATGTATTAAATAACTATGGAATTTCTAAAGATAAAGTTACATACATACCAAATTATGTCTCAAAAAGCAAGTTTTATCCTTTAGATATGGACTCAAAAAATAAAATTAGAGAGGAATATAACATTCCAGAAGATAAGTTTGTAGTTTTATCTGTAGGACAACTTCAAAAGAGAAAAGGAGTAACTGATTTTATTGAAATAGCAAGAAGTATGCCAGATACAGAATTTATATGGGCTGGTGATGCTGTTTTTGGTAAGATGAGTGAGGGATATGATGAGATAAAAAATGTAATTAAAAATAATTTGCCAAGCAATGTACATTTTTTAGGACTAATTAACAGAGATAAGATGAATGAAGTGTATAATATGGCTGATGTAATGTTTTTACCATCATATGAAGAGCTATTTCCAATGTCAATACTCGAGGCAATGTGTGTAAATTTACCAATACTGACTAGAGACTTAGATATATATAATGGAATACTCTTTGATTTTTATTTATATGGAGATTCGACTGGTGATTTTATAGAGCAAATAAAAAAATTAAAAGAGGATAAAGAATATTATGAGCATGCTAAAGAAAAATCTAAGGAAGGAAATATATTTTACGGAAAAGAAAACGTAAAGAAAATGTGGGAAGACTTTTATGAAAATTGCGTAAAGTATAAAGTAATTGCAAATGGAAAAGAAGAATAATAGCCTTAGAATAATAATGAACATATCTACAATAGTAGGTACAGTTCTTTTATGTATATTTTTTTATTATGCTCTTAAAGCAGAGATATTTACCTCTGAAGAAAAAATGCAAATGTTTCTGGATGGATATGGCATATGGGCACCAATAATATTTGTAATTATACAAATAGTGCAAGTTATAATTCCACTTATACCTGGTGGTGTAAGTCAAGGAGTAGGTGTCTTGGTATTTGGACCAGTTATGGGATTTGTGTATAACTATGTAGGAATAGTAATTGGCTCAATTATAGTATTTTTTATCGCAAGAAAATATGGTATGCCTTTAATACAAAAATTATTTAAAAAACAACTCATAGACAGATATATAGGATGGTTAAATAAAGGGAAGAAGTATGAGAAATTTTTTGCTGTAGCTATATTACTACCTGTTGCACCAGATGATTTCTTATGTTATTTAGCAGGTGTAACAGATATAGATGTAAAAAAGTATATTGCAATTATAGTATTTTTAAAACCATTTACAATTTTAGCATATAGTTTTGGATTAGTTTTTATTTCCAAAATGTTATTAAAAATAGCATAAAAAAGTCACCTAAATCAGGTGACTTTAATTTGTAAAGATGAAATATTTAAGTATTAAAGCAATGCAAATAACATTTATAACAAACATTACTGGTATACCATACTTAAATTGTGGATGTAATGTTTTGTGTCTAAATATACGCATACCTAAATATGAACCAACACTTCCGAAAATTAGTGGAATAAATAAAAGTGTATTTTCTGGTGTACGCCACATATTATGCTTTGCTTTAAATTTGTCTATTCCCATAGATAAGAAACCGATGATATTGATAGCTAGCAGATATATTAACAGATACTTTAGATACTGAACATTCATAATCAACACCTCTCAAAATAAATTATACATAATAAGTTTAAAATTATCAAATGCTTTGCCTTTCTTGCTTTCTTTTTAGTACTTTATTTTGATTTCTGTTATGCTTATAATGTCTAATATCAAACATAATGGTATAGACTAAAAAGTCTTCTCCATACATATTGTATTTTTTAATATAGTCTAGTTGCTCAGAGAAAAACTCAAGATGATGTCTAAATTCCTCTAAGAGCTTATCCTTATCCATTCTCATATCTCGGTAGCTAATTATTTCATCTTTAATATTGTGAAATCTTGATAGAATTTTTGACCTATATACATCATCATTTATATCTATTAAGCCACAAAGCTGAAGTATTGCAATATAGTTTGGCATCTTGTATTCAGCTATATCACATACAGTTTTATGATCAATTACGCCAGATGAAATAGCTTCAGCAATTAGAGAAAACAGCATATATAGTTCGTTTACAGCACCTTTAATAAGTTCCTTATCTAGTTTTACAGCACATGTTTTAGTATAAATATCTGGCCGATTACCTTCTAAATAATCATAGACGTCACAGTCAAATTTATATATACAAAGCACGAGCATGTCTTCAAATTTATTAGGATACTTGTTAAGTGATTCTCTAACTTCAGATAAGTGGTACACGTATAGGTCCTTAATTGGGTTTGAGCACGACATTATCCTTAACATCCGATTGTCGTTGGGATTTTTTGTATCAACTTTTAGTAATGCTTGAATAGTTTCTTCCTTAAGCATATCCTACCTCCTTTATTAAAATTAGTATCTCAAAACCAAAATCATTAACATTATACTACAGATTGGAGTAAAAATAAAGCAAAAACGTTCAATTTACATAATTTTGTGAAAATCGACAAAAAATATAAGTTATATAAAATATATTTATTTTTTATTCATAGCTTGACTTTTTATTTCAACTATTATATAATATACGAGTAACAAATTATCTTAAAAATACCTATGCTTAGCATAGTCGTATATGACTATAAGGAGGGAATATAAAATGGCACAACCAAAAAGAAGATGGTCAAAACAAAGAACACATACAAAACGTTCAACATGGAAATTAGAAGAAACAAATCTATCTACTTGTCCAAACTGTGGTGAACCAGTACTTTCACACAAAGCATGTCCTTCATGTGGATATTACAATAAAAAACAAGTAGTTGAAATTAAAGAAAAAAAAGAAAACGCTTAATTAAAAAAGTAGCTCCACATATGTGGAGTTTTTTCGTTATAAGGAGATATTTATGCAAGATTTAAATGTGCTATATGAAGATAATCATATAATAGTTGTAGTAAAAGAGCCTGGTATTCCTGTTCAAGAAGATAAAACTGGGGATGAAGATATGCTAACTATTATAAAGCAGTATCTAAAAGAAAAGTATAATAAGCCTGGAAACGTATACCTAGGACTTGTACATAGACTAGATAGAATGGTAGGAGGAGTAATGGTGTTTGCCAAGACTTCAAAAGCTGCTTCTAGAATATCTGAATATATTAGACAAAAAAATGTTAAAAAAAGGTATTTAGCTATCGTAAATGGAACATTACCTGTTTCAGATAAAAAAATAGAACTAAGAGACTATATATTAAAGAACGAAAGACTAAATATGTCATCTGTTGTAGATAAATCTAAAAAAGGTGCTAAAGAGAGTGTTCTTGAATATAAAGTATTAAAGAATTTTAAATACAAAGGTAAAGATTACTCACTTGTAGACATAGACCTACATACTGGAAGACATCACCAAATAAGAGTACAATTTGCAAATATTGGTCATCCTTTGTATGGAGATATAAAATATGGCAATAAAATAAACAAGGTGGGACAAAATTTAGCCCTATTTTCATATTATTTGTCATTCTTTCATCCAACAAAAGATGAGTATTTAGAATTTGAATATAAGCCAAATCAGCTAAAGAAAAAAGATGAAATATGGGAAGTGATATAATGGATTTTGATAGTATTAGACTAATACTTGAGTCATTAAAAGACAAAATGAGTACATTAAAATTAGCAATAAAGGTGGATGAAAAAAGAAAAAAGTTAAGTGAGTTAGAAGAAGAAACTCTAAAAGAGGGCTTTTGGAATGACAACGAGTATTCATCTAAAATATTATCTCAAATGAAACCTTTAAAGTCTGATGTACAAAAGTACGAGAAAGTAGAAAAAGAGTACGAGGACGCATCTACTTATCTTGAACTTGCACAAGAAGAAAATGATAGTGAGGCATTTAAAGAGGCAAAAGCACTTGCAAATAAGCTAGAAATAGATTTAGAAAAGCTAGAGGTAAATACTTTGCTTTGTGAGGAGTACGACAAAAATAATGCAATTATTACTATACATCCTGGTGCTGGTGGTACTGAGTCACAAGATTGGGCATTAATGCTATATAGAATGTACACAAGATGGGCACAACGTCAAGAGTTCGAGTTAGAAGTGCTAGATTACCAAGATGGAGAAGAAGCTGGTGTAAAGTCTGTTTCTTTTTTAGTTAAGGGTGAGAATGCATATGGATATATGAAGGGAGAAGCTGGAGTTCATAGACTAGTAAGGATATCTCCTTTTGATGCTAATAGTAGAAGACATACTTCATTTGCTGCACTTGAAGTGCTTCCAGATATATCTGATGAAATTGTTGTAGATATTAAGCCAGAAGATATAGAAATGGAAGTTTATAGGGCAAGTGGTGCTGGTGGTCAGCACGTAAATAAAACATCATCAGCTGTAAGATTAAGACATATTCCAAGTGGTATTGTAGTAACTTGCCAGACTGAAAGGTCACAGATGCAAAACAGGGAATATGCTATGAAAATGTTAAAAGCTAAGTTATATAAACTAGAAAAAGAAAATCATGATAAAATGATGAGCAACATAAAAGGTGAAACTGCAGATAATGGTTGGGGAAGTCAGATTAGATCTTATGTATTTTGTCCATATACGCTTGTTAAGGACCATAGAACTGGATATGAAACTGGAAATGTTCAAGCTGTAATGGATGGCAGAATAGATGAATTTATCTATGAATACTTGAAAGATTATGTAAAAAATGATATAATGAAATAGTATTATATAAAGGAAGAGGTGTAACAAATGGGACGCTTTAAAGATTTGTCTGATTATGACAATTATATTATTTCGAAAATTCAGGAGTCAAAACTATTACTAATCGATTTAGATGGTACGTTAATAGATTTTGAAAAAATTGACAATTTAATAATATCAGCACTATTTCCAGATAGCAATATTATTCATTTTATGGATAAGATACTATGGAAAATAAACAAACTGGATATACTTGGAAATGGATATGCAGGGCTTAAAATTAGACTTGCTGTATATTCGCTTTTTGATAGGAAAGTAACCTATGCACAAACTAAGCAAATATATTCAAAATTGTACAAAAAGTTTGCATCAAAAGAATTAGTTAACGTGTATAATGATATTTTAAAAACTATTATATCTAATGGTTATGAAATCCTTATAGCAACCAAGAATGTATATGCAGAAGAACTGCTAAAGAAATTAGAAGAAAATGGTCAAAATCTAGAACTAGACTTAATTGTATTACGAAAAGATAAAAGAAAAAAATTCGAGGAGTTGATTAGTAAGTATAGTGGTAAGATATGCGTTATAGGGAATAACCTATCTGATGACATAGTAAGCTCTATTAAAATTGGTTCTCCTTTTGTTTATATTGGAAAAAGTAAAGCAGTAAATTTTATTTTACAAGCTATAAATACTGTTTCATATAAATTTGGAAAAGAAAAAATTGAAAGTAGAGGTGTACAACTAGACGAATTTTCGGAGACATTAAAGCTATTTAAAAAGTAGGAAATTTTATTTCCTACTTTTTCATTAACAATTTCATATCTTGTGGAATTGGAGCACATATTTGTATAAACTCATTAGTTATTGGATGATTAAAGCTAACTTTATACGCGTGTAAAGCTTGTCTTTTTATTAGCTTGTCTATGTTTTTTATATTATAATGCTCAGCATAAAGAGTATCTCCAAGAAGTATGTGCCCAATATCAATCATATGTACACGTATTTGATGTGTTCTTCCTGTATGAAGTATTACATTTAATACTGTATAATTATTCTCAATGTTTCTTTCTAATACATTATACTCTGTTTTTGCAAAGTCACCTTTGTCTTCATCTACAGTCTGTCTAAGTATTATTGTATTTTCCATTCTAGCAATATTTTTTTGGATAATATCATGGTCTTTTTCAACTAGTCCATCTACTATAGCTATGTATTCTTTTTTAAGTGATATTTTATTTTTTATCCTTACAAATAACTCTTGTATATACTCATTTTTTGCAAATATACAAATTCCAGTAGTATTTTTATCTAATCTAGTTACAGCATGTATGTTATAAATACCTTGCTTTTTTAAATAACTTGCAACAATATTAGAAAGTGTATTTTCATAATTATCTGAGCTTGGATGAGTTGGCATATTAGCAGGTTTGTTTACTACTAGTAGATACTCATCTTCATAGAGTATATCCAATGGCTCATCTTTTAGTACAAACTTATCTTCAAATTTTGAAGTGCTTTTAGAAGCTATAAAGTTTTCTAAATCTACAGTAATAGCATCATTTTCTTTCACAATGTAGTTTACGAATTTATTTTCATTATTTACTAAAATTGAATTAGAATATTTTAGCTTTTTTAGAAGCTCTGTAGAAATATATATACGTTTTTTTAGTACATCCTTGAGTCTTAAGCCTTCATCTCTTTTTTGTGCAATATATTGTATTTTCATATAAATTCTCCTGTAGGTATTATACTACAATATATGGCAAAATAAAAGAAAAAATATTAAGTTTAAATAGAGAGAAAGTAATAAAAACATTGCTTGAAAACATAGCTGTTATATTGTATAATAACCTAGAGGAAGAAACAATGGGAAAAGAACGTATAGATGATTTGGGAATAAATGACAAAAAAATAATACAAAATACAGACTATTTCTGCTTTGGAATAGATAGTGTTCTAATAGCAAATTTTGTCGAGTCAAATAGTAGTAAAAATGAAATTGTAGATTTATGCTCTGGTGGTGGAGTTATATCTATCATTATTTCTCAGAAAAAAGCATGCTCTAAGATATATGCTGTAGAGCTACAAAAAGAAATGTATGATTTACTTGAGAGAAATATTAAACTAAACACTCTTGAGAAGAAAATAATACCATATAATCTTAATATAAAAGATTTTAATATAGACAGAAAAGTAGATATTGTAGTATCAAATCCGCCATACAAAGAAGTAGGAACAGGTACTCAAAATTTCAACGATGTAAAATACATTGCAAGACATGAAAAAGAATGTACTTTAGAAGATATTTTCTCATGTGCTTGTAAATTGCTAAAGCAGAAAGGAAAACTATATCTTGTGCATAAGCCACAAAGACTTGCAGATTTAATAACTGTCGCAAGGAAATATAAATTAGAGCCAAAGAGAATAAGATTTGTTTATCCAACTAAAGATAGTATGCCAAGTATAGTACTTCTTGAATACGTATATTATGGAGGTAATGAGCTAAATATCTTACCACCTCTATATGAGTATGATGAAAATGGAGAATATTCAAAAGAAATACATCAAATATATGGAATAGGAGCTAAAAAAGATGGAGAGTAAAGATAAAGGAACACTTTATGTGGTGGGAACACCAATAGGAAACCTTAAAGATATAACTTTAAGAGCGATTGAAACATTAAGTCAAGTAGATGTAATACTTGCAGAAGATACAAGACAAACACTAAAGCTACTAAATCATTTAAATATATCTAAGCCACAAATTAGTTATCACAGACACAACGAAGCAGATAAGATAGAAATGGTGGTTTCACTTCTTGATGAAGGAAAAAATATAGCGTTAGTATCTGATGCTGGTATGCCAATAATATCTGATCCTGGACAAGGACTTGTAAAATATTTGGTATCAAATAATTATAAAATTGAGGTTATACCAGGTGCAACAGCTTTAATAACAGCCATAGTACGCTCTGGTATGGATTCAACTAGATTTACTTTTGAGGGTTTTTTGTCTGTTAGTAAAAAGCAAAGAATAAAAAGATTAGAAGAATTAAAAGATGAGATACGTACAATGATTTTTTATGAAGCGCCACATAAGATTTTATATACTTTAAAAGATATGTATGAGGTATTTGGAGAACGTAATATATGCATATGTAGGGAGCTTACTAAAATACATGAAGAATATAGATATACTACCTTTAAAGAGGCAATTGAAAAAATAGAAGAAGAAGGTATAAAAGGTGAAATCGTACTAATTGTTGAGGGGAAATCTGAATTAGAAATTGAAAAAAAGAAAAAAGAAGAATTAGATAAATTAGATCCTGTTGAGCTTGTAAAAGAATATATAGGACAAGGTATAGATAAAAAAGAGGCTATTAAAAAGGTAGCAAAACAAATGGGTGTGAATAAAAACGAGATATATAAACAATGTATAGAATTATAAAGGTGGAAATATGAAAGAAAAAGAAGAAGAAAGACTAAAACATATGCTACAGATAGAGGATGAATTATACTCTAATGGATATAAGCTTATTTGTGGAGTAGATGAGGCAGGACGTGGACCATTATGTGGTCCTGTTGTTGCGGCTGCTGTTATACTTAAAGAAGATGATATGATAGAGGGAGTTAATGATTCTAAAAAGCTATCTGAGAAAAAAAGAGAAGAAGTTTATGGCAAGATTATGGATAAGGCAATTGCTGTTGGTGTTGGAGTAAAAGATGTAGATGTTATTGAAGAAGTTAATATACTAAATGCTACAAAACTTGCAATGAAAGAGGCCATAGATAATTTAAAAGTTAGACCTGAGTTTGTTCTAATTGATGGAAATCAAATGATAGATATAGATATTAATGCAAAAACTGTAGTACATGGAGATGCAATATCAGAATCAATTGCAGCTGCATCAATTATTGCTAAGGTTACTAGGGATAGAATGCTAATTGAATGGGATAAAAAATATCCAGAATACGGGTTCGCTAAACATAAAGGATATGGTACTAAAGCTCATATAGAAGCAATACAAAAATATGGACTTACACCACTTCATAGACCAAGTTTTTGTACAAAATTTCTTAAGGGGGAAAAATAATGAAAATTGTAACATGGAATGTAAATGGATTAAGAGCATGTATTACTAAAGGCTTCAATGATTTTTTTAAGGAAATAGATGCAGATATTTTTTGTATTCAAGAAACTAAAATGCAAGATGAACAAGCAGAAGAAATACAATTTGATGGATATTATAGATATATGAATAGTGCAGTAAAAAAAGGATATGCTGGAACTATGGTATTTTCTAAAATAGAACCAATTAGTGTAACTTATGGCCTTGGAATAGAGGAACATGACCAAGAGGGAAGAATAATTACACTTGAATATGATAATTTTTATCTTGTTAACTGTTATACTCCTAATTCTAAGAGAGAACTTGAAAGATTAGAATATCGCATGAGATGGGAAGATGAAATGCTAAAGTATTTTAAAAAGCTTGAAGAGAGAAAGCCTGTTGTATATTGTGGAGACTTAAATGTAGCACATGAAGAAATAGATATAAAAAATCCACAAACTAACCACTTTAGTGCAGGTTTTACAGACGATGAAAGAGAGAAAATGACTAGACTTTTAGCTTCTGGATTTATTGATACATTTAGATACTTATATCCAGATAAAGTTGAATATTCTTGGTGGTCATATATGAGAAATGCAAGAGAAAAGAATATAGGTTGGAGATTAGATTATTTTATTGTATCAGAAGCATTAAAAGATAAAATAAAGGATACAAAGATATATACACAGGTACTTGGTAGTGATCACTGTCCTGTAAGTTTGGATTTAGTTTTTTAATATTTCTATTGAAAAATATAACAATATATAGTAGAATAAGTTTGAAAAGAGGGGATATAATGGGATTTTTTGATAGACTTTTTATGGCAAATGGTGATGCACAAGACGAGTTAGCTAGAGTTTATGGAAATAAGGAAGTAAACAAGACATATAAAGAAATACAAAATATGTCAAGGTTTAAATTTAAGGAAACTGAGAATATAAACGACACTATACTTGAAAAGTATAGTAAAACTACTAAAAAAGATGTTCAACAAGAGCTCATGAAAAAATATTTAAATTTATCACGTGATGACTTAAATAGAAAACTATTAGAAGAGCAACAAGTTGAAAAAGAAGTAGACGAAAATTTAAAGGGCGTAGACAAAGAAACTAAAGATGAAGTTAAAAAGGATGTATTAGAAGAAAAAGAAGAACTAGAAGAAAATCCTAAAGACAGAAAAGAAGAACTTAAAAGACGAGTATATAAAGCTGCATATAATAGAATGTATGATGATTATACTAGTAAAGTTTTAAATGCTAAAGATGCTCAGTTTGATAAAATGGATATGGCCGTTAGTACTGATAGTGCTGTTGAGATGATAGCATACGAGAAAAACTTGGAAAAACTAGAACTTATGTATTATAACTCTTCTGGTAAGAACTTCTCTACAGATAAAAAAATAACTAAAAAGAGAGAGAATTTTGAACGTAAATTTGATTATGATCAAAATGGTATAAATGCACGAAATGATGATAGAGTAGCAGAGATAAATAGACTGTACAAGATTAGAGAAGCAAAATATAGAGAGTATATAAATGCATTAACTAATCCTAATAAATCTCCACAAGAAAAAGCTTTGTATAAAAAAGACTATGAGGAGGCAAATTTAGATTTAGTACAAAAAGTACCATCACTTCAAGAATATACTAAAGAGTTGCAATCTCAAGCAAAAAATGAAAAAAGAGCTAGAGTGGCTGGAGTCGAAAATAAAACAGCAATTAATAATGATTTTGATAGTGCAAGCTTTAAGAACTCTGGAAAATCTGAAAAGGTAACTGAGTCTAAAGTTGCAGAATATGTGGATAAAACTACATTACAACAAGAAAATAGAGAACTAAAGAACTTAGAATACTCAAATGCAAAACAAGAGGAACAACTTGAAAAAGGCGAGTATGACAGCGCTAAAGCTGTTGGTGATGCTCAAACTTCTAAAAGAGTTTATAGCGAGAATATTGAGCAAGTTGAGCCAAAAAGCTCAATAAGCGAAACAAAGAGCGAAGTTAGAGATGAGCAAGAAAGAAGCAATGAAGATTTTCTTAATACGTTAAGAAGTAATACATCACTAGAAATTACACCAGAGCAGGCCGAAAAAGAAATAAATGATGATATACAAAAGAAAAACTATCAAGAAAATCTTAAAAATAAACAAAAACAAGAAGAATACGCGATTGAACGTAGAAAAAAGAATAATAATTAAGGAGGTATTTTTATGGGACTTGTAACAACACAAGAAATGTTTAAAAAAGCTTATGAAGGAGGATATGCTATTGGTGCATTCAATGTTAACAACATGGAGATAATTCAAGGTATTATGGAAGCAGCAAATGAGACTAATTCACCAGTTATACTTCAAGTATCTGCTGGTGCTAGAAAGTATGCTAACCCAATATATCTAAAAAAATTAGTAGAAGCAGCAATTGAATGTAATAAACAAGCTGGAAAAGATATACCAGTTGTTCTACATCTAGATCATGGAGCAGACTTTGAAACTTGTAAAGATTGTATAGATAGTGGCTTTACATCTGTAATGATAGATGGCTCAAAATATAGCTTTGAGGAAAATGTAGAACTTACTAAAAAAGTAGTAGAGTATGCACATCCAAGAGGAGTTGTTGTTGAGGCAGAACTTGGAAAGCTTGCAGGAGTTGAAGATGATGTTAATGTTTCTTCAGATGATGCAATGTATACAAACCCAGACGAAGCAGTAGAATTTGTAAAAAGAACAGGCTGCGATTCTCTTGCAATAGCAATTGGAACTAGTCATGGTGCATACAAATTTAAAGGAGATGCAAAACTTAGATTTGATATACTAGAAGAAGTTGGAAAGAGATTACCAGGATTTCCTATTGTACTTCATGGAGCTTCATCTGTACCACAAGAATTTGTAGAAATGTGCAATAAATATGGCGGAAATATTCCAGGTGCTAAAGGTGTTCCAGAAGATATGCTAAGAAAAGCTGCAACTATGGCTGTATGTAAAATTAACATAGATAGTGATATAAGACTTGCAATGACAGCAAACATCAGAGAGTGCTTTACTAATAAGCCAGATGTATTTGATCCAAGAACATATCTAGGTCAAGCAAGAACTGCTGTTAAAGAAATGGTAAAACATAAAATAGAGAATGTATTAGGTTGTGCTGGAAAAGCATAATAACAAAAATTAGATAGGTAGGTAACTACCTATCTTTTTTGCTAATAAAATTTTTAGGTTTTTCCTATTTTACTTGAAGAATAATATTATTTATTGTATAATTATATACTAGTAATGGTAGGTGTAATTGTAGTAATAATTTGTGAATATCTAAATTGATGTTTAGAAATTATTATTACAAACCTATTATTGCTAAATGTATTTTTAGGAGGAATAGAAATGTATAAAAAATTTGAAACTAGTTTTGCAGGAAGAAAATTAGTAGTAGAAGTAGGAAAGATGGCAAATCTTTCAAATGGTTCATGTTTAGTAAGATATGGCGAAACAGCTGTACTTGTAAATGTTAACATGTCTAAAGAACCAAAAGAGGGTATAGATTTCTTACCATTGTCTGTAGATTATGAAGAAAGACTATATTCAGTAGGAAAAATACCTGGTGGTTACATCAAAAGAGAAGGAAAACCTTCAACAAAGGCTGTTCTTGTATCACGTGTAATAGATAGACCTTTACGTCCACTATTTCCAAAAGATTACAGAAATGACACAGCAATAGATGCTTTAGTTTTAGCAGTAGACCCAGATATATTACCTGAGATACCAGCATCAGTAGGCGCATCAATTGCTCTTAATATTTCAGATATACCTTTTGATACACTAGTTGGAACAGTAAAAGTTGGTATAGTAGATGGAGAAATTGTATTAAACCCAGACTTAGAGCAAAGAGAAAAATCTACTTTAGATTTGACAGTATCTGCAACACCAACAAAGATATGTATGATTGAAGCAGGTGCAAAGGAAGTGCCTGATGATAAAATGCTTGAAGCTATTAAAGTAGCACATGAAGAAATTAAAAATTTATGCGAATTTATATATAACATTAAAGCAGAAATTGGAAAGCCAAAAGCTCAGTATAAGTCTTTTGCAATTCCAGATGAACTTGCAGATTTTATTAAAGATATTGCTTATGACAAAATGAAAGAAGCAGTTCAAACAAAGGATAAAAACGAAAGAGACGAGAATGTAGAAGCTGTAAATAACTTTGTAATTGAAGAATATAAAAATAAATATGGCGAAGAAACATACGAAGAAAATAAATCAATGGTAGCTGAAGCTTTATATAAAGCTGAGAAAAAAGCTGTAAGAGATTTAATAATTAAAGAAGGCAAACGTGTTGATGGCAGAGCAAATGATGAGATTAGACCATTAAGTGCTGAAGTAGGACTATTTGAAAGAGTACATGGAAGTGCTTTATTTACTAGAGGACTAACACAAGTACTATCTATGGTAACACTTGGAAGTGCATCAGATGTTCAAGAATTAGATGGACTAGATGAAGAAGAACAAAAAAGATATATGCATCATTATAATATGCCTCCATATAGTGTTGGAGAAGCTAGAGCATCACGTGGACCTGGAAGAAGAGAAATTGGACATGGAGCATTAGCAGAACGTGCTTTAGAGCCAGTTATACCTTCTCAAGAAGAATTCCCTTACACTATTAGAGTTGTATCTGAAGTATTAAGCTCTAACGGATCTACTTCACAAGGAAGTGTTTGTGGTTCAACACTTGCACTAATGGATGCAGGTGTACCAATTAAAGCTCCTGTTGCGGGTATATCTACAGGACTATTTACAAAAGATGGCAACACAGATGATTATATAATGGTAACAGATATCCAAGGTATAGAAGATTTCTTTGGAGATATGGACTTTAAAGTTGCTGGAACAAAAAACGGAATAACTGCTATACAAGTAGATATAAAAATAGATGGATTATCATATGAAATAATAGAAGAAGCTTTTGCAAGAACACACAAAGCTAGAAATTACATATTAGATGAAGTAATGCTAAAAGCAATAGATAAACCACGTCCAACAGTTTCAAAATATGCTCCAAAGATTGAAATAATTAAGATAAATCCAGATAAAATAAGAGATGTAATTGGATCTGGTGGAAAAACAATAAATAAGATAATTGATGAAACTCATGTAAAAATTGATATTGAAGATGATGGAACAGTATATGTTGCTGGTGTTGATCAAGAAATGTTAGACAAAGCTATTAGTACAATAGAGTCTTTAACAAGAGATGTAGAATTGAACGAAGTATACATGGGAAAAGTAACTAAGATACTACAATTTGGTGCACTAGTAGAAATATTACCAGGTAAAGAAGGATTATTACATATTTCTAAGATTTCAAAAGAAAGAGTAAATAAAGTTGAAGATGTACTAAATGTTGGAGATGAAATTTTAGTAAAAGTTGTAGAAATAAATAAAGAAGAAGGAAAATTTAGCCTTTCTGCAAAGGACGCTATGAAAGTTTAGAGGTGTTTAGATGCAAGTATATGCATTTGTTGGTAAAACAGGAACAGGAAAAAGCTATAATGCGTTAAAAGTTGCAAAGTCTTTAGATATTAAATATATAATTGATGATGCAATACTAATAAATGAAACTAAAGTTGTAGCTGGTAGATCTGCTAAAACTGAGGCAAGTAAAATTGCTTCAGTTAAAGCTGCTATTTTCTTATACGAAGATCGAAGAAGTGAGATGATTAAAGCTATAAAGAAAGAAAAGATAGATAAAATTCTTATTCTTGGTACTTCAGATGAAATGGTAGAAAAAATAGCAGAAAATCTAAAATTAGGAAAGATAGAAAAGACAATTTATATTGAAGATGTGGCTTCTCCTGAAAAGATAGAAGAAGCTAGAAAGTCTAGATATGAAGAAGGAAAGCATGTTGTACCTGTTCCAACTTTTGAAATAAAAAAACAGTTTTCTGGGTATTTTATGGATCCGCTTAGAATGTTTGATATTTTTAGAAGAGAAAGCAGTAATATGTATGAAGCAGAATCTTCTGAAAAGACAATAATAAGACCTACATATAGTTATTTAGGAAAATTTGTTATATCAGACAATGTAATTAAGCAGATTGTTACTTGTGCTGTTGAAAGAATTGATGGCGTAAGCAGAGTGCAAAAAGTTTTTACTGAAAAATACATTGATGGTATGAGAATAGAAATAGACTTACAAATTGTATTTGGTGTTAATATTCCTACTCTTAGTACTCATGTAAAAAATGCAATAATACATGAAATCGAAACAATGACTGGAATAAATTTATTTGGAATAGAAATAAACATAACATCAATAGTAAAACTTAAATAAATGTTTAAAAATGTTGAAATGATAGAAATTTTATAGTAAAATGTACGCGAGGGTGATAGTAAATGGAAACAATTAGGTATACAGAAAGAAGAAAAACAACTAAGATACCTGCTATTGTAGTTGCAGTGTTTTTAATTGTTGGAGGTTCTTTTGTAGCTTATGCTATAAAAAATGAGGACAACCCTAAAATGCTGGGATTGTCTGGTGAAATAAAAACAACAGAGTCTCATAGTTTAGAGAATGTTGAGCCAACAGACGCAGAAAAATTGGAACAAGCAATGAATCTTAACTATGAAATAAATGAAAAAAGCTCTATAGATAAAAGCACTTCAAAATTTGTTAGTGATATTCATCTACCAATGATTTATGTTGATGGTAAAGAAATTACTGAACTTAATGCTAGTATACAGAGTGAATATACAGAAAGATTTGAAACTTTAAAAGAACAGATGAAGAGTGCAAAGAGCAATTACTCTTTTAATGTTACATATACATATTATGATAATATTGTTGGAGTTAGAAAGATAGTATCTATACTTATTAAACAACAAATAATAGATACAGATTCACAAAAAGTAACATCTGAAAAATTGACAACATATAATGTGGATTTGTCTTCTAAAAAAACTTTAGCACAAAGTGATGTTGTTCTAGACATGCTTGGACTTGAATATAAAGATATACTAAAAAAACAAGTAAAAGACTATGTAGTTTCAAATGGATACATTAAAGAGTCTGAATACAAATATGAAATAACAGGACTAGAGAATTTCTATATTCAAGATTCTAAATTTCATATAGTATTTAATACTGAATCAGATAATATAATAGAAGATGAAAAAGATATTATAGATGTCGAGATAAAATAATTACTGGAAGGAGAATAGATAATTCATGATTGATTCAATGGAAAAATTAGTAAATTTGTGTAAAAATAGAGGATATATTTATCCTGGTTCTGAAATATATGGTGGACTTGCAAATACTTGGGACTATGGCCCACTTGGAACAGAATTAAAAAACAATGTAAAACTTGCTTGGAGAAAAAAGTTCATTCAAGAAAGTGAGTATAACGTTGGACTAGATGCAGCTATACTTATGAATCCACAGACTTGGGTAGCTTCTGGACACGTTGGTGGCTTTTCAGATCCACTTATTGACTGTAAGGAATGTAAGACTAGACATAGAGCAGATAAACTAATTGAAGAATGGGCTTTTTCTCAAGGAAAAGATATGATTGCTGATGGAATGAGTGACCAACAATTAGTAGATTTTATTGTAGATAATAAGATACCATGTCCTAAATGTGGTAAAACTAATTTTACAGATATAAGAAAATTTAACTTGATGTTTAAAACATTCCAAGGTGTAACAGAAGATAATACAGCAACAATATATCTAAGACCAGAAACAGCACAAGGTATATTTGTTAACTTTAAAAATGTTATGAGAACTACTAGAAGGAAATTACCTATGGGTATTGCTCAAATAGGTAAAGCTTTTAGAAATGAAATAACACCTGGTAATTTTACATTTAGAACAAGAGAATTTGAACAGATGGAGCTTGAATTCTTCTGTAAACCAGGAACTGATTTAGACTGGCATAAGTACTGGAAAGACTTTTGCAGAAATTGGCTATTAAATCTTGGAATGAAAGAGGATAATATTAGACTTCGTGATCATTCTAAAGAAGAATTATCTCACTATAGCTCTGCAACAACAGATATTGAGTTCTATTTCCCATTCGGATGGGGAGAATTATGGGGTATTGCTGATAGAACAAATTTTGATTTATCACAACACATGAAATTCTCTGGAGAAGATATGACATATACTGAGCCAGATTCAAATGAAAAATATGTACCATATTGTATTGAGCCATCACTTGGATGTGATAGAGTTGCACTAGCTTTCTTATGCAATGCGTATGAAGAAGAGAAAGTATCAGAAGATGATACAAGAGTTGTACTACATTTACATCCATTCTTAGCACCAATTAAAATTGCAGTTTTACCACTTTCTAAAAAACTTGCAGACGGAGCAAAAGAAGTTCAAAAAATGCTTGCTAAGAAATATATGGTAGATTATGATGAGTCACAAAGTATTGGAAAAAGATATAGAAGACAAGATGAAATAGGTACACCATATTGTATTACTTATGATTTTGATTCTGTAGAAGATAAGTCTGTTACAATAAGAGACAGAGATACAATGGAACAAGTTAGGGTAAAAATCGAGGATCTTGATTCTTGGTTTGAAGATAAATTTAATATATAGATAGTTAGGTTGTAAGGGGGAAAATGAAATGAAAAATAATGGTAAAAAAGAAGTTAGCATTAAAAGCAAAGTCGCTACTTATGTTGTAGTAGGAGTAATCACTTTTACAATGATTTTCTCTGTTTTTGCTGGTCTAGTAGCAGCAATACAATAATACTATCAAGGGAGGAAGATTTATGCAAAACATTGTAGAATCCCTTAAAGGAATGGTATCTTTTATTGCTAATGTGTTAAATCTAACAAGTCCATGGAGATATTTTATAACAGCTATAGATATTGTTTTAGTAGTAACAATAATTATATACATTGCTAAAATAATTAAAAAAACAAGAGCTGGACAAATTGTTAAGGGAATATTAGTACTTGCAGTTATATATACTGTAGCAAAGCTATCTAATATGGTAATACTTACATTCTTATTAGATAATTTTATGTCATACGGAATAATATTATTACTTATTGTGTTTCAGCCTGAGCTTAGAAATGTTTTTGAAAAGCTAGGTAGAAGTAAACTTGTAGATGTTTTTGATATGGATGATAACATTTTAGTTAAGCATGCTATATCTGAAGTTACTAAAGCTACTGAGATAATGTCAATGAAACAGATAGGGGCTTTAATAGTTTTTGAAAGGAATACTAAAGTTTCAGAGGTATTAAGAGAAGGAGTACCACTTAATTCTAAAGTTACATCTGAACTTATTCAAAATATATTCATGCCAAGAACACCACTTCATGATGGAGCGATAGTTATTTCTGGATCAGAGATACTTGCAGCTAAATGCATATTACCACTTGCATCTGAAGTTTCTGTACCTAAAAATCTTGGGACAAGACATAGAGCTGCTGTTGGTATTACAGAAATATCTGATGCACTAGTTGTTGTAGTCTCTGAAGAAACAGGAACAATTTCTCTTGCAGAGGGAGGAAAATTAACTAGAGATTTAACAGCAGATTCTCTAAGAGAATTGCTTATTAAAAAACTAGATAGAACAAAAACAAACGTAATAAAAAATATAGTTAAAAAGTAATATATATTAAGAAGTATTCATATATAACAAATTAGTGAGGTTATATATGAATATTCTTTTTATAGATACTAGTGATGGTAATATAACATCTAAATTTAATAAATATATGTATAAACATTTTGGATTTTATATTACAAAAATGAATAATAATATATTTGCTCTAATAATTAGTAATAAAGTAAATACGGCTATTTTAAAGGTAACATTGAAAATTATGTTTAGAAATAACTTTACATATATTGTTACAAGCAAATATTTACAAGATGATGATTATGTATTATCTTTATTAACTACAACTATAAAATGTAACATGATTGTTACTGAGCAAAATAATTTAACTTGCAATGACGTAATATACATAAATGAGTATATAGAAAAAAATAATTTAAAAATAGAAAATATTAAAGTTCTAGTAATAATAGATAATTTAGATAAATGTGTAAAAGAAAAAATAGATTTTTATATTAAAAAGTATAAAGTGTTAGATGTTTTAGTTAGCAATCCTAAAATATTAGGAGAGGTAAAAGAGTATACTGAAAATATCAATTATAGTGAAGGTACAGCTATTGAAACTATTGACAAATTACATAAAGTAGATTATAATATACTCCTTATGTTCTCACAAAATTATAAGTTAGAATATAATAATAGCTCATTTATCTTAGACTATAATGATAGTGATTTAGATGTTAAATCTAACACTTATTTGATGTATAAGAAATACGAAAAAAATTTATATAATATATTTTCCGTATTAGGTTTAAAAACATCAAGATTTAAAAAAACTAAATTAGGTAAACTATGTATACTTGTAGGTGGAATAATGCTTGACAAATAGTGTATAATAGTAGTGTTAAATTTTAGGAGGTAATTTTATGGAAGATAGAGAAATAATGTTAACAGAAGAAGGATATAAAAAGCTCGTTGACGAGTTACAATATTTAAAAGGACCAAGAAAAATGGAGGTCGCTGAAAGAATAAAAGTAGCTAGAGAATTCGGAGACTTATCTGAAAACTCTGAATATGAAGAAGCTAAAAATGAGCAAGCAATACTAGAGGCAAAAATTGCTGAAATGGAAGCTACAATAAGAAACGCAAAAGTAGTAGCTGACCACGAGATTTCTACTAGAAAAGCTGGTGTTGGAACACAAGTTACTGTATATGATTATGAGTTCGATGAAGAAATAACATATAGTATCGTTGGTGCAACAGAAGTTAACATTGCAGAAAATAAAATATCAAATGAATCACCTGTAGGAAAAGCCTTAATTGGTAAAAAGAAAGGTGAAGATTTTGAAGTTGAAACACCTGCAGGAATTTCAAAATATAGACTAGTAGATATAAAGAGAATATAAGAAAAAATAAAAGTTTAGGAGTGAGCATTGAATGGGAGATATTAGTGAATTAAAGAAAGTTCGTATGGAAAAAGAGAACAAGCTAAAGGAATTAGGAATTAGCGTTCATCCTGAAAGATATGAGATAACACATTCTTTAAAGGCCGTTAGAGAGCTAGGAGAAGGTGTAAAGAATGTAAGAGTAGCTGGACGTGTAATGTCTAAAAGAAAAATGGGTAAGATTAGTTTTATGGATCTAAGAGATATAGAAGGAAAAATACAACTTGTATTTAAAAAAGATGATCTTGGAGAGGAAAACTATCAATTATTACATTCTACTGTAGATATAGGAGACTTTATAGGAGTAGAAGGAGACACTTTTGTAACACAAGCTGGTGAAAAATCTATACAAGTTAAAAAGTATGAGTTTTTAGGAAAAGCTTTAAGACCACTACCAGAAAAATTCCATGGTATTTCTAATCAAGAAATGCTATATAGAGAAAGACACTTAGATTTAATAATGAATGATGATACTAAGAAAAGATTTCTACTTAGATCACAGTTTATTAAAGTTTTAAGAGAATTTTTATGGTCAAAAGGATTTATTGAAGTAGATACACCTGTACTACAAAATACTGCTTCTGGAGCTACTGCTAGACCATTTATAACTCACCATAATACTTATGATGCAGATGTATATTTAAGAATATCTCCAGAATTAACCCTAAAAAAATTAGTCGTTGGTGGATTTACAAATGTATTTGAGATAGCAAGAGACTTCAGAAATGAAGGTATAAGTGTTAACCATTTACAAGACTTTACAATGATTGAAGGATATAGTGCATATTATAATTATAGAGATAATATGAAACTAATGAGAGAGATGATAATCTACATTATAGATAAGCTATTTGATGGTAATTTAGTAGTTAATATAAGTGGAAAAGACATAGATTTTGGTGCTGAATGGGACGAGGTTTCATTTAGAGATTTACTAATAAAAGACTGTGGAATAGACATAGACAAGTATCCTACAGCAGAAGAATTATTAAAAGAAATAAGAAGACAAAATATCCAATTAGAAGCTGAAAATATTGAAAGCCTTGGAAGAGGAAACTTAATAGATCAGCTATATAAGAAAGTAAGTAGACCATATATAATAAAGCCTACATTCTTAACAGGACATCCAATAGATTTGTCTCCACTTGCAAGAAGTAATGATGAAAATCCAGCATTAACAGATAGATTCCAACTTATAGTAAATGGACAAGAGATAATAAATGGATATTCAGAGCTTGTAGATTCACAAGAGCAAGAGAGAAGACTTATTGAGCAAAATAAACTAAAAGATAATGGTGATGAAGAGGCAATGAGTATTGACCATGAATATATAAAAGCTATGGAATATGGCATGCCACCAATTTCAGGTTGGGGACTTGGTATAGATAGATTTCTACAGTTCTTAACAAGTAGTTATAATATAAGAGATGTTGTTCTATATCCACTTCTTAAGAGAAGAGATAATGTAGAAGACGACGATGAAGAAATAGAAGAATAAATGTTTTAAAGACCAGTTTTTACTGGTCTTTATTTTTTAAAGTTCTATTCAAAAGAAATGTAAATGTAATTTTAAAATTTTATGAATGTAATATACGGTATAAAAAATATCATATATTATAAAGTATCTGTTATAATTTTTCTCGATGATATAAAATATAAGTATGTCAGATTGAGTTTATATATGAAGGGGGAAATTTATGAAAATTAACAAAATTACGTGTATCGTTACTATGCTGATTGTTGTTTTAGTTGCAACAGTAACAATAAATAATGCAAAAGTTTCTGCTGTTAATATGAGCAACATAAAAACAACTTTAATAGATAATGATGGATTAGACATTGATGTTGCTTCTATAAAATCTAATGAAGTATTAGATGTAGAAGAGTATATAAGGCAAAATATAAATAGTGATTATGCAACTATGAAGAAATTTGAGCCTAAAGATATAATATATACTAAAAACATAATGGCTGATGGTACACTTTTAGGTGAAGATAAGAAAATAAATTCTATGTATGATGAAACACCAGAGGCGTTTGTAATGGTAAATGCTACTGGAATACTACTATATGATGTAGATGAAGATAGTAACTACTATGTAGGATATGTTGATACAATGCATGAGTCAACAGACACATATGTAGCAGATCATAGCTTTGCCTACACTAACTTAAATGGAGAAAAAATAAGTGATGCTATTTATGATTATGATACGGGTATAGCATATGTTCCTAAGAGATATCAGGCAGAGGATAAAAATGGTGCAGGATTATTAAATGTACAAGTAGAGTTATTACAAATAGTAAATTCACAAAATCCTAATACAACTTTTGAAGTTTCAGTAGAAAAAGATGAAAATATAAATGGAAATTTTGCTACTAGTGGAAAAGCTACAGTAGAATCTTATGCTACTAAGTTCGGTGTAGAAATTGCATTGGACCAAGAAGCTAGAAATGCTATAGATGAAAACTATTTTAAAGTAACAGTTAATGAAGCAAAAACAGATAAATTTGAATACTACAAAGATCAAGGTATACTAGTGGTTAACGTATTACCTAATGAAGTACAAAAGCTAAATATTAGCATAAGTGAAGAAAATGTTGAGGAAAATTTAGCTAATAGCTATGGAATTGCAACCATTGCTACTGATCAAGATATGATTCCTTATAGTGAAATTGGTCAATGGACTATTGATCAAATACCATATGAAGGACAAGTAATAACTATAAAAGGAAGAGATATAGTAGAAGATAGATATGTAGCAGATCCATACGATAGTGATAGATATATACAAGAAGGATGGGGACTTCAAAATCCTTTACCTATATATAATGTTGCTAGTGATTCAAGCTGGGAAGATCTTGTTCATATTATATATAAAGGTGGAACAGTAGATTTAAATAATCTTGTTAAAAATGATACAATGATACAGCACGTCGTTACCGTTAAACAAGAAACTACAGTTGATGGAATAACAATTCCACATTCTACATATTACTTAAAGTGTGTACATAACGATAGAAAGGTTGCAGACTTTACATATGATACAGAACACGAAAGGATTCCAGTTGGACCTGGAGTAGCATTTCCATACGATGCTTCTTGGGAAGTAAGAATAAGAATATTCAAAGTAGCAGATGATTATTTGGTAGCAGGACTACTAACTACTGCATTGCATACTCAGGCAGGCGCTGGTATATTCAAAATATTATACACTGGTGGTAATGGAAATCTTGAAGTAGGAAAACAAGATCAATATGGTAACTGGATTGGAGGAGCAAGACTTGCAGTAAGTGGACCTGATGGATATTATCAAGAGATAACTACGAATGCAGGAGCACCAACTTTACTTGAAAATGTTAAAAAAGGAACATATACAGTTACTGAACTAAATGCACCAGTTAATATGATTAAGAACAGCAACCCAACAACAGCAGAAGTATATTCTAATACGACATCTCAAGCTGTTGTCGTAGATAACTATCAAAGAGGTAGTGTTCAACTTATTAAATATGATGCTGCAAATAGAGCAAGTCCACGTGGTAATACAACTTTAGCAGGTGCTTTATTCGATTTGTGCGCAGCAGAGAATATATATGAGGGAACTACTTTAAAATATAACGCAAACCAAGTTATAAAAACTGTTGAAACAGATATTAATGGTCAAACACAAAGAATAACAGATCTACCTATAGGAAGATATTACTATGTTGAGACAAAGGCATCAACAGGATATAAAAAATATACTGAAAGAATACCAGTTGAGATAACATATCAAGGACAAGATGCATCAACAGCTTCATATGAAACAGTTGAATGTGCAGAAACTCCAATGACATCTAATTTGAAAATAATAAAATCGTTATCTGCAACAGATTATGATCCTGAAATTAAACTCAAAGGGGCACAATTTAAAGTAACTTTAAAGAGTGCAATAGGAACTCCTAAAGAAGCAGAAAATACATATTATACAACTATATCAGGTGATGATGGTATTTGTGAAGTAAATAATGTAACATTTGGAGTATATGTAATAGAGGAGACTTTAGTTCCAGTTGAATCTTTAAAAGCTCAAAATCAAGAAATAAATTTTGATACTGATGGAAAAACATATACTGTAAACTTAACAGACCCATCTAAAGAGATGAAGATAAGAGTAATAAAGAAAGATGCAGAAAAATTACCTTCTGATGCAGAAGATTATACTTTAGGTGACGCTGTAATTAGAGGAGCAGAATATACAATCTACAGAAAAAATAACAATGGTGTTTTATCTGAGCCTGTAGATACAATTGTAGTAGATAAACAAGATGCATCTGGATACTTATATGCAGAATCTAAATATATCAGAACAGGAACATATTATGTAAAAGAAACTAAGGCACCAGAAGGATATAATATAGATGAAACTATTTATACTGTTGTAGGAGATAATAGAGCACAAAATCAAGAGCACATAACAGTAGAACAAGTTTCAGTAGATTATGTAAAAAGAGGAAAAATAGAGATATTAAAAAGATTAGAAGAGTCAGATTATGACCCAGAGATAAACTTAAAAGG